>NZ_JBHVWS010000002.1:44735-100397 GCF_042882185.1 Streptomyces sp. NPDC058239
TCACGTTCCCGGCGGTCTCACCCTTTCTCCCTAAGGGGGGGTCCCCACCCGGGGGGGGGCCACCCGCCGTTTCCGTTTCTGCGTGGCCGGAACAGGGTGCGGCCACGCAGAAGGGCGTATGCGCGGCGTGCTTGAGGATGTCGTCAGAAGCGATCTTGAACGCAAGATCATGCATGATCGGGCATGCGCCACCGCTGCGGGGCTTGCAGACGCGACTCCCTGACGGTCTCTTCGTGCTGCTTCCGTGCCACTTCTGTGCCCTTTTCGGGTCTCCGGCAACACCGAGGGGTGCTCATGGGGTCCACGTAGAAACTTTTTCTGTGTCAATAGATGTTCGTTACCTCTGCGAAATGAACAAGTCTTGCCATCGGGGCGCACAGTCGTGAACTATGTGCCTGTCGCCGCGAAGGAGCGCCGGCCGCATCCACGGTGGTGCGGGCCGCCTCCGTGGATGCGGGACACTCCCTTGCTCCATCAGCCCTGGAGGTGCCTGTGACGATGGCAGATGCGCCGGTCTCGGCCGTGCGGTCGCCTGTGCCGCAGCCCCGTGATCCCGACGACGCGGATCGCTCCGCCGGGAAGAAGCGCAAAGACGTACGAACAAAGCAGCCGCTCCGCCACCGCCTCAAGCGGGACAGGGCACTTCTGCTGTTCTGCCTGCCGGGTGTTCTGTACTTCGCGCTCTTCTTCTACCTGCCGCTCGCAGGCAACGTCATCGCCTTCCAGGACTACCAGCCGTTCCTGGGCTTCAAGCAGAGCCCGTTCGTCGGCCTCGCGAACTTCACCGCGCTGCTCGCCGAACCGGACTTCTGGAGCGCGGTCTCCAACACCCTGCAGATCACCGCGATCCAGCTGCTGCTCTATTTCCCCGCACCGATCGCCCTGGCGCTGCTGCTCAACTCGCTCATCAGCGAGAAGATCAAGCGGTTCATCCAGACCGTCGTGTACCTCCCGCACTTCCTGTCCTGGGTTGTCGTGGTCGCGATGTTCAAGCAGGTGCTCGGCGGTGCGGGTTCGGTCACCACGCTCCTGATGGAGCACGGGGTCAGCATCGGCAACGTGATGACGGACCCCGGCACCTTCAAGCTGCTGATCACCGCCCAGGCCATCTGGAAGGACTGCGGCTGGGGGACGATCATCTTCCTGGCGTCCATCGCCTCGATCGACATGGCCCAGTACGAGTCCGCAGCCATGGACGGAGCCGGCTGGCTCCGCAGGATCTGGCACATCACCCTGCCGGGCATCCGGCCGGTGATCCTCATGCTGCTGATCCTCCGGCTCGGCGACATCCTCTCGGTCGGCTTCGAGCAGATCATTCTGCAGCGTGACGCCGTCGGCCCGGACGCCTCCGAAGTCATGGACACCTACGTCTACTTCCACGGCGTCATCGATGGCGACTGGGGGATGAGCACGGCCGCGGGTCTCATGAAGGGCGTCATCGGTTTCGCCCTCATCCTCGCCGCAAACAAGCTGGCCCACCGCTTCGGTGAGCAGGGAGTGTACCGATGAGTCAGCAGACCCTTGCGTCACGGTTGCGAACCGCCCGGTTCGGCCCCCGTGGCGGCGAGCGCCGCCGCGCCTCGACCGGCCGCCCACCGTGGATGGAGCGCCCGCACTGGTACGGGCAGGGTGCGAAGGCAGCCGCCCTGGTCGTCCTGACAGTGATCGTGCTCTACCCGTTCGTCCTCGCCATCGGCACCAGCCTCGCCGGACGCGAGGAGCTCAACGCCAACGGCGGCTACGTCCTGCTGCCCAAGCACCCGACGCTGGAGGCATACCGGGTCATCCTCTCCGGCGGAGTCGTCACCCAGGCGGCCGTGGTCTCCATCTTCATCACGCTGATCGGCACCGCGTTGAGCCTGGCGTGCACGGTGATGATCGCGTACGGCACCTCGCGGCCGGGCACCGTTCTCGGCAAGCCGATCCTGCTGCTGGTACTGGGCACCTTCCTCTTCGCCCCGGGCATCATCCCCACGTACCTGGCCGTCCAGCAGTTCAAGATGCTCGACACCTACGCCGCGCTGATCCTTCCCGTACTGCTCAACGCGTTCAACATCGTGGTCGTGCGTTCGTTCTTCCAGAGCATTCCCGAGGAGCTGTACGACGCCGCGCGGATCGACGGCGCGGGTGAGGTGACCGTCCTCTTCCGCATCGTCCTCCCGCTCTCCAAGGCGGTCCTCGCCGTGGTCGGCCTCTTCTACGCGGTCGGCTACTGGAACAGCTTCTTCAACGCGGTGCTCTACCTCAACGACTCCAGCAAGTTCCCCATTCAGGTGATCCTGCGCAGCTACGTCCTCAACGGCCAGAGCATCAACGCGCAGGCCATGGGCGTTCACGCGGTGCCGCCCGCGACCTCCTTGCAGATGGCCGTGCTGATCATCGCCATCGTGCCCATCTTCTGTGTCTATCCCTTCCTGCAGAAGTTCTTCGTCAAGGGCGTCCTCACCGGGGCGATCAAGGGCTGATCCGCCCGCCCGGACACCGCCCCACGCACTTCACAAACTTCAAGGAGCATCCATGTCCACCAACTTGTCCAGGCGCGGTTTCATGGGCGCGGCCGGAATCGCCGGCCTGACCGTGGCCGGAATGACGTCCCTGACCGCGTGCGGCAGCGGCGCCACCATCAGCAAGGGCGGAGCCAAGGCGTCCGCCAAGCTGAAGCTCCCGACGTACGTCGCCGCGCAGACCGCCCCCGCGGACCTCGCGGGCAATGCGGCCGGACTGGACGCCACATATCTGCGCTACCCGAAGAAGCTGACCAAGTCCGTGGCCAAGGTGCCCGGCGACGGCAGCCGCATCACGGCCCTCACCGAGACGTTCACCACCCCCGCACCGCCGCAGGCCAAGAACGCCTACTGGCAGGAGCTGAACAAGCGTCTCGGGGCGCAGTTCGACATGACGATCGTCGTCGACCAGGGCGTCGACGCCTACCTCACCAAGTTCAACGCCATGATGGCCAGCGGTGACATCCCCGACCTGGTCTGGTTCCCCCCGAACCAGGGCATCCAGCGGGTGCCCGAGCTGCTGGACGCCAAGTTCCACGACCTCACGCCGCACCTGTCCGGCGACGCGGTCAAGCAGTACCCCAACCTGGCGAACCTGCCGACCACCGCGTGGAAGACCGCCGTGATCAATGGCAAGATCCGCGGCGTCACCGTCGCCTACGGCTCCATGGGCCAGGTCTACGTCGTCAACCAGGACTTCTGGAAGCCGGTCGGCGGCGCCGAGTTCACCAGCGCCGAGGACTTCCTCGCCAAGGGCAAGGAGCTCCTTGACGCCAAGCGCAACAAGTACGTCCTGGAGCCGGCGTACGTGAACCACGTCGGCATGTTCGGCCAGTGGTTCGGCGCCCCCAGCAGCTGGCGGCTGGAGGGTGGCAAGCTCACCCATATGTACGAGACCGATGAGTACCAGGAGGCCCTGGCGTTCGGCGTCAAGGTGGCCAAGGCCGGTCTCTTCTGGCCCGACCCCAACCTCTCCACCACCATGGAGAAGATGGCGCAGGGCTCGCTGGGCGCCTATGTGCAGTCCTTCCCCAGCTTCCTGGTGGACGTCAAGAACTACGACTTCCCGTTCGGCGTCGTCGTGCCGTTCGCCGCCAAGCCCGGCGCGAACCCGCGGTACACCATGGGCTACGGCTCCGTCGGCTACACCGCCATCAGCAAGAAGGCCGACGACAAGCGGGTCAAGATGCTGCTGGGCGTGCTGGACTACCTGGCGGCTCCATTCGGCACCGAGGAGCGGCTCTTCCTCGACAACGGCATCGAGGGCAAGCACTTCACCCGCGCGTCGAACGGTGATGTCGAGCTCACGGCCAAGGGGAACGCCGAGGCAGTCACCACCGCCATGCCGCTGGCCTTCCTGGCCGCCGGGCCCGAGTACATCTACCTGCCGGGCAAGGCAGAACTGGCCGGCAAGATCTACGGCTGGCAGCAGGAACTTCTCAAGATCAGCCAGACGAACCCGGCCAGCGGTCATTTCTCCGACACATACACCCGCAAATATGCATCTCTCACCACGGCCATGAGCGACGTCCAGAAGGACATCGTCGCGGGCCGCAAGCCGATCTCCGCCTACAAGGAGGAGCTGCGCAAGTGGCGCTCCGGCGGCGGCGACAAGATGCGCGCCGAGTACGAGGCATCGCTCGCCGGTAAGTAGCCTCCGTCCGCACCACCAGCACGGACACGCCCGCACCACCAGTACAGACAGAAGGGACCACCGTGTCAGACCTGCGACTCGGCGTCATCGGGCTCGGCCTGCGCCGTTCCATCGCGATGTCCGCCCACCACCCCGGACAGGGTTCGGCGATCACCGCAGTCTGCGACCTCGATCCCGAGGTGCGGCAGCGTGAGGCCGAGCGCTTCGGCACCGATGTCGCGGTCGAGGACTACAAGCTGCTCCTCGGCCGGGACGACCTCGACGCGATCATCATCGCCACGCCGGACGACACCCACGAGACCATCGCCATCGATGCGCTCCGGGCCGGCAAGGCCGTCTTCGTGGAGAAGCCGCTCGGCATCACCGTCGAGAGCTGCGACAACGTCCTGCGTGTCGCTCACGAGACCGGGACCCGGCTGTACGTCGGACACAACATGCGCCACATGGGTGTCGTGCGTCTGATGCGCGACATCATCGCCCGCGGCGACATCGGCGAGCCCAAGGCCGTGTGGGTGCGGCACTTCGTCGGCTACGGCGGTGACTACTACTTCAAGGACTGGCACGCCGACCGGACCCGTACCACCGGCCTGCTGCTCCAGAAGGCCGCCCACGACATCGACGTCCTGCACTGGCTGGCCGGCGGCTACACCCGCCGTGTCAACGCGCTAGGCGACCTCCTCGTCTACGGCGACCTGCCGCGCCGCGAGCCGGACACCCCGCGCCCGGCGAACTGGCTGCGCGAGTTCGACTGGCCGCCGACGGCCCGCAAGGACCTGCACCACATCGTGGACGTCGAGGACGTCTCGGTGATGAACATGCAGCTCGACAACGGCGTCGTGGCCGCCTACCAGCAGTGCCACTTCACCCCGGACTACTGGCGGAACTACACCGTCATCGGCACCGAGGGCCGTCTGGAGAACTTCGGTGACAGCCCCGGTGACGAGGTCAAGGTCTGGAACACCGGCCCCAGTGGATACCGCGGCGACGCCGACATCACCTACCGGGTGCCCGACGCCGGCGGTTCGCACGGCGGCGGGGACACCCGGATCATGGAGGAGTTCTGCCGGTTCGTGCGTGACGGGGGCGTCACCGACACCTCGCCGGTCGCCGCCCGGATGAGCGTTGCCGCCGGTGTGCTCGCGACCCGTTCCCTGCGCGAGGGCGGTGCACCGTACGACGTACCGGCCCTCGACCCGGAGCTGATCGCGTACTTCGAACGTGGTCAGGTTCGCTAGGAACCGGCACGAGGTGTTCCGACGACCTTCGGTGGCAGCGCTTCCGGCGCCGTCACCGAAGGTTTTGGTACAGGTGTTTTCAGCCATGCTCGGTGGGTAGTCGGCTCTTTCCGGTTTGGCGACGGCTCGATGGGTAGCCGCCGCGATGCGTGACACCGTCGGGTGAATTGTGAGCAATTATCCGGAAGATGTCGTAAGAGGGTGCGGGGTGCCGGTCTCGTAGGGTCACCGAGCCTCCGGCGCCAAAGAGCGTGAGCGGCTATTTTGCGCCAATGGGATCTCGTGGTGGCCGAGTTCGAACGCATGGCTGGATCGTGGTCGGCATAATCGCGTCCATGTCGATCACGGGTGGAGACGTCGTTGACCTGGGGCAGGGCCTGTACGCATGGCTCCCGCCGAAACGGGGCTGGGGGCTGGCGAACTGCGGTCTCCTCGTCACGCCCCGTGGCGCGCTCTGGATCGACACCCCGTACGACGCCGTGCTGGCCGGCCAGTTCCTGGCCGAGTCCACGAAGCGGCTGCCCGACGGTGTCTCCATCGACCGGGTGATCGTCACCCACGCGAACGGCGACCACTTCTGGGGAGCGGGCGTACTCCCGGACGCGGAGATCATCGCGACCCGAGAGGCTCGCGAACACATCCATTACGAGCCCACGCCCAAGCAGCAGCACGCGCTCGTCGCCACCGGCGATCCGGCCACCGCGCTCGGGGCCTACCTCGGACGTCACTTCGGCCCCTTCGACTGGTCGCAGACCGAGCCGGTGCAACCGACGACTTACTTCACCGGGGAGCTCGAACTGACCCTGGGGGAGTACCCGGTCCAGCTCTCCGCCCTGCCGTCCGCGCACACCACCGGCGATCTGATGGTCCATCTGCCCGCGCAGCGTGCCGTGTTCAGCGGGGACATCATCTTCTCCTCCACCCCCGCTCGGCCGGGCGATCACCCGGTGCACTGGGCGGGTCCGCTGAGCAATGTGATCGCGGCCTGCGAGCGGGTGCTGGCCACCGGCGCCGAGATCGTCGTCCCGGGGCACGGACCGGTCCTCGACCCCGCCGGGGTGCGCGATCACATCGTGTATCTGGAGTATGTGCGCGAGCGCGCCCACGCCTTTCACACAGCCGGGATTCCCGCCCTTGAGGCAGCCCGCCGGGTCATCGCCGAGGGGCGCTACCCGGAGCTCGGCCTCCCCGAGCGGCTGGTGGTGACCATCGGAAGCGAGTACCGGCAGCTCGACGGCTCCGAACTGCCCGGAGTGCTTCAGGTGATGACCGATGTCGCCGTGGTCGCTCAAGAAGTGGAGCAGGCCCGTGAGTCGGCGGGCCCGGCGCAGAAGTAAGCAGGCCCGGCGGAGAAATGAGCGGAGCTTCCGCCGCCGCTTCGGCCGGAAGACCGATCCGATGACAGAAATGCGGTGACGGCATGGGATGGATCGTGGCGGTGATCGCCGTCGCTGCCGCCGTGGCGGCGGCTGTCCGCGCACAGAACGCGGCGCGCTCGGAGCACCTGGCCCTGGCCCGCGCCGAGCTGGCCGAACGGCAGTCGAAGGCCGCCGATGCCCGGACCGCCGCCCTCACCGACGAGATCCGGCAGCTGGCCCGCAAGCGGATACCGGCCGCGGCGCTCGCCCTCTCCCACCCCACCGCCCAGGTCCCCGGACTGCGGGAGGCGGCCGAGGTCGACGGCGACTCCGCCCGGCTGCTCACCGAGGCCGTACAGGCCGCTCGCACGGCGGTCGTCGAGGAGCGCGGGCGCGTGGACGCGGCCGCCCGGGCGGCGATGCGCGGCACCTCGGCCAAGATCCAGTCCCTGCTCAACCAGTCCCAGCAACTGCTGCACGAGCTCCAGCACGAGTACGACGACCCACGGATCCTGCAGCTGGACTTCCGTAACGAACTGGCCTTGCGGCGCACCCAGTCCACCGCCGTGCTCTGCGACGCCTGGCCGGGGCTCGCCCGCCAGAACTCGCCGCTCGTCGAGATCGTGCTCGGCGCCCAGTCCCGGGTCGCCGGCTATGAGCGGATCAAGGTCGCCAACCATCTGCGTGACGAACGACTCGCGCTCGTCGCCCGCGCCGCCGAACCCCTCGTGATCGCGCTCGCCGAATTGCTGGCCAATGCCACGGCCTACTCGCACCCCGACACCGATGTACAGGTGACCGTCCAGCAGAGCGGCGGCCGTGGTGCGTTCCTGGTCGTGGACGACGCGGGCATCGGCATGGACGACGATGCGCTCGACCGGGCCCGCGCCCTGCTGGCGGGTCCGTCCGAAGTGCTCCTGACCGAGCTGGGCGACCCACCGCAGACCGGTTTCGCCGTCGTCGGCCGGCTCGTCGTGCAGTACGGCTTCAACTGCCACATCGAGGCATCGCCGTTCGGCGGAATGCGTACGATCCTGCGCGTCCCCGCCCATCTGCTCACCGTGATGGAGGACGACCGCAGCCTCTCCGCCCTCGCCCCGAAGCCGATGCAGGCGCACGCCACTTCTTCGGTCTCCGCGCCCGCCGAGCCGGAACCCGCACCGGCGCCGCAAGCCGGCGACGGGCACCCTGCCGAGCTGCCCAGCCGGCGCCGACGTTCACCACGACCGGCTCCGGCCCGGTCCGCATCCGCCGCCCTCACCCGGGACCGGGAACAGGTGTCCCGTACACCCGAGCAGGCCGAGGCTTCCTGGGCGGCACTCCAACAGGGCACCCTCAACGGCAGGAGCGTCGCCGGGCGGTCGTCCGCACCGGCAGCGGACGATCACCACCCGGACGACCACGACGACCAGGACGACCAAGGAGACGACGAGAAGTGAGCGCCCCCACCCCCACCACCGGTGACCTCGCATGGGTGCTGACGCCCCTGCTGGAGCTGCCCGGAGTCCAGCACGCCGTGGTCGCCACCGGCGACGGCCTCGTCGAGGGGGCCTCACCCGGCCTGGACCGGGCGTCCGGCGAGCGGGTCGCCGCCATGACCGCCACGCTGCACGCCGCGGCCCGCGCGTTCACCACGGCCTTCACCGACGTCGAGGCGCCGCGCCTGGCCCAGACGGTTGTCGAGTCCGACCAGGGCTTCGCCATCGTCGTACCGGCCGGGAACAACACCACACTCGCCCTGTTCGCGGAACCCGGAGCCAAACTCGGGGACATCGCCTACCAGATGCAGGTGCAGGTCACCGCCCTCACCCGGGCGATGAACGCGCCCGCCCGCCAACCGGACACCGCCGCCCGGCCATGACCGCCGGCCCCGGACGCCGTCTGATCCCCGCCTATCTGGTCACCGGCGGCCGGACCCGGCCCGCCGGTCCCGCGCTCGACCGGCTCGCCGTGCTCGTACGCACCGACACGGACCTGCCCCCGGACACCGGATCGGAACAGCGCAGGCTGTGCGAGCTGCTCGAACCGGGCGCGCTCACCGTCGTCGAATCCGCGGCCCACCTGGATCTGCCGGTCAGCGCCACCGTCTTCCTGGCCACGGACCTCGCGGCCGCCGGACATCTGCACACCCGACCGCCCATCCCCAGCGCCGGGGAGATCGACCGGTCGCTCGTCGAGAGGCTGCTCGTTGGACTCCGCTCCCTCCACTGACCGGACCGGCATCGGCTATCTGCCGCCTGCCGCCCGGACCCTGATGAAGCTCGTCGTCACGGGGCCCTTCGGCGTGGGCAAAACCACCCTGATCCGTACGCTGTCGGAGATCGCCACACTCCACACCGAAGAGGTGATGACCCAGTCCAGCACCCGGCTCGACGACACCGCAGGCCTGCCGGACAAGACCACGACCACCGTCGCCATCGACTTCGGCCGGCTCACCGTCCTCGACGACCTGGTGCTCTACATGTTCGGCACGCCGGGCCAGCAGCGGTTCCTCCCACTCTGGGAGGACATCGCACGCGGTGCGCTCGGCGCACTCGTCCTGGTCGACACCCGCAGGCTCGCCGACTCCTTCGCGGTCATGGACATGGTCGAGGAGGAGGGACTGCCGTACGCCATCGCCGTCAACCGTTTCCCCGACGCCCCCGTCCACACCGACGAGGTCCTGCGCAAACACCTCGACCTCGCCCCCGAGACCCCGCTGGTCCAGTGCGACGCCCGCGAACGCCGCGGCAGCATCGACGCACTGATCACGCTCGCCGAGCATGTGCTGACCCGAATGCCCCGGCCCGAGGACCCTTCATGACACCGCCCGTACAGCCGCCGCAGCCCCTCGCGCTGTACGGCCCGGACTTCGCCACCGACCCGCAGAGCCACTACCGGCGCCTGCGTGAACACGGCCCCCTGGCCCCCGTCCGGCTCGCGCCCGGCATCGACGCCCTGCTGGTCACGGACTACCAGGCCGCCGTCGACCTGCTGCGCGACACCCACACCTTCACCAAGGACCCGCGCGCCTGGCAGGCCACGGTCCCCGACGACTCGCCGGTCCTGCCCATGCTCGGCTACCGGCCCACCGCGCTCTTCAGCGACGGCGACGTACACGCCCGTTACCGCGACGCCATCAACGACAGCCTCGCCCTGATCGAGCCGCACGTCCTGCGGGCCGAGGTCGCCCGGGTCGCCCAGATGCTCATCGGCGAATTCGCCACCACCGGCAGCGGCGACCTGATCGCCCAGTACGCCCGACGACTTCCGGTGCACGTCTTCGTCACCTGGTTCGGCGTACCGCCGGGCGACAGCGAACGCATCGTCAACGGCATCGCCGGCATGTTCAACTCCGCCGAGGGCGCCGCCGCCGCGTACGCCGACCTCGTCGAGATCGTCACCGATCTGGTCGCCGACCGGCGCGCCCGGCCCCGCCGCGACCTCACTTCGTACCTCCTCGCCCATCCGGCTAATCTGGACGACGACGAGACTGTGCGTCAGATCACTCTGATCATGAGCGCGGGCCACGATCCGACGACCAATCTGATCGGCAACGCGCTGCTGCACATGCTCACCGACGCGCGCTACGCCGGCTCGCTGCACGGCGGCGCGATGACGGCACACGAGGCGATCGACGAGGTCCTCTGGCAGGACCCGCCGCTGGCCAATTTCGCGGCCCACTACCCGCGCCACGACACGGAGTTCCACGGCGTCCGACTGCGCGCCGGACAACTGCTCCTCGTCTCCTACGCGGCCGCCAACACCCAGTCCGTGCCCGACCTTTCGGACCCCGGGGTCCGCTCCGGAGCCAGTGCCCATCTGGCCTGGTCGGCAGGTCCGCACCGGTGCCCGGCGAAGCAGCCGGCACTGCTCATCGCCATGACCGCGATCGAGCAGCTCACCAGTCAGCTGTGCGACGCAGAACTGGACGTTCCGGTCAGCGGACTGAGGTGGCGGCCGGGACCGTTCCACCGTGCTCTGGCGCGGCTTCCGGTACGTTTCACGCCCGTCGACATGACTACGGAAACGGACCGGCACGACGCGGCCGAGGGTGCATCGGACGGGCCGTCAGCGGTGTCGATCAGCCCGTGAACCGTGTCGGTGGTACGCCGAACGGGTGAGGGGCGAGAGAATTGCCCGATGAACAGCGAGCGCAGCGGGCGCGACGCCGACCGAAGCACAGACGGGGTGGTCCGGTGAGCAGGTACGACAGGTACGACGTCACGGACGAGCAGTGGGAGGGGCTTGCCCAGGTCGTACCTCTGCGCGGCCGCGACGAGTGGCCGTCCAGGGTCGATCACCGTACGGTCCCCGACGAGAGAGCGGCAGCCGAACAGCGGCGCCTCGTCGTGCTGCGGGTCCAGGTCTTCGCGGACGCGCGGGAGGTGGCGGAGTACCTGGTCGCACAGATCCCGGTGCTGCTCGATCTGACCAGCGCGGAGACGGATGTGGCCAAGCGCATCCTGGACTTCACCAGTGGGGTGGTCTTCGGTCTGGGCAGCGGAATGCACCGGGTCGACCGGAATGTCTTCCTGCTGTCGCCGCTCGGTATGGAGGTCGAGGGGGTTACGGCGGCAGGCGTACCCGGGTCTTAGGAAGGCTGCCGGGCGGGTGTCGGCAGGGTGGGCGCGGCGGTGGATGTCCTTCGGTCGTGGGAATGCCGTCCGGGGCGGGGTTGCCGCGGCAGGCGTAGCCCGATCGTAGGAAGGTCGTTCAGGCGGAACGGTTCGCCGCTCAACGGTCTGCGTACGGTCCGCCCATGAGTGCACTCCGCCCGGGGACCACCCCGCCACCGTCCGCCCGTACATCCGTGTTCGGTGAAGCTCCCGCAGCTGACGGCATGTCCGCGTTCGGTGATGGCTTCACCGCCACGGATACGTCGGCCCGCCCGGAAGCCGTGTGGCGTTCCGGCGGTTCTGTCCGCTCCGCCGGACCTGTCGTCACCGAACTGCGGTTGTCCGCCTTCGCCTCGCATCGGGGTGCCAATTTTCCCATCGGCCCGGTCACGCTCTTCGCCGGACCCGGCGGCAGCGGCAAGTCGAGTGCCTTGCGGGCGTACGAGGCGCTGGCGCGGCTGGGCGGCGGAGACCCGCTCGACGAGGTCTTCCCGGATCCGGCGGGGTACGTGCCGGAAGGCGCCGTGGCCGATGCGCAGGGCCGCCGCGGATTTCGGATCGGCTGCACGACGGACGGTCCGGCAGGACCGGTACGGCTCGACGTGGCGGTCCAGGCGGAGCCCACCCTCCGTATCGTCGGGGAACGGCTCACCGGCGGTGGCGAGACCCTGCTCACCACCGCATTGCGTGACCCGGGGCGCTCGACGGTCCAGGCGGCCTGGCACACCGCGGGCGTGGTCCAGGTGACGCGTGCGCCGCTGCCGGACGACCGCCTCGGAACGGCCCTGCTGCCGCTGCGGGTGGCGGGCAGGACCGAGGGGCAGTTACAGGTCCTTGCCGCCGCCGAACAGATGGTCGTGGCCCTGCGGTCGGTCTTCGCCTGTGAGCCGCAGCCGCCGCGGATGCGTGCGCCCGTACCGGCGGGCGACGGCCGGCTGCGCCGCGGCTGCGACAACCTCGCGGCGGTGCTGGAGCGCACGCGCACGCAGTGCACCCAACGCCACGCCCGGCTGGTCGCGGCGACTCGTGCAGGATGCGCGGGGCCGGTGACCGCACTCGGTGTCGAGCGGCTCGCGGACGGGTTGTTGCGCGCGACCGTCGGGCGCGGCGGGAGGCATGCGACGCCGGTCGGCCGGCTCGGCGACGGTGAGCTGAGGTATCTCGCGCTCGCTCTGGTGCTGGTCACCGGCTCCGGGGCGCTGGCGGTGGACGCCGCGGGAGAGGTGCCGTCGGCCATGCAGACCCTCACCGTGCTGGCCGACGGATTCGACCGGGACCTGGACGGACGGCAGTTGCGCGGACTGCTGGATCTGGCGGTGTCGATCGGGGCGGCCGGGCACCTCAGGCTGGTGGGGACGGTCACGGAGTGGGGTGCGGTGCGAGCCCGGGAGACGGCCGGGGTGACGGTGGTAGACCTGAAGCCGTGACAGAACTTGATGTACGTGCCCTGCAGCAACGGCTCGCCGCGTTCGCGGCTGCACGGGACTGGGAGCAGTACCACACCCCGAAGAACCTGGCGACGGCGCTGAGCGTCGAGGCGTCCGAACTGGTCGAAATCTTCCAGTGGTTGACGCCGGAGCAGTCGGCGCGGGTGATGGAGGCACCCGAGACGGCGCACCGGGTGGCGGACGAGGTCGCGGATGTTCTTGCTTATCTGCTGCAGTTCTGCGAGGTGTTGGGGATCGACGCACTGACGGCGCTGGCGGAGAAGATCGACCGGAATGAGACCCGATTCCCGGCACCGGAGAGCCCGGACACCCCTGAGTCCCCAGATCGTCACTCTTCGGAGTGATCAACTTATTCACAGTCGACTTCGTGTCCACAGATTTCCGAATTCCCCTAGCTTTTCGGTACCGACGCCCTCACTGTGGGTAATGGATGGGTTGAGCGGCTTTTCGTACGGACGGGGGTAACGCATGGAAGCGGAGCGGCTTGTGGGAGTCAGCCGGCGTGCTCTGGCACAGAGCCGCTGCACGCCGGACATCATTGCCGAGGCATGGCAGGCCCAGGCGCTCGCTCAGGCGATCGGCAGCAGGCTGGCGGCGGACGGGCCCAAGGAGCTACGGGGAGAGGCGCGCGGGCTCAGCGAGATCGGCGGAAGGAGCGGCGGGGCGCTGGACCACCCGGCGGCGCGGGCCGGAGTGGCGCGGGCCGCGCAGCTCTCCGAGCTCGCCGAACCGCGGGCGACGCTGACGGGGCTGGGCACACTACTCGGAGAGGTGGGGATGGCCCTGGTCGGGGTGGCCTGCGAGACCGACGAGCAGGGGCTCTACTGGCAGTGCATGGAGGCGATCGACGCGGCCGACGAGTCCATGGACCGGGTGCACGGAATGCTCCGGCGTCTCGACGAGCAGGACCGGGAGCGGCAGCAGGATCTGGAGCGAGGCCGGGAGCGGGACGGCCCTTACGGTGCGATCCGCGGACCGGCGGGCTCGGCGGCGGGCCAGCTGTGACCACGCAGGATTCAGAGAGTGATGAGGGACGGGACGGTGTACGGGAGGGCCGTGACCGTAATCGGCTTCGGCAGTAGCGGCACGTGGGAGGGGGGAAGGAGGGGAATGGCCGGCATCCGGAGGTGCAGGATGGATGCATGGATCTTCGAATCTTCACCGAGCCCCAGCAAGGGGCCGACTACGACACCCTGCTCACCGTCGCCAAGGCGGCCGAAGACCTCGGCTTCGACGCCTTCTACCGCTCCGACCACTACCTCCGCATGGGCCCGGGGGACGGGCTGCCCGGCCCGACCGACGCGTGGATCACCCTGGCCGGGCTGGCGCGCGAGACCAAGCGGATCCGGCTCGGCACTCTGATGACCGCGGGGACCTTCCGGCTCCCCGGTGTGCTCGCCATTCAGGTCGCGCAGGTCGACCGGATGTCCGGCGGACGCGTCGAGCTCGGCCTCGGCGCAGGCTGGTTCGAGGAGGAGCACAAGGCCTACGGCATTCCGTTCCCCAAGGAGAAGTTCGGGAGGCTGGAGGAGCAGCTGGAGATCGTCACCGGGCTCTGGGCGACCGAGATCGGCAAGACGTTCAGCTTCGACGGCACGTACTACCAGCTGACCGATTCGCCCGCGCTGCCCAAGCCGGCGCAGGCCAAGGTGCCGGTTCTGATCGGCGGTCACGGTGCGACGCGCACACCGAGGCTGGCCGCCCAGTACGCGGACGAATTCAATATTCCCTTCGCGTCGCTGGAGGACAGTGAGAAGCAGTTCGGCCGGGTCAGGGAGGCGGCGAAGGCGGCCGGCCGCGGACCGGACGACCTGGTGTACTCCAACGCCCTGGTGGTCTGCGTCGGCAAGAACGACGCCGAGGTGGCGCGGCGTGCCTCCGTCATCGGCCGCGAGGTGGCGGAGCTGAAGGCGAACGGACTCGCGGGCTCACCCGCCGAGGTGGTCGACAAGATCGGCAGGTACGGTGCGATCGGGTCGTCCCGGATCTACCTCCAGGTCCTGGATCTGGACGACCTGGAGCACCTGGAGCTGATCTCCTCCCAGGTCCAGTCCCAGCTCACCTGAACCGGGAACCATCCCGGCTCACACGGGTCAGGGATCGGTCGCCGCTCACCCGAGCCAGGTCCGGGCCCGGCTCATGAGGGAGTCACCCGTGCAACCCGTCCGGTCAGTCGACGGTCCGCCCGCCCGCACGCTCGACAGTGCCCTCTTGGAGGGGACGGTCCTGCTCGACGGCGGTCTCTCCAACCAGTTGGAGGCGCAGGGCTGCAACATGTCCGACGCTCTGTGGTCGGCCCGGCTGCTGGCCGACGGGCCGGGGCAGATCGAGGCCGCGCACACTGCCTATGTGCGGGCGGGTGCACAGGTTCTCATCACGGCCAGTTACCAGGCGACCTTCGAGGGATTCGAGGGGCGGGGGATCGGACGGGCCCAGGCGGCGGAGCTGTTCGCCCGCAGTGTGCGACTGGCGCGGCGGGCCGCGGGTGCGGTGGAGCGGGAGATCTGGGTCGCCGCCTCGGTCGGCCCGTACGGGGCGATGCTGGCGGACGGCAGCGAGTACCGGGGCCGCTACGGCCTCTCCGTCCGGGAGCTGGAGCGGTTTCACCGGCCGAGGGTGGAGGCGCTGGCCGCCGCAGGGCCCGATGTGCTGGCGCTGGAGACGGTGCCGGACATCGACGAGGCCGAGGCGTTGCTGCGGGCGGTCGAGGGATGCGGGCTGCCCGTCTGGCTCTCGTACAGCGTGGCGGGGGACCGGACCAGAGCGGGGCAGTCGCTGGAGACGGCCTTCGCCCTCGCCTCGGGGCATGACTCTGTGCTGGCAGTCGGGGTGAACTGCTGTGATCCGGCGGACGCGGACCGGGCGGTGCGGGCGGCGGCGGAGGTGACCGGGAAACCGGTCGTGGTCTATCCGAACAGCGGTGAGCGGTGGGATGCCGGCGGCCGGGAGTGGGCCGGCGCCCCCACCTTCGATCCGGGGAGGGTACGGGCCTGGCAGGACGCCGGTGCCCGGCTGGTGGGCGGCTGCTGCCGGGTCGGCCCGCAGACCATCGCGGAGCTGGCCGGGCTGCTCGGCGCAGCGACGGCAGGTGAAGGGAAAGGAGGGTCAACAGTGCCGTAGACACATGAAAATACCTGGTGGGGGGCGAGTGAAGCGGACCATACTCGGACGTGTGTTCCTGACAATCAGCACGACCGGCAACCCGGAACGTCCCGCGACCGATCTCGGCTTTCTGCTGCACAAGCATCCCGAGAAGGCGCAGACGTTCTCCACTTCCCATGGCACCGCGCATGTCTTCTATCCCGAGGCATCCGCCGAGCGCTGCACAGCGGCGCTCCTGCTGGAGGTGGATCCCGTGGCTCTGGTGAGGCGCGGCAAGGGCAAGGGCCGGGGCGGCGCCCCCGATGCGGCGCTCGCGCAGTACGTCAACGACCGTCCGTATGCGGCGTCCTCGCTGCTCTCCGTCGCGATGAGCACTGTCTTCAAGACCGCGCTGAACGGTGTGTGCCGCGCGCTGCCCGAACGTGCACAGGCGCCGCTTCCGCTGAGGATCGAGGTGCCCGCACTGCCGGCGCGCGGCGGCGCGGAACTGGTGCGCAAGCTCTTCGGGCCGCTCGGCTGGAAGAGCGTGGACGCCGTGGCCGTACCTCTGGACGAGCAGTTCCCGGAGTGGGGGGACTCGCGGTACGTACGGCTGGTGCTGGAAGGCGAGTTGCGGCTGGCGGACGCGTTGCGGCAGCTGTACGTCCTGCTGCCGGTGCTCGACGACGCCAAGCACTACTGGGTCGCACCGGACGAGGTGGACAAGCTGTTGCGGGCCGGTGAGGGCTGGCTGGCCGGCCACCCCGAGCAGAAGCTGATCACCAGCCGCTATCTGTCCCGGCGCTGGGGGCTGACCCGGCAGGCGATGCAGCGGCTCGAACTGGTGCGGCTTGCCGAGTCGGACGACCTGGACGTCGAGAGCATCGACAATGCGGTGGACGAGACGACCGACACCGAGGAGAAGCCGGTGCCGCTCGCCGAGCAGCGGCGCACCGCGATCCTCGACGCGCTGCGCACCGCCGGGGCGAGCCGGATCCTCGACCTGGGCTGCGGTCAGGGCCAGTTGGTGCAGGCACTGCTCAAGGACGTGGGCTTCACGGAGATCGTCGGCGTCGATGTCTCGATGCGCGCCCTCACCATTGCCTCACGACGGCTGAAGCTGGACCGGATGGGGGAGCGGCAGGCGGGACGGGTCACGCTTCAGCAGGGCTCGCTCACCTACACCGACAAGCGGCTCAAAGGGTATGACGCGGCTGTGCTCAGCGAGGTCATCGAGCACCTCGACCTGCCGAGGCTGCCCGCGCTGGAGTACGCCGTGTTCGGTTCGGCCCGACCGCGGACCGTGCTCGTGACGACGCCGAACGTCGAGTACAACGTCCGCTGGGAGACCCTTCCGGCCGGACATGTGCGCCACGGCGACCACCGGTTCGAGTGGACCAGGGCCGAGTTCCGCGACTGGGCCCAGGAGGTGGCACAGCGGCATGGATACGGGGTCGATTTCGTCCCCGTGGGGCCCGACGACCCCGAGGTGGGGCCGCCCACACAGATGGCCGTGTTCACGATGGCCGCGGCCGATGAACCCACGACCAGGAACGAGAGCAAGAACGAGAGCAAGAACGAGTCCTGGCACGAGACCGCCAACGAGACCGAGAAGGAGGCGAAAGTCGCATGACCAGTACTTCGCGCACGTTGCCGGTGACCGACCTCTCCCTCGTGGTGCTCATCGGAGCCAGCGGTTCCGGCAAGTCCACCTTCGCCCGCAAGCACTTCAAGCCCACGGAGATCGTCTCCTCGGACTTCTGCCGCGGGCTGGTCGCCGACGACGAGAACGACCAGAGCGCCAGCCGTGACGCCTTCGACATCCTGCACTACATCGTGGGCAAGCGGCTCGCCGCCGGGCGGCTGACCGTCGTGGACGCCACCAGCGTCCAGTCCGAGAGCCGCAAGCAGTTGGTCCAGCTGGCCAGGAGCCACGACGTGCTGCCCATCGCGATCGTTCTCGACCTGCCGGAAGAGGTCTGCATCGCGCGCAACGCGGCCCGCCCCGACCGCGCCGACATGCCGCGCCATGTCATCCAGCGCCACCGCCGTGAACTGCGCCGCTCGCTGCGCGGCCTGGAGCGCGAGGGCTTCCGCAAGGTGCACATTCTGCACACCGAAGAGGAGGCGGAGCACGCCGAAGTGGTGCTGGAGCGCCGCTACAACGACCTCCGCCACCTCACCGGACCCTTCGACATCATCGGCGACATCCACGGCTGCAGTTCCGAGCTGGAGGCCCTGCTCGGCAAGCTCGGCTACGTCGGCGGCTCGCACCCCGAAGGGCGTACGGCGGTCTTCGTCGGCGACCTCGTGGACCGCGGCCCCGACAGCCCCGGGGTACTGCGCCGCGTCATGTCCATGGTGTCGGCGGGCAACGCCCTGTGCGTGCCGGGCAACCACGAGAACAAGCTCGGCCGCTACCTCAAGGGCCGCAAGGTCCAGCACACCCATGGACTCGCCGAGACCATCGAGCAGTTGGACCGGGAGGACGAGAAGGACCCCGCCTTCCGCGAACAGGTGCGGGAGTTCATCGACGGGCTCGTCAGCCATTACGTGCTCGACGAGGGCAAGCTCGTCGTCTGTCACGCCGGACTGCCCGAGAAGTACCACGGGCGCACCTCCGGACGGGTCCGCTCGCACGCACTGTACGGGGACACCACCGGTGAGACCGACGAGTTCGGCCTGCCCGTGCGCTACCCGTGGGCGGAGGAGTACCGCGGCCGTGCCGCCGTGGTCTACGGCCACACCCCGGTGCCCAACACCTCCTGGGTCAACAACACCATCTGCCTGGACACCGGTGCGGTCTTCGGCGGGAAGATGACCGCGCTGCGCTGGCCGGAGCGCGAGCTCGTCGACGTGCCGGCCGAGAAGGTCTGGTACCAGCCGGCCAAGCCGCTGACCACCGAGGCGCCCGGGGGCAGGGAGGGCAGGCCGCTGGATCTCGCCGATGTGCACGGCCGCCGGATCGTGGAGACCCGGCACATGGGCCGCATCTCGGTCCGCGAGGAGAACGCCGCGGCGGCGCTCGAAGTCATGAGCCGGTTCGCCGTCGACCCGCGGCTGCTCGGCTACCTCCCGCCGACCATGGCGCCCACCGCCACCTCGCACGAGGACGGTTATCTGGAGCACCCGGCCGAGGCCTTCGCCCAGTACCGGGCGGATGGTGTCACCGAGGTCGTGTGCGAGGAGAAGCACATGGGCTCGCGTGCGGTGGCGCTGGTCTGCCGGGACGCGAACGCCGCCCGTGAGAGGTTCGGCGCAGGGGGAACCACCCACGCTTCCGGCGGTGAAGGAGGTCCGACCGGGGCTCTCTACACCCGCACCGGAAGGCCGTTCCTCGACGACGTCGCACTCACCGAGGTGATCCTCGGCAGGCTGCGCACCGCCGTCACCGCCGCCGGACTCTGGGAGGAGTGGGACACCGACTGGGTGCTGCTCGACGCCGAGCTGATGCCGTGGTCTCTCAAGGCGGCCGGGCTGCTGCGCTCGCAGTATGCCGCGGTCGGTGCCGCATCCGGGGCGGTTTTCCCGGAGGCCAACGCGGCCCTCGCGGCAGCGGTGGCCCGTGGGGTGGACGTGGGCGCGCTCGCGGACCGCCAGCAGGGACGGGCCGAGGACGCGACCGCGTTCACCGAGGCCTACCGCCGCTACTGCTGGAGCACCCAGGGCCTGGACGGGGTGCGGCTCGCGCCGTTCCAGATCCTCGCCGTGCAGGGCCGCTCGCTGGCCTCCGTACCGCACGACGAGCAGCTGGCCTGGCTCGACCGGCTGGTCGAGCACGATCCGACCGGGCTGCTGCAGGTCACCCGCAGGCTCGTCGTCGACACCGGTGACGAGGCATCGGTGCGCTCCGGCATCGACTGGTGGCTGGAGATGACCGGCCGCGGCGGCGAAGGCATGGTCGTCAAGCCGCTCGCCGCGTTCGTACGGGACGGCAAGGGCCGGCTGGTCCAGCCGGGCATCAAGGTGCGCGGCCGGGAGTACCTCCGGATCATCTACGGCCCCGAGTACACCCGCCCGGAGAACCTGGAGCGGCTGCGCGGCCGGTTCCTCGGCCACAAGCGGTCGCTGGCGCTCCGGGAGTACGCGCTGGGGCTCGAAGCGCTGGACCGGCTGGCCGACGGGGAGCCGCTGTGGCGGGTCCACGAGGCGGTGTTCGCGGTGCTGGCCCTGGAGTCGGAGCCGGTCGACCCGCGGCTGTAGGCAGTGGCGTCAGCGGATTTTCCGATGAGATCAACGGAAAACCGCTGGCGATTCGCCGGGTGAACGGCGCTCCGCACGGTGAGGATGGATGCATGGGATTCCATGTCGACTCCGAGGCCGGGCGGCTGCGCCGCGTCATCCTGCACCGACCCGATCTTGAACTGAAGCGGCTCACCCCCAGCAACAAGGACGCGCTCCTGTTCGACGACGTGCTCTGGGTGCGCCGCGCCCGCCAGGAGCACGACGGCTTCGCGGACGTGCTGCGCGACCGCGGCGTGGAGGTGCACCTCTTCGGCGATCTGCTCCGTGAGTCGCTGGAGATCCCGGTGGCCAGACGGCTCGTCCTGGACCGGGTCTTCGAGGAGAAGGAGTACGGCCCGCTCGCCACCGAGCATCTGCGGGCCGCCTTCGAGGAGTTGCCCAGCGCAGAGCTGGCCGAGGCGCTGGTCGGTGGGATGACCAAGCGGGAGTTCCTGGAGCGGCACAGCGAGCCGACCTCCGTCCGCTTCCATGTCATGGACCTGGATGACTTCCTGCTCGGCCCGCTGCCGAACCACCTCTTCACCCGGGACACCTCGGCCTGGATATACGACGGGGTATCGATCAACGCGATGCGCTGGCCGGCCCGGCAGCGCGAGACCGTCCACTTCGAGGCGATCTACCGCCACCACCCCCTCTTCACCGGCCCCGACGCAGGCGTCTTCCACCACTGGTCGGAGGGGCAGGACGACTACCCCTCCACCATCGAAGGCGGCGACGTACTGGTCATCGGCAACGGCGCCGTACTCATCGGGATGAGCGAGCGCACCACCCCACAGGCGGTGGAGATGCTGGCCCGTGGACTGTTCGACGCCGGCTCGGCACACACGATCGTGGCGCTCGACATGCCCAAGCGCCGGGCGTTCATGCACCTCGACACGGTCATGACGATGATCGACGGCGACACCTTCACCAAGTACGCGGGCCTGGGCATGCTCCGCTCGTACACCATCGAGCCCGGTGAAGGGCCGAGGGACCTGAAGGTCACCGACCATCCGCCCGAGCACATGCACGACGCGATCGCACACGCCCTGGGCCTGGACTCGATCCGGGTCCTCACAGCCACCCAGGATGTGCACGCCGCCCAGCGCGAGCAGTGGGACGACGGCTGCAATGTGCTGGCCGTCGAGCCGGGCGTCGTCGTCGCGTACGAGCGCAACGCCACCACCAACACCTATCTGCGCAAGGAGGGCATCGAGGTCATAGAGATCCGCGGCAGCGAACTCGGGCGGGGCAGGGGCGGCCCCCGCTGCATGAGCTGCCCCGTGGTGCGTGATCCGGTGTAGCGGTGCACGGCCTGGCGCAGCGGTGTGCGACACGGCGCAGGGAAAGAGACCCTGCACAAAGAGTCTCCGCACGAAAGGACTCCGCGCGAAGAGACGTCGTACAGGGCAAGAGTCTCCGTATAGCGATGCAATGCTTCGTATAGACTTCCAGGGTCACTGTATGCACGAACCTCACCCGACCCAGGAGCAGTCTCATGGCCATAGACCTCGCAGGCCGCCACTTCCTCAAGGAGCTGGACTTCACGGCCGAGGAGTTCCGCGGCCTGATCGACCTCGCGGCCGAGCTCAAGGCCGCCAAGAAGTCGGGGACCGAAGTGCAGCGGCTGCGCGGCAAGAACATCGCGCTCATCTTCGAGAAGACCTCGACCCGTACCCGCTGCGCCTTCGAGGTGGCGGCCGCCGATCAGGGTGCGTCCACGACGTATCTCGACCCCTCCGGCTCGCAGCTGGGGCACAAGGAGTCGGTGAAGGACACGGCCCGCGTCCTCGGCCGGATGTTCGACGGCATCGAGTACCGCGGTGACAGCCAGGCGGCCGTCGAGGAACTGGCTGCGTACGGCGGCGTTCCGGTCTTCAACGGACTCACCGACGACTGGCACCCGACCCAGATGCTCGCCGACGTCCTCACCATGGCCGAGCACAGTGAGAAGCCGCTGGAGCGGATCGGCTTCGCCTACCTCGGCGACGCCCGCTTCAACATGGGCAACTCCTACTTGATCACCGGCGCCCTGCTGGGAATGGACGTGCGGATCGTCGCGCCGAAGTCGTACTGGCCGGCCGAGGAGATCGTCGCCGAGGCCCGCAGGCTGGCCGAGGCCGGCGGTGCGACGGTCACTCTCACCGAGGACATCGCCGAGGGCGTCAGGGGCGCGGACTTCGTCGCCACCGATGTCTGGGTCTCCATGGGCGAGCCCAAGGAGGTCTGGGCCGAGCGCATCGAGGCCCTCGCGCCGTATGCCGTGACCATGGACGTCCTGCGCGCCACCGGCAACGCCGACGTGAAGTTCCTGCACTGCCTCCCGGCCTTCCACGACCTCGGCACCAAGGTCGGGCGGGAGATCGAGGCCGTCCACGGGCTGACGGAGCTGGAGGTCAGCGACGAGGTCTTCGAGTCCACGCACTCGGTCGTCTTCGACGAGGCCGAGAACCGGATGCACACGATCAAGGCCGTTCTGGTGGCAACCCTGGCGGCCACAAGCTGACTGCTGCATGATCATGCGCCTGATTGGGTGAACATGCGCGAAGGCGACTAACATGTTGTCTCTTGGTGGGGTTCGAGCTCGCACGCTCGAACCCCATTTTCGTGTGTGTCACCAGAGCCCGGAGCTCCCCCACAGGGCTCCGGGTGCACATCCCCCCACATGCTCCGCCAGAGAAGAGACCATCCCCGTGAGTCCGCTGCGCCCACCGAGCTCCCTGCGCCCCTCCGGGCCACGCATCAAGAGCCCCCACCAGCTGATCGCCGAGTCCGGCGCCGACCTG
This sequence comes from Streptomyces sp. NPDC058239, assembly GCF_042882185.1. NCBI lineage: Bacteria > Bacillati > Actinomycetota > Actinomycetes > Kitasatosporales > Streptomycetaceae > Streptomyces > Streptomyces sp. NPDC058239. The sequence continues at coordinate 67,624 of NZ_JBHVWS010000002.1, forward strand.
GAGGGGCACGGCCTCAAACGCACCATGGGGCTCTTCCAGCTGGTGTGCTTCGGTGTCGGCGCCGTCGTCGGCACCGGCATCTTCGTCGGCCTCTCCGACAGCGTCGCCGAGGCGGGCCCCGCGGTCGTGCTGTCGTTCGTGCTCGCCGCGATCACCTGCATCTTCACCGCGTTCTCCTTCGCCGAGCTGGGCAGTGCGATCCCGGTGTCCGGCAGCTCGTACTCCTTCGCCTACGCGACCCTCGGCGAACGCATCGCGTTCCTCGTCGGCTGGTGTCTGCTGCTGGAGTACGGAGTCTCGGTCTCCGCGGTCGCCGTCGGCTGGAGCCAGTACGTCAATGAGCTGCTGAACAGCTTGTTCGGCTGGCAGTTGCCTGCGGCCCTCTCGGCGGGGCCCGGCGACGGCGGAGTGATCAATCTGCCCGCGGTCCTGGTGGTCATGATGGCCGCCACCCTGCTGGTGCGCGGCGTCCGGGAGAGCGCGGGGGCCACCACCGCGATGGCGGTCCTCAAGATCGCCGTTCTGATCATGTTCTGCGTCATCGCCTTCACGGCCTTCGAGCACGGGAATCTCACGCCGTTCGTCGCCCACGGGGCGGGCGGGGTCACCGCCGGTGCGTCGCTGGCCTTCTTCTCGTACATCGGCTTCGACGCCATCACCACCGCGGGCGAAGAGGTCAAGAACCCGCGGCGGAACATCCCGATCGCGATCATGGTCTGCATCGGCCTGGTCACCCTGCTCTACTGCGCCGTCGCGCTCGCGGCCATCGGCGCCCTCGGCCCGGAGGCCGTCGCAGACAAGCCGGCCGCGCTCTCGATCGTCGTCGACCAGGTCACCGACTCGACCGTCGGCGGTGGAATCATCGCTTTCGGAGCGGTCGTCGCGATCGCATCCGTCGTGCTCGCGGTGATGTACGGGCAGACCCGCATTCTGATGTCGATGTCCCGCGACGGTCTGGTCCCGCGGGTCTTCGAGCGAGTCTCGCCGCGGACGGCGACGCCGGTCGCGAACACCTGGATCGTGGCGGTCGTTTTCGCGATCCCGGCGGCCTTCTCGTCGCTCGACGTGGTGGTGAATCTGACGACCATCGGCACGCTGGGCACCATGGTCGCGGTGAACATCGCGGTGATCGTGCTGCGGCGCCGAAACCCTGAGGTGACGGGCTCCTTCCGGGTGCCGCTCTACCCGGTGAGCCCGCTCCTGGGCGTCGTCTTCTGCCTCTATCTGATGTACGGGACGGGCTGGGCGACCTGGGTGCAGTTCGCCGTCTTCCTGATCGTCGGTGCGGCGGTGTACGCCTTCTACGGCCGCAGCCGTTCCCGGCTGGCCGCTGCCGAAGCGGGTTGATGAGGGCGGCCGGTCGGCTCTGAGATGTCCGGTCAGCTCCGAGGCGTACGGGACGGCAGGGTGAACCACACCGCCTTGCCGTGCTCCGTCGTGCGGTGACCGCAGGACGAGCTGAGGGTGCGGATCAGCAGCAGACCCCGGCCGTGTTCCTGCCAGGGGTCCGGCGCACTGCCGGGCTCCGGATGGGAGAGATCGCCCGGCGGGGCCGGGTCGCGGTCGTGCACCTCCACCTGGCAGCCGGTCGGCAGGAGCTCCACCACCAGCTCGATGGGTTCGTCGCTGCGGGTGTGCTCCACGGCGTTGGCGACCAGTTCGGCGGTGAGGAGCTCGGCGGTATCGGAATCGGCCGGTGCTTCGATGTCCGCCAGTGCCGTACGGATCAGGGCGCGAGCGACCGGTACGGCCACCGTCGAATGCGGCAGGGCAATCCGCCAGGAGGCGGGGAGATGGGCATCGGAGGGCACAGCGCGGTTTCCGTTCCGGAGTTCACGAACTTTCTGGAGGCCAAGACTTCTCGGTTTCAACCTTACGAAGTGCAACGACACAGGCAAGGGGCCAACGACCGGTACGAAGGAGACATTCGGCACTGAGTTCTCACGCTCCGCCTATTGCGTGCTCGTGACGGGAGTCACGTACGAGTGATAAGTTCGGTTGCAGGTAGCAGCCCGACGGCTGAAGGGGAGCCCCCTCGATGAGCCCGTTTCCCAGCTCCGCCCCCCGTACGGACGACTGGCGCCATCTGCGGCTGACGACGGACGACGGAGTTGCCACCGTCACCCTCGCTCGCCCCGAGAAACTCAACGCGCTCACCTTCGGTGCCTACGCCGACCTGCGCGACCTGCTTGCCGAACTGTCCCGTGAACGCACCGTGCGCGCTCTGGTGCTCGCGGGGGAGGGCCGCGGTTTCTGCTCAGGCGGAGATGTCGACGACATCATCGGCGCGACACTCGCCATGGACACCGCCCAGCTCCTCGATTTCAACCGCATGACCGGACAGGTGGTGCGAGCCCTACGTGAAACCCCCTTCCCCGTCATCGCCGCCGTACACGGCGTGGCCGCAGGTGCCGGCGCGGTTCTTGCGCTGGCCGCCGACTTCCGGATCGCCGATCCGTCCGCCCGCTTCGCCTTCCTCTTCACCAAGGTCGGTCTCTCCGGCGGTGACATGGGCGCCGCCTATCTGCTGCCGCGCGTCGTCGGCCTCGGTCATGCCACCCGGCTGCTGATGCTCGGCGAACCGGTCCGCGCACCCGAAGCGGAACGGATCGGACTGATCAGCGAGCTGGCGGAAGAGGGCCAGGCGGATGTGCGCGCGGCAGCGCTCGCCCGCCGCCTCGCCGACGGACCGGCACTCGCCCTCGCCCAGACCAAGGCGCTGCTCACCGCCGAACTCGACATGCCGCTCGCCGCCGCGGTCGAGATGGACGCCGCGACCCAGGCCCTGCTGATGCACGGTGACGACTACGCCGAATTCCACGCCGCCTTCACCGAGAAGCGGCCACCGAAGTGGCAAGGCCGGTAGCACGATGCCGCCCGACACGAGCGCGACCGGAACCGGGCCGTCCGCCTCGACGGCGGCAGGCGCGCATCGGACCGGCGTGAAGCGGATCGCGGTCATCGGCGGCGGCCCCGGCGGACTCTACGCCGCGGCCCTGCTCAAGCGGCTCGACCCGGAACGCGACATCACCGTCTGGGAGCGCAACGCCCCCGACGACACGTTCGGCTTCGGCGTCGTCCTCTCCGACGAGACGCTCGGCGGCATCGAGCACGCCGACCCCGTCGTCTACCGGGCACTCCAGGACGAGTTCGTACGGTGGGACGACATCGACATCGTCCACCGCGGCGTGACCCAGACCTCCGGCGGCCACGGCTTCGCGGCGCTGGGCCGGCGCAGACTCCTGGAGATCCTGCACGAACGCTGCGACCGGCTCGGCGTACGGCTCCGCTTCCGCACCGAGGCACCGCCGGCCGCCGAGCTGGCCGCCGCATACGACCTGGTGATCGCCGCCGACGGGGTGCACAGCCTCACCCGCGCCGCGCACGCCGACACCTTCGGCCCCCGCCTCACCACCCACCGCTGCCGCTACATCTGGCTCGCCGCCGACTTCGCCCTCGACGCCTTCCGCTTCGAGATCGCCGAGACCGCGTACGGGGTGATGCAGCTCCACGGCTACCCCTTCTCGGCCGACGCCTCCACCGTCATCGTCGAGATGCGCGAGGAGGTCTGGCGCGCCGCCGGATTCGACACCTGCGACATGGAGCACTCGACCGTACGCTGCGCCAAGATCTTCACCGAGGCGCTCGGCGGCCGGCCGCTGCGCTCCAACAACTCCTCCTGGCTCACCTTCCGTACCGTCGTCAACGCCCGCTGGTCGCACGGCAACACGGTCCTCATCGGCGACGCCGCCCACACCGCGCATTTCTCCATCGGTTCCGGCACCAAACTCGCTGTCGAGGACGCCCTCGCGCTCGCCGCCTGCATCGAGGAACAGCCCGACCTGCCAGGCGCACTGGCCGCGTACGAGACCGAGCGCCGGCCGGTCGTCGAATCGACCCAGCGGGCCGCCGCGGCCAGCCTGCGCTGGTTCGAGGAGCTCGGCACCTACGTCGACCAGCCGCCCCGCCAGTTCGCCTTCAACCTTCTTACCCGCAGCCGCCGCGTCACCCACGACAATCTGCGGCTGCGCGACGCCTCCTTCACCGCCGCCGTCGAGGAGGAATTCGGCTGCGCCCCGGGCACCCCGCCGATGTTCACCCCGCTGCGGCTGCGCGGCCTCCAACTCCGCAACCGTGTCGTCGTCTCACCCATGGACATGTACTCGGCCGTCGACGGCATCCCCGGCGACTTCCACCTCGTCCACCTGGGCGCACGCGCACTCGGCGGCGCCGGGCTCGTCATGACGGAGATGGTGTGCGTCAGCGCCGAGGGCCGCATCACCCCCGGCTGCACCGGCCTCTACACCCCCGAACAGGCCGCCGCCTGGACCCGGATCACCGACTTCGTCCATGCGAGCGCACCCGGTACGGCCATCGGCGTCCAACTCGGCCACTCCGGGCGCAAGGGATCCACCAAACTGATGTGGGAGGGCATCGACCAGCCCCTCGACCACGGCAACTGGCTGCTCACCGCCGCCTCCCCGATCCCGTACGCCGACGGCGTCAACCAGGTCCCGCACGCCCTGGACCGGGCCGGCCTCGACGCCGTATGCGAACAATTCGCAGCGGCGGCCCGGCGCGCCGACCTCTGCGGCTTCGACCTGCTCGAACTCCACTGCGCCCACGGCTACTTGCTCTCCGGCTTCCTCTCGCCGCTCACCAACCACCGCACCGACCGCTACGGCGGATCGCTGCGAAACCGGCTCCGCTTCCCCCTCGAAGTCTTCGACGCGATGCGCGCCGACTGGCCCGACGACCGGCCCATGACCGTCCGAATCTCCGCCACGGACTGGGCCGAGGGCGGCACGACGGCCGAGGACGCCATCGAGATCGCCCGCGCCTTCGTCGCCCACGGAGCCGACGCCATCGACGTCTCCACCGGTCAGGTCGTCCCCGACGAGCGCCCCGAGTACGGCCGCTCCTACCAGACCCCGTACGCCGACCGGATCCGCAACACGCTGTGCGTGCCCGTCATCGCGGTCGGTGCGATCTCCTCCTGGGACGACGTGAATTCACTGCTGCTCGCGGGCCGGGCCGACCTGTGCGCCCTGGCCCGTCCCCATCTCTACGACCCGCACTGGACGCTGCACGCGGCGGCCGACCAGGGCTACAGCGGTACGGGCGCGCCCTGGCCGCTCCCGTACCGCGCGGGCAGCCGCACCCCGCCGACAGGCCGCACGGACGCACCGAAGCCGCGGCTCACTCTGGGGTGACGGGCAGGCACGCGTGGCAGAGGCAGGCATCGGGGTGCGGGGCCCCGTGATGGGCATGCCGTCCTTCCCCGGCGACCCGCTCCAGCAGGACGGCCAGCTCCTCGGCCTCCTGTCTCGTGGCAGCGCCCGGACCGGCACACCGCTGCAGCACGGCCGGGATGTACACCAGCTGCGCCCGGAACGCGTGGAGATGACGGGTCCCCGTGTCGATGGTGATCCAGCGGCCGGTGTGCCGCGCATGTCCCACCGTGGTCAGCTGCTGGTGGCCCGTCCCCGGGTAGGTGTCGATGACATACACCTTCGCCCCGCCCCGGTACGCCTTCGTGCCGGGACGGAGCTCCTGCCCGAGGTCCCCGTACCGCCGCCACAGCACCACATTCGCCGCGACCAGCCACGCAGGCTCCGGCGGTCCGCTCATCGCTCCGCCGCGCTGATCAGCAACCGGTCCGAGACCGCCCGGAAACCGATGCGCTGATACACGCCGTTGCTGGTCGGGTTCGCGAGGTCGGTGAAGAGCAGCACCTCCTGCGCGCCCGCCCCCCGTGCCGCCCGGCTGATCTCCGCCGTCACCGCGGCCGCGTACCCACGGCCGCGGTGCTCGGGAGGTGTGTAGACCGCCGCGACCCGCACCGTGCCCGCGATCTGCGGTGAGACGCCCGCCATCGACACCGGCCCGCCGTCGACCTCCCAGAGGGTCAGCCTGCCGGACGCCGTCCGCTCGTCCAGGATCCGTTCGGCATGGGTGCCGGGCTGGCCGACCTGATCGGCGAAGGCGAGATGCCAGCGCACCAGCAGTTCCCGGTCGGCGGTGGTGGCGGCCCTGGGCCGGCCCGAAGGGGCGGGGGAGGGCGGGATCAGCGTCCCCAGCCGGTAGAGCCGCTGCTCCTGGTCGACCCGGTGGCCGGGCCAGTTGGCGGCCAGCGCCTCGGCGGTGGCGCGGTCCGCGTTGATCCCGGTCAGGGGGAGCGCGGCGGCCAGCGGGGCCACCGCCTCCGGGGCGACGGCTCCCAGCAGCGGCGGATGCGGCGGGGTCTGCACCAGCGTCCCCGTGACCTCGCCGTTTGCCCCGCGCCACCAGCCCAGCAGCGGGGCGGCGTTCCCGTAGGCGTGGGGGCCGCTGCGGCGCAGGGTCTCGGCAACGGTCAGAACCAGGGTGTTCTCGGCGGGCCGGGCGGCCAGCGAGGCGGCGGCTGCGTCGAGAAAGGCGTTGACGTCATCGGTGAAGGTCCAGGTCATGTCTCATCCTGCCGGGTGTGCGTGGAGCGAGGCACCCGTATTTCGGGGTCAGTCGTCCCGCAGCCGGAAGCGCTGCAGCTTCCCGGTGGCGGTGCGGGGGAGGGCGGGCAGGAATTCGATGACGCGCGGGCACTTGTGCGGGGCCAGTTCGCTCTTCATGTACGTGCGCAGTTCGTCGGCGTCCAGTTCTGCGCCCTCGCGCAGCACCACGTACGCCACCACGATCTGGCCGCGCAGCTCGTCCGTCCGGCCCACCACCGCGGCCTCGGCCACCGCGGGGTGGTGCAGCAGGGCGTCCTCCACCTCGGGGCCCGCGATGTTGTAGCCGGAAGAAATGATCATGTCGTCGGCGCGGGCGACGTAACGGAAGTAGCCGTCCGGCTCGCGCACGTAGGTGTCGCCGGTGAGATTCCAGCCGTGCGCCACATAGTCCCGCTGACGCTCATCGGCGAGATAGCGGCAGCCGACCGGACCGCGGACGGCGAGGAGTCCGGGCTCCCCGTCCGGCACCTGCCTGCCCTCGCGGTCCAGCACCCGGGCCTGCCAGCCGGGCACGGGAACTCCGGTGGTGCCGGGGCGGATCGCGTCGTCCGCGGCGGAGATGAAGATGTGCAGCAGTTCGGTGGCGCCGATTCCGTTGATGATGCGCACACCCGTCCGCTCGTACCAGGACCGCCAGGTGGCGACCGGAAGGTTCTCGCCGGCCGAGACACAGCGCCGCAGCGCGCTCAGATCGTGCTCGTCGATGTGGTCGAGCATCACGCGGTAGGCGGTCGGCGCGGTGAACAGCACCGAGACACGGTGGGCGGCGAGCGCGGGCAGCAGCTGCGCCGGGCCGGACTGTTCGAGCAGCAGGGCACTGGCACCGGTCCGCAGCGGGAAGACCACCAGACCGCCGAGTCCGAAGGTGAAGCCGAGCGGCGGACTGCCCGCGAACACATCGTCGGACGTGGGGCGCAGGACATGGCGCGAGAACGTGTCGGCGATGGCGAGCACATCCCGGTGGAAGTGCATACAGCCCTTGGGGCGCCCGGTGGTGCCCGAGGTGAACGCGATCAGTGCGACATCGTCCGCCGCCGTGTCCACCGGACGGTACGGCCCCGTCCTGGCCTCGGCCAGGTGCAGCAGATCGTCCGGGGCGTCACCTCCGTACGCCGTGATCCGCAGCCCCGGCACCTGAGCCTTCACCAGGTCGTCGACCGCCCGGATGTCGCACAGTGCGTGGCTCACCCGGGCGATCGAGCAGATGGTGGCGAGCTCGGCGGACCGCTGCTGGGCCAACACCGTGACGGCGATCGCGCCCGCCTTCAGCACCGCGAGCCAGCAGGCGGCCAGATGGGGTGTGGTGGGGCCGCGCAGCAGGACACGGTTGCCGGGTACGACCCCCAGGTCAAAGGTGAGGACATGGGCGATCCGGTCCACCCGGTCCCGCAGTTCCCCGTAGCTCCAGACTCCGCCGTCGGGGGTACGGAAGGCGGTGCGCCCGGGGCCGAAGCGGTCGACCGTACGGTCCAGCAGTTCGGCCGCGCAGTTGAGGCGGGCCGGATACTGCAGTTCGGGAAGGTCGAAGAGCAGTTCCGGCCACTGGTCCGAGGGTGGCAGGTGCTCCCTGGCGAAGGTGTCGAGGTGCGCTGAGGTCTTCGGGTCCATGACGGATCGCCCCCTTGTCGCCTCTGGAGCGTATCGTTTGGGTGACGGTAGTCAACGGTCCGCGATAAGAAGAGAAGACGAGACGCGACAAGAGAGGCGCCGGTATGACGGCATTCTCGCTCGATCCGGCACAAACCGCCTGGTGTGAAGAGCTAAGAGCCCTTGCCGAGCAGCAACTGCGCCCCCTCGCCGAAAAAGGCGAACCGGGCCACGTCAACCGCCCCCTGATCGCCGCACTCGGTGAGTCCGGCCTTCTCGACCGGCTGCTGAACTCCGGCGCCCTCGACCTCTGCCTGCTCCGCGAGTCCCTGGCACGCGGCTGCACGGAGGCCGAAACCGCACTGGCCCTCCAGGGCCTCGGTACCCACCCCGTGGTCCAGGCAGGCACCCCGGCCCACCGTGAACGCTGGCTCCCCGAGGTGCGCGCCGGCCGCGCCGTCGCCGCCTTCGCGCTCAGCGAACCGGGCGCGGGCTCCGACGCGGCCGCCCTGGCCCTGAACGCCGAACACGCCCCCGACGGCTGGCGGCTGACCGGCGAGAAGTGCTGGATCTCCAACGCACCCGAGGCCGACTTCTACACTGTTTTCGCCCGCACGACCCAGGGCGCCGGATCGCGTGGCGTCACCGCGTTCCTGGTCCCCGCCGACCGACCCGGACTGACCGGCACCGCACTCGACATGCTTTCGCCGCACCCCATCGGGGCTCTGGTCTTCGACGCCGTCCCGGTCACCCCCGACGATGTGCTCGGCGAACCGGACCGCGGCTTCCGGGTCGCCATGAACACCCTCAACCTGTTCCGTCCCAGCGTCGGCGCCTTCGCCGTCGGCATGGCCCGTGCCGCCCTCGAAGCCACGGTGGCGCACACCGCCGAACGCATAGCGTTCGGCGGTGCGCTGAAGGACCTTCAGGCCGTCTCCCACCAGGTCGCCGAGATGGCCACCCGTACCGAGGCCGCCCGGCTCCTGGTGTACGCGGCCGCCGCCGCGTACGACGCGGGGGAGGCCGGAGTACCGCGCCGCGCGGCCATGGCGAAGCTGTACGCCACCGAGACCGCGCAGTACGTCGTCGACACCGCCGTCCAATTGCACGGCGCCCGCGCCCTGCGCCGCGGCCACCTCCTCGAACACCTCTACCGGGAGGTCCGCGCCCCACGGATCTACGAGGGCGCCAGCGAGGTCCAGCGCACGATCATCGCCAAGGAGCTGTACACGAACCGGGAGGCGTCCGCATGAGTCCGGTCCACCGGATCAACCCCGCCGAACTCTCGCCGCCCGCGGGCTTCTCGCACGCAGTCACGGCCACCGGCGGCCAACTGGTCTTCCTGGCCGGGCAGACCGCCCTCGACCAGGACGGCAAGGTCATCGGCGCCGCCCTCCCCGAGCAGTTCGCGACGGCGCTCACCAATCTGCTGACCGCCCTGCGCGCGGCGGGCGGCGCCCCGGCGGACCTGGCCCGGGTCACCGTGTACGCCACCGACGTGGCCGACTACCGGGCCCATGCCGGGGAACTCGGCCGGATCTGGCGGCAGTTGGCGGGCCGCGACTATCCGGCGATGGCGGTCATCGGAGTGGCGCGACTCTGGGACGAGCAGGCGCTCGTCGAGATCGACGGAGTGGCGGTACTGCCGTGAAAGCGCCGGACGGGCCGGGCATGCCGAGCCCGTCCGGCAACGCGCTGATCCGTCCGGATCAGTAGGGCTTCACCAGCACATGCGCCGCGCCCGGAATGCCGACCTTCAGCAGCTCGTCCTCCTCGGGCGTGGTCCCGGTGCCCGTCTCCTGCTTGAGCACCGCACGCGACATGGCCTGCACCCACATGGCCCGGGGACGGCGGCGCGCCTCCCACGCTTCGAGGGCCGCGGCCACATCGGCCCCGGCGTCCAGCGACTCGGCGAGCACCAGCGCGTCCTCGACGGCCATCGCCGCACCCTGCGCGATGTGCGGTGTGGAGGCGTGCGCGGCGTCACCGGCCAGCACCACCCGGCCGACGTGCCACGGCTCCTCGACCGTCACCTGGGAGATCCGCGAGTACACCACCGCGGCCGGGTCGGTGACGGTGGCGAGCGCCTCGGCGACCGGTCCGGAGAACATCGCCAGCCGCTCCGTGAGCTGCTCATGGGCCCGCTCCGGGTCCGGACGGAAGTCCTCGGACTCCGCGAACACCGCACCCAGGTACATCAGCTCATCGGTGATCGGGGTGAGCAGCGCCTTGGCCTCCTTGCCCGCGGTGCCCATCACCACCCCCCGCACCTGAGGCTGCCGGGGCACGGTCACCCGCCAGTTGGCGAAGCCGGTGTACTGAGGGGCGTAACGGTCCCCGTACAGCCGGGTGCGCAGCGGCGAACCGATGCCGTCGAAGCCGACCACCAGGTCCCAGCGGCCGGTGGAGCCGTCGGAGAGGGCGACGTCCACGCCGGAACCGTCGTCGGCCAGCTCGATGATGGTGGTGCCGAAGCGGATCGTGGCCCCGGCGGCGACGGCGGCGGCGTTCAGCACCTGGGCCAGGGCGGGGCGCGGGATGCCGTTGTTGGAGGGGGCGTCGCCCATCCGCGGCTGCGGTATCTCGGCGAGCGTGTTGCCCGCCGGGTCGGCGATGGTCAGGATCTCCCACTCGAAACCCGCCTTGAGGCAGTCGTCGAGAACCCCGATCTCCCGCATCACATGGAGGGCGTTGGACGGCTGGATGATGCCGACGCCGAGTGCGTCCAGCTCGTCGCGGAGCTCGGCGACCTCGACGGTGTGGCCGCGCCGGGCCAGCGCGGTGGCGAGGGTGAGCCCGCCGATGCCGCCGCCGTGAATCAGGACGCGCAGGGGTGATGCCATCTCAGATCTCTCCAGAGCGAGAAAAGTAAGGGGGGACGAACGGTCAGCCGGCCGCGACGGGCAGGCTCATCAGGTGGTCCACCAGGGCCAGCAGTACGTCCCGGCCGAACGGCCGCTCACGGACGTCGCCGATCAGCAGCGGAACATGCGGATCGAGGTCGAGCGCGGTCCTGATCTCGTCCGGCGTACGGGTGTTGTGGCCGTGGAAGCAGTTGATCGCGACCACGAACGGGATGTCGCGGCTCTCGAAGAAGTCGATCGAGGCGAAACTCGTCTCCAGCCTGCGGGTGTCGGCGATCACGACACCGCCGAGTGCCCCGTTGACCAGGTCGTTCCACATGAACCAGAAGCGTTCCTGGCCGGGGGTGCCGAAGAGATAGACCACAAGCTCGGGACTGACCGTGATCCGGCCGAAGTCCAGGGCCACGGTGGTCGTTTCCTTCTGACCGACCCCGGCCAGGTCGTCGACGCCGATGCCGGCCTTGGTCAGGTACTCCTCGGTGCGCAGCGGGGCGACCTCGCTGACCGCGCCCACCATGGTGGTCTTGCCGACGCCGAAACCTCCGGCGATGAGGATCTTGACGGCGGCGGGAGCCGCCTGACTGCTTGTCATCTTGGTTCAGAGTCTCCGGAGTCCGTCACGAACGGCGGCCAGCATGCCCATGTCGGCCCCGCCGGCCGCCCGCGCCACCGAGAGCGGGGCACGGGCCAGCAGCAGGCCCTGGGCGACCAGGTCGGCCAGCAGGATCTTGGTCACCGACACCGGAAGGCCGAGGCCGGACGAGACCTCGGCGACCGCGGACGGGCGGCGGCAGCGTTCCAGGATCAGCCGGTGCTCCGGCTGGAGCCTCCCCGGCAGGCTCGGCACACCGTGCTCGTCCCGAGGGTCCTGCGTGGTCGTGAGCACGGTGATGAGGGTGAAGTCGTCCCGCTCGGGAGCGGTCCGGCCCCGGGTGATGGTGTACGGGCGCACCATCGTGCCCGCCCCGTCCTCCTCGGCCTCCTCCTCCCAGTACGGGGTCACGCGCGCTGCCCGTCCCCGGTACCGAAGGCGTCGAACTCACCGCGGGCCGGGGTGCCGAGCTTCTGGCCGACCTGCTGGACGAGGTTGTGCATGGCGAGCGACATGATCTCGGCATCCACTTCCTGGGAGGCGATCACGGCCAGGTGGGTGCCTCGGCCGGCCGAGATGATGAAGAGCCAGAGGTCCGCCAGCTCGACGATCACCTGGTGCACGCCGCCGCCGTCGAAGAGCTGACCGACACCGCGGGCCAGGCTCTGCTGGCCTGTGCAGATGGCGGCCAGCCGCTCGGCGTCGGCACGCTCGATGGTGCGTGAATGGCTCACCACCAGACCGTCGTCGGAGAGCAGGACGGCGTTCCGGGTCTCGGCCACCGAGTCCACCAGGCCGTCGAGCAGCCAGTCGAGATCCTGGTGGGTGGCGGTTGTGCGTGTCATGACCGTTCTTCTCTCGTGGGGAGGGGGGTGGCGGGCGGTGCGGGCTGCGTCGGCGGTTCGTCGGTCGCGCGGGCTGCGCGGGACCGGCGCTGGAAGGCTCCGATCGCTGCTCCGGCACGGCGCGGGGCCGGTCGCAGCAGCGGGTTCTCGTACCGGTCCGACGGCTTGGGTGCGGCGGAACGGGCGGCCGGGTCGATCCGCAGTTCGTCCACCAGGCTGGCCTGCCGTACCCGGCGCGGCAGCGGGGGCTCCAGACCGGGCGCGGGCAGGGCGGGCCGGCCGGATCCGCCCTCCGCGCGTACGGCGTCCGGGTCCGGCGGCGCCGGATGGTCGGGCACGGACACCGGCAGCTGTGCGGGGCGGGCGGTGTCCGGTTCGGAGTGCCGGGGCCCAGGAGCCGGGAGGCCCGGGCGGTCCGTGCCGACGCCGGAGGGGTACGGAGCGGTGTACGGCTGCTGCGGGGCCGGGTACGGCTCGTCGGGCGCCGCGTTCGGCGGCTGGTCCACGGGGTACTGACCGGCGGCCGTCATGTACGGCTGCTCGGACGGGCCGTACAGGGCCGCGTTCGTGGTGTACGGCGCAGCCGGTGCGGCGTACGGGCTCGTGGGCGCCCCGTAGGGATGGTCCTGCACCGGAATCATGTTCTCCGGTGCCTCGTAGGGCTGTTCCTGGCCGCTCGTGAACGTGTCCTCGGACGCCTCGTACGGCTGCTGTTCCTGCTCCGGCGCCGCGTACGGCTGCTCCGGGGTGGTGTAGGGCACGCCTGCCGTGTTCAGCGCGGTGACGCCGGCCAGTGCCTGACCCTGTACGCGGGTGGGCAGCGCGTCACCGGCCGCGGGGGCCGCCGCTGGAGCCGCCGCGGGGGAGGGCACGCCGACCGGGCCGGACTGCGGTGCGGGGACGGTGAGTTCGTCGGGGACGAGCACGACGACCCGGGTACCGCCGTACGCCGAGGAACGGAACTCCACCCGCAGGCCGTGCTGGTCCGCGAGCCGTGCGATCACATACAGACCGAGCCGGATGTCGTCGGAGTGGGCCAGCACGTCCATCCGGGGCGGCCGGACCATCAGTTCGTTGGCCGCGGCCAGCTGGTCCTCCTCCATCCCCAGGCCCCGGTCCTCGACCTCGATCGCCAGACCGCGGCTCACCCTGGCGGCCCTGACCTCGACCGGGCTCGGCGGCCGGGAGAAGCTGAGCGCGTTCTCGATGAGCTCGGCCAGCACATGCGAGACCGGGCCGACGGCCCGCTCCGAAAGCCAGGGGCTGCCGTCGAGATCCAGCACCACGCGCCGGTAGTCCTGCACCTCGCCCTGGGCGGAACGCATCACGTCCAGCAGTGGAACCGGCTTGCGCCAGCGCCGGTGCGGGGAACCGCCCGCGAGAATGACCAGGTTCTCCTCGTACCGCCGCAGTCGGGCGGTGAGGTGGTCGAGGTCGAAGAGGCCGTCCAGCACCTCGGGGTCCTCGTGCTTGTGCTCCAGCTCGTCCAGCTTCTTCAGCTGCTGGCCGATCAACTGCTGGGTACGGCGCGCAATCCGCTGGAGCAGCCGCTCGAAGCCCCGGTGCTGGTCGGCCTGTTTGACGGCCGCCGCCAGGGCACTGGTGCGCGCCAGGTTGAGCGCGTCGCCGAGCCGGCTCAGTTCATCGCCCTTGCCGCCCCCGCTGTCGTGCTCGATGGCACGGGCCTCGGCCTCGACATCGATGCGCTCGCCCCGGCCCAGCCGCTCGACGACATCGGGCAGGGCCTTCTCCAGCTCCTCGGCCCGCTCCTGCAGGCTGCCGATCCGGCGGCGGAGGTTGCGGGTGAGGCGCCAGGTGGTCCAGATGACCGCGATCACGGCCAGCAGACCGACCACCGTGGTCAGCACCATCTTGAACAGCAGTGACATCACACTGCCCTTGCCCTCCTCGACCACGAGGGCGGTGCGGTGCTCGAGCAGCTTCTCGATCTGCGGAGTGAGCTCGTCCATCGCGCCGCGCCAGGTCTTCTCCTCGGCGTCGATACCGACGAACCCGGCGGCGTCGGCATCGGCCGGGCGCAGCACCTCGTTCTCCACCTGCGTCTTGGTCTTCCAGGCCGAACTGCGGGTGATCTGCTCCCACATGGCCTTCTCGTCCGACGGCAGATAGGGGACGACCTTGGTGGAGTACTGGAGCGACTGGCCGGAAACGGCCTCCCGGAACTGCCTCAGGTCCTCGGTGCTCAGCTTCCCCTTGGACCAGCCGCGCGCCAGCAGCGCGTCCGAACGGGAGATCATCTCCTTGGTCCAGAACAGGTCGACCAGCGGCTGCGAGAGCGTGGTGATCCTGCCGTTGTCGACATGGCTGAGCGCTGTGAAGAGTTCCAGGTCCACCGCGATCAGGTCCGTGTAGTAGCCGTACACGACCCTCTGCTGATCGCTGTCGCCCTCGTCGACGAGGGCGCGCTGGGCGGGCAGTTGGCTGATTGCCTCACGGGCCTTGCCGACGGCGTCACGGACCTCGGCAGGGGCGTTGTCGGTCGCCACGTCGGAGAGCGACTGGAAGCTCTTGATCGCGTCGTCGGTCTGCCTGCGCTGCCGCTCCAGCGCATCGGTGGCGCCCTTGTGCCGGGCGAGCGTCTCGGCGCTGAGTCGCCGCTCCTCCTGCAGGTTGTAGTACACGATGTTGGACGGTTGGCCCGCCTTCTGGGCCAACTGCCCCTGGGCCGCCTGTCGTTGAAAGTCCAGCAGGGTCTGACCACTGGTGACGGCCCAGAGGGCGGCCAGGGCGACGCCGGGGACGACGGCCAGTACGAGCAGGGCCGTCCGCAGCGACATGGTGGTCGATTCGGTCCGCCGTGAGGCGCGCGTGCGCAGGGCGTGCTCCTTGACGATGATGCCAGCCTCACGACTGGTCAAATCCGTTGAGAACTTCGACACATAGATATTAGTCGCACTGCGAAAATGAAAAGGAAGTGGGCTCACAAGTGCATTACTGATCACGTACATCTCCGCCATCGAGATCCGGAGGCGCCCGGTCCGGACCGGGCCGAGTGGCGGGCCGGGTGATTGCGAGGGGTGCTCCGCATTTCGTGCGGCTGATTACCGCGCACGAGGTGCATCTGTGGGTCCGTGGCCGGCTCGCGCGGCGATCGTGCCGCTCACCGCGGGCGTGGTCGCGCAAAGAGAGTGTGTTCGACGCCGATCGGTTCATCGATGCTCTGGAACGCGTCGCCGATGGCGGGACCGCCATGGACCCAGCCGTCATCGCCGAACTGCTGTCCAGCGGGTCCTCGAACCGACGACTCGGACGGCTCACCGGACGCGAGCACTCCGTGCTCGGCCTCATGGCCGAAGAATTGTCCAATCAGGCCATCGGCCGGCAGCTCTTCCTCGGTGAAAGCGCCATCAGCAAGTACACCACCTCCCTGTTCGGCGAACTCGGCATCACCGACGACGGCAACAACAACCGTCGTGTCCTCGCGGTCCTCACCTACCTGAACAAGCCCTGACCGACCGGGGCGACGCCTGGACCCGCACCGCCCGGGCCGCTGCCACCGACGCCGTGATCGATGCCGGGGCCTGGGCGGACCGCACGGCCGTGAACGTCGCGGAGATCGCCGCACCGCCCGCTTCCGCCTGGTGCCCCAACTCGCCGAGGCCCTCAATGTGCCGACCCCCGCCGTGCGCAAGCCCGGCTCGGTACGAACCCACCGCGCCGAGCGGGGCGCGGCGCGCCGTACGGGTGAAGCGCGGTCGGGGATATATCTCTATTTAGTGCCCTTTGCCCTTGATGTATCGCCCAGGCCTCGGACGCCCGACCGGGGCGGGCGCGGGACGCCCCCCGGGGCCGTATGACCGCGCTCGTCGTCTGCCACTTCGTCCTGGCCGCCTTCGCACGCCCGCTGGTACGAGCGCTGGGCAGGCGCGCCTTCGTCGTGCTCGCGCTGCCACCGGCCGCCGCCACCGTTTGGGCTGCCACGCAGTGGGACACCGCGGCGTCCGGTGGCTCGGTCACCTGGTCGTGGCAGTGGATGCCGGCATACGACGTCACCGTCGATCTGCGGCTCGACGCACTCGCCGAACTGATGGTGCTGCTCGCGGCCGGAATCGGCACGCTCGTCCTGCTGTACTGCGCCTCGTACTTCACCGACGAGACCCCGCAGCTGGCCGGCTTCGCCGGGAACCTCCTCGCGTTCGCGGGCGCCATGCTGGCCCTGGTCCTCGCCGACGACCTGATCTCGCTCTATGTGTTCTGGGAACTGACCACGGTCTTCTCGTACCTGCTGATCGGGTACGACAGCGAGCAGAAACACAGCCGCCGCTCCGCGCTCCAGGCGCTCACCGTGACCACGCTCGGCGGCCTCGCGATGTTCGTCGGCTTCCTGATCATCGGTCAGTCGGCGGGCACCTACCGGATCTCCGCCATCCTCGCCGACCCGCCCGGGGCGAGCCTCGCCGTCTCGGTCGCCGTGGTGCTGATCCTGTGCGGGGCCCTGTCGAAGTCGGCAATCTGGCCGTTCAGCCTCTGGCTGCCGAACGCCATGGCCGCGCCCACCCCCGTCAGCGCCTATCTGCACGCCGCCGCGATGGTGAAGGCCGGTGTCTACCTGGTTGCCCGGCTTGCGCCCGGCTTCGCCGACGTACCGGTCTGGCGCCCCGTCGTGATCACCCTCGGCGCCGCGACCATGCTGCTCGGCGGCTGGCGGGCGCTGCGCCTGAACGACCTCAAGCTCGTCCTCGCCTATGGCACCGTCAGCCAGCTCGGCTTCCTCACCCTGCTCGCCGGGGTCGGCAACCGGGACGCGGCACTGGCCGCCGCCGTCATGATTCTGGGCCACGCGCTGTTCAAGGCCCCGCTGTTCCTCGTCACCGGCATCGTCGACCACGCGGCCGGCACCCGTGATCTGCGCAAGCTCTCCGGTGTGGGCCGGGCGCTGCCGCACGTCTGCACGGTCGCGGTGGTGGCCGCGGCGTCCATGGCCGCCCTGCCCCCGCTGCTCGGCTTCGCCGCGAAGGAGGCCGCGTTCGAGGCGCTGCTGCACGGAGACACCGCCGACCGCTGGGCGCTGGGCATCACGGTCGCGGGCTCGGCGCTGACCGTCGCGTACACCGTGCGGTTCGTCTGGGGCGCCTTCACCCGGAAACCCGGCGTCGAGGACACTCCGGTCCACCGGGTCGGGTGGGCGTTTCTCGCGTCGCCCGCTCTGCTCGCGGTCTGCGGGCTGGTGCTGGGACCTGGCGTCGGATGGACCGACCGGCTGCTCAGTGCGTACGCGGACACCTTCCCCCCGTCCGCGCATCCTTACCATCTCTCGCTCTGGCACGGATTCGGGACCGCCCTCCTGCTCTCGGCCGTCGCCCTGGTGGGCGGCGCGGTGCTCTTCGCCGTACGCACCACCGTTACCAGGCTCTCCCGACGGATCGCCTGGCCGACCGCCGACAGCGTCTTCGGGCACCTGCTGCTCGGCCTGGAACGGCTCTCCCTCCAGCTCACCGGCCTCGTCCAGCGCGGCTCGCTCTCCGTCTACCTCGCCACCACCCTGCTCGTGATGCTGGCCGGCCAGCTCACCGTCCTCGGTGTGGACCGGCCCTGGCACGGGGCGGCCGCCCCGAGGGTCTGGGACGTCCCTCTGCAGGGCGCCATCGCCGTGCTGACCTGCGCGGCCGCACTCCTCTGTCTCACCGTCAGCCGCCGGATGAAGGCCGTGGTCCTGGCGGGGCTGACCGGATACGGCGCGGCGCTGCTCTTCGTCGTCCAGGGCGGTCCGGACCTGGCGCTCACCCAGTTCTGCGTCGAGACCGTGTCGATGATCGTGTTCGTGCTGGTGCTGCGGCGGATGCCGGTGCACTTCCAGGAGTCGGTCAGTACCTGGCGGCGTGCCGTACGCATTCCGGTGGCGCTGGCCGCAGCGGCGACGCTCGGCGTGGTGGTCTGGGTCGCTGCGGCCGCACGCAGGGCCGCCCCGGCGGGCGCGGCCATGGTGGAGGAGACCGCCCACCACGGCCTCAAGGACGTCGTGGCCACCATCCTGGTCGACCTGCGCGCCTGGGACACGATGGGGGAGTCCGCCGTGCTCGCCGCGGCGGCGATCGGGGTGACGAGCCTGATCTATCTGCACCGCCGCACCGAGGGATCGTCACTGCGGGAAGAGTTGCAGGGGCGTACCGCCTGGTCGCTGACGGCCCCCGAGATGACGGGACTTCCGCACGGCGACGAAGGGGCACCGGAGCGCAGCTGGCTGGCAGCAGGCTCGACGCTCGCACCCGAGCACCGCTCGATCGTCTTCGAGGTCGTGGCCCGGCTGCTGTTCCACCCGATCCTGGTGCTCTCGGTCTATCTGCTGTTCTGCGCCGAGAACATGCCGGGCGGCGGCTTCGTCGGCGGGCTCGTCGCCGGGCTCGCCCTGATCACCCGCTACCTGGCGGGCGGCCGTTTCGAACTCGCCGAAGCCGCGCCGCTGCAGCCCGGACTCTTCACCGGCCTCGGCCTGTTCATCTCCACCGGCGTCGCCCTGCTCGGCCTCGCCGACGGAACGGTCCTGCACGCCTGGACCCACCACGGCCGACTGCCCCTGATCGGCGAATACCACCTGGGCACCCCGGTCCTCTTCGACTTCGGCGTCTATCTGCTGGTCCTGGGCGTGGTGCTGGACATCGTGCGCGCGCTCGGCGCCAAGATCGACCGGCAGATCGAGCGAGCAGCGGTCGAAAAGGCAGCCGCGGCGAGCACCACCACCCGCCCGGGAACAGCACCCGGGACGGGAGGCACGCCCGGATGACGGTCAGTTTCTCGCTCCTGGCCACCGCCGTGGTGCTGTGCGCGGTCGGCGGCATCCTCATGCTCACCCGGCCCCTCACCCGCATCCTGCTCGGCGCGGTGATCGCGGGCAACGGCATCAATCTGCTCGTCCTCGCCGCGAGCGGATCGGCCGGCCGGGAACCGCTCCTCTACGGCGTCCCGCTGGGGCAGGTCACCGACCCCCTGCCGCAGGCCATCGCGCTCACGGCGATCGTCATCACCCTCGCCACCACGGCGTTCCTCCTCGCCATGGCCTACCGCAGCCACCAACTGACCGGCACGGACGAGGTCCACGACGACCTGGAGGACCGGCGCATCGCGCTGCGCTCCGAGGTACTGGGGGAGCGGGACGAACTGCGTGAGCGGTACCGGGCCGCCCCGGACGTCACGGACGAGGAACGCGCCCGGTACCGCGAGGAGCGCCGCCGCCTGAGGGCCAGGCTGCGCGCCGACCGCGCCCTGCAGGCCCGCGGCCGGTACGCCACCGGGGACCTCTGGCACGACGTGCTGGGTGCGGACCCTGCGGACTACGCCCAGCAACGGGACCACTCCGCCGCCGCCGACCCGGGAGCCACCGGATGAACGCACTCGTCCCCCTGCCGGTGCTGCTGCCGCTCTGCGCCACCGGCCTCAGCCTCGCCTTCGGCACCCGGCTCAAGCAGGTCCAGCGCTTCATCAGCGTCGCCGTGCTCAGCGCCGTACTCGGACTCTCCCTCACCCTGATGATCGTCGCCGACACCCGCGGCCCGCTCTCCGTACACCTCGGCGACTTCGCACCACCGCTCGGCATCACCCTGGTCGCCGACCGGCTGTCCGGGCTGATGCTGACCGTCTCCTCCGCCATCACGCTCTGCGTGCTGGTCTACTCCCTGGGCCAGGGCATGGCCGACCGGGACGAGGAAACGCCCGTTGCGGTCTTCCACCCCGCGTATCTGATCCTGGTCGCCGGGGTCTCCTGCACCTTCCTCGCCGGTGACCTCGTGAACCTCTATGTCGGCTTCGAGATCATGCTGGTCGCCAGCTTCGTCCTGCTCACCCTCGGCGGCACCGGACCCCGCGTCCGCGCAGGCTCCACCTACGTGATCATCTCGCTGTTCTCGTCGATGCTGTTCCTCACCGCCATCGCCATGACATACGCGGCGACCGGCACCGCCAACTTTGCCCAGCTGGCCGGACGGCTCGCCGAACTCCCGCTCGGAGTACAGACCCTGATCCAGGCGATGCTGCTCACCGTCTTCGCCATCAAGGCCGCCGTCTTCCCGCTCGCCGCCTGGCTCCCCGACTCGTATCCGACCGCGCCCGCACCCGTCACCGCGGTCTTCGCCGGTCTGCTCACCAAGGTCGGTGTCTACTGCATGCTGCGTACGGAGACCCTGCTCTTCCCCGGCAACCGGCTGGGCGACCTGCTGATGGCCGCCGCACTCGCCTCGATGGTCGTCGGCATCCTCGGAGCCGTCGCCCAGACCGACCTGAAGCGGCTGCTCTCCTTCACCCTCATCAGCCACATCGGCTACATGGTCTTCGGTATCGGCCTCGCCACCCGGGACGCGTACGGCGGCGCGATCGTCTACGTCGCCCACCACATCACCGTCCAGACCACGCTCTTCCTGGTGGCAGGGCTGATCGAACGCCGGAGCGGCACCACCGAACTCACCCGGATCGGCGGACTGGCCAAGGCCGCCCCGCTGCTCGCCCTCCTCTTCTTCGTACCTGCCATGAACCTGGCCGGCATCCCGCCGCTGTCCGGATTCATCGGCAAGCTCGGGCTGATGCGGGCCGGTGTCGCCGACGGCAGCGTCTGGGCGTGGATCCTTGTCATCGGGTCGGCCGTGACCAGCCTCCTCACGCTGTACGTGATGGCCAAGGTCTGGAACCTGGCGTTCTGGCGGGCCGCGCCCCCCGGACAGGCCGCGTACGGCACCGTCCTCGAGTCCGGCTCCGACGAGGACGACAACGACGCCGACGAGGGCCCCGACCACATCCCGGGCAGCGGCGACGAACCGGTCCGCCCCCGCCATCAGCCCGCCGGGCGCGCGGTCGCCGCCACCCTGCACGGACACGCCGTCACCACCACCACGAAACTGCCGCGGCCGATGACCGCGGCCACCGCCGCAGCCGTCGCCCTCGGACTCGCCTTCACGGTGTTCGCCGGACCGCTGACCTCCTACACCGACCGCGCGGCCGCCGAACTCCTCGCACGCGCCCCCTATGTCGAGGCGGTGCTCGGCCGGTGAAACGCCTGATCAAGCTGTCCTTCCGGAACAAGGACCTGCCGCCCTTCAGCTGTGAGTTCGGCGGGCGGGGACGTGTGCTCGACCTCCCGCTGATCGCCTGGCTCACCCTCATCTGGGTGCTGTTGTGGTCCAGCCTGAACTGGGCCAACGTACTGACCGGTGTGCTCGTCGCGGTCGCCGTCTGCCTGGCCTTCCCGCTGCCCCGGGTCGACCTCGGGCTCCGCCTGCACCCATGGGGCATCCTGATGCTCGCCGGCTATCTGCTCTACGACATGTACACCTCTGGTGTACGGGTCACCCGGCAGATCTTCGTCGACCATCCGCACCGGGCCGCCGTCATCGCCGTACCACTGCGCTGCCGCTCCGACCTGATGCTCGCGGCCACCGCCGTCGCCGTGTCGAATGTGCCCGGCGGATCGGTTGTCGAAGTGCGCCGCGCCACGGCCACCGTGTTCCTGCATGTCCTCGACGCGGACAGACCCGCCGCACTCGATGCGGCGCGGCACTCCGTATGGCGGCTCGAGGAGCTGACGGTACGGGCCTTCGGCACCCCCGACGAGATCGCCCGCGTCGCCGAACCACCGCCACCGATCAGGCACGACAGGGGGGACGGCGCATGAACGTGCCGGAGACCGTCGACCGGGTGCTGCTCACCGCGGCCGTCGTCGTGATCGTCATCGCCGGAGCGGGGCTCCTCACCCGGATCTGGCGAGGCCCCTCCATGCTGGACCGGGCCATCTCGCTGGATGTGTGCGCGGCCCTCATCATCGCGGGTCTCGGCGCCAAGTCCGCCTTCGCACGCGACCCGTTCTACTTCCCGATCATGCTGGTGCTGGCGTTTCTCGGGTTCACGGGGTCGGTCGGCATCGCCCGCTTCATCGCCGCACGCGACCGGCCGGCGCTGCGGCGAGGCACGGACGGAACCGAAGGCAGCGACGGACGCGAGGGGGAAGCACGGTGAGTGTCTGGCTCCAGATCCTCGACACGGCCGGTGCGTTGCTGGTCTTCATCGGTGCGGCCATCTGTCTGCTCGGTGTGATCGGGATGCTGCGGCTGCCGGACGTGCTGTCCCGCAGTCATGCCGCCACCAAACCGCAGACGCTCGGCATGCTCCTGGTCCTCGCCGGGGTGGCCCTGCGGCTGCGCAGCGGCATGGATCTCGCCACCCTCGCGCTGATCGGCTTCTTCCAGCTGATGACCGGACCGGTCGCTGCCCACCTGGTGGCGCGATCCGCGTACCGGACCGGTCAGACCGATCACAGCGAGCTGCTCTTCGACGAACTGGACGAGCAGCTGACCGAGGAGCGCTGACACTCTCCCGCTGCCAGCAGTCGTGGCGCGCCGCGTTCCGGCCGAGAGCGGGCGCGGTCGGTACGGGTGACATCGGTGCGGTCCGGCGTCCTGCCGGCCCGGTCCGGTCCGGTCCGGTCCGGAGTACCCTGGAGTTACCGAGGACAATTCGTGCACCCGCTTTCAGGTTGGTGCCGCTCTCGGCGATTCACGACACCGGGCCGGTCATGACCGGCCCGGGGCAGGGTTCGCGTCATGACCGCGACCATTCAGTACACGTCCGCGGTCGAAGACCGGACCCCTTCTTCGTTGCCGCTCCGACTCATGCTGGCGCCCGCCGGCACCTCTCCGACTCTGGTCGACGGTGCATGGTGGCCCCGCTCCCGCGACCTGACGGCGGAACTGCCGTCGCTGACGGCCGCACTGGATCCGTTGTGGGGCCGGATCACCCGGGTCACCGTGAACCCCACGTTCTGGCCGGTCGTCCCGCGCAAGGTGCGCGTCGCCGGGCATCTGGTCCATGTCGGCTGGTTCAAGGCCGAACAGGACCCCCATAAGCTCCTGCTGCTCTCCTACACGACCGGTCGCTGGGACCTGCTGGTGATCCCGCCGGAAACCAGCCCGGCCACAGCTGCCCGGCTGATGACCGCAGCAACCGATCCCTCGCGGGTTCTCACCGCGAGCGGTCTGATGCGGGAGGCGGAGTTCTTCCGGATCGCGGCCGAGGCCGACTGGGACTCGACCCGGGAACTGGTCTGGGACTCCGAGGGCGGCCAGGGCGCATCTCCCCGGATGCCGGCCGCCCGACGAGCCGTTCCCGAGGGAACGGCCCCGGGCGCAGGGGCGTGAAGACCTTCGGCACCAAGGGTTGCCCGCTCCAGCAGGTGATCTCCAGACAGGTGGCAACTCATGACCGCCGACGAACGTACCCCGGAGCTTCTCCTGCTCCTGGCGGACACCGATGATCAGCCGGTGCCCGGTAGCGCTGTTCTGCGGATGGAGACGACCTCCAGCCGGGCCGGGTTCTTCGACGGCGCCTGGTGGCCGCGCTCCCGTGACATCAAAAGTCAGCTGCCCGGCCTGATCGACGCGCTGACGCTCAGGCTGGGCCCCATCGCGCGGGTCGGCCTCGACGCGAGTGCCTGGGACGACGCCCCGGGACACCTGGTCATCGGCGACCGCAGGATTCGTATCGACTGGTCCGCAGTCGCCGACAGCACAATGATCGTCACCCGCGGCCATCAGGACCACTTCTCGTTCCTGGTGATCCCGCCGCACGCCTCCGCCTCGGCCGCACACACCGCGATGACCAAGGCCGTACGGGACGGTAACTGCACATCGGCGGCGCAGATTCTCGACGCCGCCGGCATCGTCGCCACGTAGCCGGGAGGCAATACACAACAACGACCCCGGCAATACGCGCCGGGGCCGCCCTTCCGGGCCGTGCACATGAGCGTGCACCAACCCGAATCCCATGATACGCCCGAGGGATATTTCCGTCATAAGGAGTCAACGGCGCGGACTGGTGGACTGAAGCGGCGCGGGCCCGTCATCTTCGCCCCATGTCCTGCTCCGTGCTTCGCAACACCGCCGCCCCGACAGGTTTCTCCCACGTGCGGGTGGTGCCCGCGACTAGCCTCCGAACATGCTGCGTATCGCCGACACCCGCACCGGTCACCTCGTGGAGATCCCCGCCGCACCCCGCCGCCTGCTGCGCAGTTGCGTCCATCTGCCGGCCATCGGCACCGGAGCCGGACCGGTGTACCTGCGTGTGCCACTGGTCGGCGACGTACTGGCGCGCACCGCGGAGCTGAACGGCCTGCAGGTCGTCACGGTCCTCACCACCCCGGACCTGACGCGCGATCAGGCCCGAGCGCTCGAGCGCGTCATGACGGTGCTCGGCATCCATCCGCCCCTCGTCGTCGAAGGCCACCATCCGGAAGGGGCACTCGGCGGCCCTGCCGACGTACACGTGGTCGCCCAGGGCACCGACACGGACGACGCCATGGGCGGGGTCCGGGTCGGTGTGGGGCAGGTCGGTACGGCGCTGCTGGACGATGGTGTCCCGGACCCCGGCCACCTTCTCTCCCCGGATCTTCCGGACGTACTCGTACCGGAGGTCGCCGATCCGCTGGCCGTGCGCCTGCTGTTGCTCGGCAGCTCCTACGGCACACCTGTCACGGTCACCGGTGGAGCGCTGGCCGACGCCCGGCGCACACTGCGGCAGTGGCGTCAGCAGGTGGCCGACTGGGCGAAGGAGCCGTCCAGGCCGATCCCCGCAGACCTGCTGCGACAGTCGCATGCGGCGCTCGTCGACGATCTCGGTGTCGACGCCGTACTGGATCTGCTGGCCGATGTGGCGGGACGGTCCGATGTGCCGGCCGGTGCCAAGTTCGAGACCTTCGCCCATCTCGACCGCGTCCTCGGCCTGGACCTCGTCCGCGACGTCGGCCACCAGAACCGTCCGTAACGGCCGACGGCCCCGTGAACAGGCAGGCTGCCTGGACCGGGGGACCGTCGGGTCACACCCTCAGATGTCCCGGAAGAGACCAGCGAGCCCTGTGACCTGCCGCGCTTCATCGCCCCGAGTGACTGACCTGCGCAGGAAGCCGAGGGGGAGCGAGGACGCCGTGGAGCCGCTGAGAGGCGAGGATCCCACGCGGATCGGGAGCAGGACTGTTGGGATCTTTCGGAATCAGGCCGCCGGGGCCGGGCGGGACGGTGGGGACGTTGTCGGACCCCGGCGCGTCACTTTCCCGCCCGGCTTCGGAGCGAACGAAGGCCCAGGGCTCAGCGGAGCGTTTCCGCGGGTGTTTGCAGGCCCGCCCGCGCGTGGGTGGAGCTGGGCCGGGTCCAGCCCATGGCTGGATGGCCATTTTTGTTCGTTGCTATTGGAAAGCGTGCCGTGACAGCATTCGACGCGTGTTCGATAACAGGGATGACATGGCAGAGTCGCCTGCCCGGCGTTCGAAGATCGCGGTCTTGGACGCCTGGCCTGATGACAAGGTGCCTTCCATGCTGATTGAGGCACCGGCACCGGCCCGTGCGATGGAGCCGGACGGTGATCCGTTGGCGGCGGCTCGGCGTGAGTTTGCTGTTTTGCTGGGAGAGTTCCGGCGTACGGCGGTGTTGGTGCCGTTGGATGAGTCGGGGGATCTGTGGTCGGCGGAGCAGGGTGGGGTCCGCTGGATTTGTGCGTTCTCGGACGAGGAGGCGTTGGCCCGGTTTGCGCGGGCTCGGGGGGATGCGGCGCGGGAGTGGGTGTACCGGACGGTGTTGGGTGCGCGGTTGCTGGATGTGATGGTGCCGATGTTGCCGGGGCCTGCGGGGGTGGCGCTGGATGCGGGCGGTGAGGACGGTGTGTTGTTCCCGCCGGTTGCGGGGATCGTGCCGGATTCGGTGGCGGTGGATCTCGGGGGTGTGGGGTGAGCGGGGACGGGTCTGATCTTCGTGTGCCGCCTGAGGCGTTGGCCGCGATTGCGAAGGGGATCGATCTGGCGCATGCCGAGCTGAAGGATCTCGGGATGATCGGTGAGGCGTCCGCGGGCCGTGGTTTTTCGGATCTCGGCTTGTCGGGGCTGGAGTTGGGGCATGGCGGGCTGGCGGCGGAGTTCGAGACGTTCTGTGATCGCTGGGAGTGGGGTGTGCGGGCTCTGACGCAGAAGGGCAACAAATTCGCTGTGGGGGTCGGGCTGTCGGCGGGTTCGTTCGCGGAGCATGAGCAGTACGTCAAGGACTCGTTCAAGATCGGTGTGAACTCGCTGAACGGGAATCCGCACCTGTCCGAGGACGAGGTCAAGGAGATGAGCTGGGACACGATCCGGAGCCAGTCGATGTACGACAACCCGGACTTCAGTGCGGAGTCGGCGCTGAGGGCGAACGAGGAGGTTGACCAGCTGTGGCGGGACACCGGTGCCGAGATGGGGATCGGGGGGCCGGATCCCACGGGGAACGCCTGGACGGTGGATCCGGCGTTGCGGGAGGCGGTTGCTGAGGCCGAGCGGTCGGAGCGGGGGCAGAGAGACTGATGGTGGACTGGGGGAGGCTCGGGGACGGGCTGGTCGACGGGGCCGGTCATCTGCTCGACAAGGGCAAGGAGTTCGCCGGCGAGGCCATTGACACCGGTACTGACATGCTGGGTGCGGGCCTGGACAAGGTCGGGGCACACGGCTGGGCCGACGGGGTCGAGGACTGGGGAGATGAGACCGCGTCCTCGCTGGGGGCGGAGGTCGGTGAGAAACAGCTCGGGCAGAGCGAGGAAGCGGACGAGCTGATCCACGGCAGGCCGGAGAAGATCGCTGCCACGGTGAAGAACCTCCGCGACTTCCAACAGGCGTTCGATCTCGTCGGCGGCGGGATGAAGAAGCTCGACTCCGGCCACTGGAAGGGGGAGGCCGCCGACGTCTTCCGGAGGTATTTCGAGACCCTGCCGACCGACTGGCTGCGTGCGGCGGACGCGTTCGAGGACGCGGCCAGGGCGCTGGAGACGTACGCGCGGACGGTGACCAGTGCTCAGGGCAAGGCCCGGGAGGCCATCGCCCTGTACAAGGAGGCCAAGCAGGACTACGAGACGGCCGCAGCCGAGTTCCAGCAGAAGGCGGAGGCGTACAACGCGGTCCGCAACACCGATCATCCGCTGCCGCATCCGGGAAAGTTCTCCGATCCGGGGCTGGCCAAGCGGCAACTTGCGCAGGAGATACTGCAACTTGCGCGGCAGACGCGCAACGAGGCGGCCGAGACGGCCAAGGGCACGGTCACCGCGGCGATGGCACACGCGCCGAAGGAACCCACCGGCCTGGACCGCCTCAAGCGGGAGGTCTACGACCAAGCCCTGGGACAGGGCATCGAGCTCGCCCACTTCAGCGGCGGGATCGTCAAGGGCGGCGCGGGACTGGTCAACTTCATCCGCTCGGTCAGCCCGACGGACCCGTACAACCTGACCCACCCGGCCGACTACTACAAGGGCGTCCACACCACACTCGCCGGCCTCGTCTCCACCGGAGCCAACCCCGACCGGGCCCTCAAGACCGCCTGGGACTCCGCCAAGGGCGACCCCTCCGAATTCATCGGCCGCCTCGTACCCGAAATGATCGGCACCAAGGGCGGCGGCCTGACCAAGGGCGGCCTGCGCGCCGGGATGAAGGACCTCCTCGAACGCCGAAAGGGCAGGAACCGGAACGGACACGAGCAGAACCCCGACTCCAACTCCAACCAGTGCAGCAAGGTCAAGTGCGCCGGAGACCCCATCGACGTCGCGACCGGACGCATGCTGCTCCCGCAGACGGACATCGTGCTCCCGGGATCTCTGCCCCTGGTCTTCGAGCGCGTCTTCGACTCCTCGTACCGATCCGGCCGCTGGTTCGGATCCGGCTGGTCGAGCACAGTCGATCAGCGCCTGGAGATCGACGTCGAAGGCGTGGTGTTCAGCTGCAACGAGGGCAGCCTGCTGGCCTACCCGCATCCAGCGCCCGGCGTTCCCGTCATGCCCACGCATGGCCGACGCTGGCCCTTGGACCGGGTAATCGACGGCTACACCATCACCGACCCGGAGACCGGCCACGTCCGGCACTTCGTCGACCAACCCAACGGCGAGCTGGCACTCCTGGTTCAGATCGACGACCGCAACGGCCGCTGGATCACCTTCGAGTACGACCAGACAGGCGCGCCGACGTCGATCGTGCACCACGGCGGATACCACCTGAAACTCACCACGAACGACGGCAGGATCACCGCCCTTCACCTTGCGGGCGCCGCCCCCGACGGCACCGACCAGGAAATCCTCCGCTACGGCTACACCGACGGCCACCTCACCGAAGTCACCAACTCATCAGGCAAACCCTTGCGCTTCGGCTGCGACGAACTGGGCCGCATCACCTCATGGACGGACACCAACGGCAGCCGGTACGAGTACGTCTACGACGAGCACGATCGCTGCGTGTACCAGGCCGGCGCCGATGGACACCTCGAAGCCCACTTCACCTGGGACGACACCGACCCCGACACCGGCCTGCGCATGACGTCCATGACAGACAGCCTCGGCCACACCAAGCGATACGTGATCAACGACCGCTCCCAAGTGGTAACTGAATTCGACGCGCTGGGAGCCGCCATCCGCTTCGAGCACGACCGCTACCACCGGCTGCTGTCCCGTACCGACCCTCTCGGCCACATCACCCGCTTCACCTGCGACGAGACAGGACGACTGACCACCGAGGTCCGCCCCGACGGCCTGGAATCATCCGTGCAGTACAACGATCTCCAGCTACCGGTCCGCGTCACCAACCCGGACCGGACCGTGGTCGAGTACGCATACGACGAACGCGGCAACCGAACTGCGGCCACTGACCCGTCCGGCGCCATGACCCGCACCGCCTACAACGAGACCGGTCACCTGGTCTCCGTGACGGACGCACTCGGCAACACCACTCGCATCCGCAGCAATGCCGCTGGCCTGCCTGTCGAGATCACCGACCCGCTCGGTGCCATTACCCGCATCACACGCGACGCCTTCGGCCGCCCCACCACGCTCACCGATCCCCTTGGCGCCGCCACCCGCTTTGAATGGAGTGTCGAAGGTAAACTCTCTCACCGCACTGATGCGGACGGCACGACGCAGTCCTGGACCTACGACGGCGAGGGCAACTGCCTGACCCACATTGACGCTTCCGGTGGCGTCTCAAGCTACGAATACACCCACTTCGACCTCCCACTCGCCAGTACCCGTGCCGACGGCGGCCGCTACGAGTTCGAGCACGACAACGACCTGCGCCTCACCCGGGTCACCAACCCGCAGGGTCTGACCTGGGTTTACGAGTACGACGCGGTTGGCAACATCGTGTCCGAGACCGACTTCGACGGGCGCACCCTGACCTACCGCGTGGACGCTGCGGGCCAGCTCACCGAGCGGGTCGACGCCCTCGGCGGAACCATCTCCTTCGAGCGAGACCGGCTCGGCCAAGTGCTCAGCAAGAACGTCGACGGCCGAGTGACGACCTACGCGTACGACAGAGCGGGCCGCCTTCTGGAGGCAGTTGGTCCGGAGGGCGAACTGCAGTACCAGTACGACCGTCGCGGACGGGTCAAAGTGGAACTCGTGAACGGCCGTCCCCTCCTCCACGCCTACGACGACCTTGGACGGCGTATCCGCCGGACCACGCCCACCGGACATGTCACTTCTTACGCCTACGACTCCGACGGCCTTCTCTCGCGGCTGACCACAGGTGGTCGGTGGGTCGACTTCACCCACGATGCCGTCGGCCGCGAGCTGGTCCGCGCCTTTGGGGAGGCGGTCACCATGACATCAGCCTGGGACGAGGTCGGACGGCTTACCGCGCAGCACATCACGGCAGGAATCCAGGCCGTCAACAGCCGTTCCTACGGCTACCGTGCCGACGGGCATCTGCTCTCCGTCGCGGACCGGCTGTCGGGCACCCGCACCTTCGATCTCGACCGCATGGGCCGGGCCACCGCTGTCCACGCCCCGGGCTGGACGGAGCGGTACTCGTACGACGACGCGGGCAACCAGACCTCGGCGTCCTGGCCGGACCGGCACCCGGGCAGTGAGGCCACCGGACCGCGTACCTACAGCGGCACCAGCATCACCCGCGCCGGCGGTGTCCGCTTCGAGCACGACGCCCTCGGCCGGGTCACCCTGCGGCAGAAGATCCGCTTGTCCCGAAAAGCCGACACCTGGCGTTACGAGTGGGACACGGAGAACCGCCTCACCTCCGTCACCACGCCCGACGGGACCCGTTGGCGCTACCGCTACGACCCACTGGGGCGCCGCACTGCGAAGCAGCGCCTGGCTGCCGACGGCGACACTGTGACCGAGGAGGTCTGTTTCACCTGGGACGGCCTCACCCTCTGTGAACAGACCAGTCACCGGCCGGACGCGCCGAACGCGGTCGCTCTCACCTGGGACCACCAGGACGTCGTCCCGCTGGCGCAGACCGAGCGCATCCTCACGGCCGACGGCCGTCAGGAGGAGATCGACCGTCGGTTCTTCGCCATCGCAACCGACCTTATCGGCACTCCGACCGAGCTGATCGACGAGTCGGGCGCCATCGCCTGGCGCGGCCGGAGCACCCTGTGGGGCACCACGGCCTGGGCCCGGGACAGCAGCGCATATATTCCGCTGCGCTTCCCTGGACAGTACTTCGACCCTGAGACCGGGCTCCACTACAACTGCTTCCGCCACTATGACCCCGAAACCGGCCGCTACACTTCCCCGGACCCCCTGGGGCTGGCTCCTGCGCCGAATCCCGTCGGCTACGTGGACAACCCTTACACGGGGTGCGATCCGCTGGGCCTGAAGTCGTGCACGGAGGAGGAAAAGGCCGAGCAGGCCAGGCAAAAGAAGGTCAGGGAAAGGGCCCTGAAGGTTGTGGACGGGGTCAGTGAAAGGGCACAGGACGGCACGCTCCGCAAGCACCGCAAGTACCACGGAGACGAGACGCACAACTTCAGCGACGAAAAGGTCCTGGAGATCCTGAAGAACCCGGACGCGGTGTACCAGTCGGAGGGCAGCGCCGGAAAGCTCATCTTCCGGAAGGGCGAGGACGTCGTCGTCACCCATGGGCCGGGTTCCCAAGCCGGCCAGGCCATCACGGCGTACGGGCCGTCGGGTATCAAGGGCGAGTCCGGCGCGAGGGCGCTGGGCGGCGAGGCCACGGACCCCGGTGCGCCGATCACCGACAGGGACATCGTGGAGGGAAGGATTCCGGGCGGGGGCGGATTCATGCCCCGCGCGGAACTATTGAGGGAGCGCAAACCATGAGATTGACTATTGACAACGACTGGCACGCGGCGGTGACAGCCGATCCGCTGCCCATCATCCCTCGCTTCTCGGGCAACTCCGTAGACATTGCACACTACGCGGACGTGAAGGAACGTGAGCGGTTCCTCGTGGCCACTTTCGGCAGCCAGGAACGGTTGTGGGATACGCCCGACGTACTCCGGTTCGACCCGGACAGCCGGAGACTGGCCGGTGCGGAGTTTCAAATGCCGGGGGAGTCCGCTTCTGCCGAGGACGCCAACCGCGTTTCCATCCTGCCCGCAGTACGCCCGGGTGGGCTCCGCGCGGACGAGGTCCGGGACTTCCGGCTGGAGATGTGCGAGGTGCTGTGCCGCACTCCCGGGGACACCGTGCTGACCAGCCTGCGCGACCGCGACGTCCTCAACGAGCAACTGGAGGCCCGCATCGGCATTGCCCCCGATGTGGCCCTCCTCGTCCAGCACGGCACCGTCGTCGGCTGGAGTCTCACGGATCCGGCGCGTTACCTGGCTCAGGCGTTCGCAGCCCCCGACCCCAATCCACCGTTCCCTGCTACCCGGCGGCTGCTCACCGAGTGCCTGGACCTGATCACTGAGCCGGTGATCGACGACGTGATGGACGGTGAACCGGCCGCCCTGGCCCGGCTCAGGGCCACCGACCAGGCCCTGCGCACTCAGCACGAGGACCGTTCCCGGGCCGACGCGCTGCTCGCGCTCATCGCCAACCTCGTGGAGGACCATCGAAACTGGTGACGGACAGCCGAAGATGCTGAGGCGAACTTGGGGCTGTAGGCCACGTTTCGTGGACTTCGCCGGCTGTTGGTCGCGTACACATCTTCCACGGCCCGAACCGTTCGGGCAGATCACGCCGCTGCGCTCCGGTAAGCACCCGGTGCAAAATCCCGTCGATCACCTGCCGGTGATCCCTTCGCCGGCCACAACGTCCGTTGTTGGTCGGCAGGAACGGTCGCAGTCGTTGCCGCTGAGTAAGCCCGGGGCGCGGTGGGTGCCGATGGTCGACCAGACGCGGTCGGCGTGACACGACCGACATCGGACGTTGCGAGGCCACTTCGGCGATAACCCTCCGTGAAGGCTGACGGATACTCAGGCATAGCCGATGTGGCGTCAGTCATGCGAGATCATCTTGCACGTGCGTTGCACAAGGTGCTGAAAAACAACAGTGATCAGTGGAGGGCCGGGAAGGTAGGTATCCGCAGGTCAGCTGGCATGTTGAGGTGTGGTGGGCCCGGGGACCCAAGGGGCCCAAAACCCCCCCGGGAGATGTAGCGGGCGAAAAAGAAAATGGCGCCCCCCGGGGTGTTGCCGAGCCCCCCCAA
>NZ_JBHVWS010000002.1:100407-103401 GCF_042882185.1 Streptomyces sp. NPDC058239
CCGTGCTGTGTTTTTTGTGTTTCGGGCTCCAACCGCCCCACCCGCTCCCCCCCACACCCCGCCGGTCAGATGTCGCGGAAGATCTCGATCTGCGCGCCCACGGAGTTGAGCCGTTCCGCCAGCTCCTCGTAACCGCGGTTGATGACATACACATTGCGCAGTACGGAGGTGCCTTCCGCCGCCATCATGGCGAGCAGCACCACCACGGCGGGCCGCAGCGCGGGCGGGCACATCATCTCGGCGGCGCGCCAGCGGGTCGGGCCCTCGACCAGTACCCGGTGCGGGTCCAGGAGCTGCAGCCTGCCGCCGAGGCGGTTCAGGTCGGTGAGGTAGATGGCCCGGTTGTCGTAGACCCAGTCGTGGATGAGGGTCTGGCCGTGGGCCGAGGCGGCGATGGCCGCGAAGAAGGGCACATTGTCGATGTTGAGCCCCGGGAACGGCATGGGGTGGACCTTGTCGATCGGCGCCTCCAGCTTGGAGGGGCGGACCGTGAGGTCGACCAGGCGGGTACGGCCGTTGTCGGCGGCGTACTCAGTCGTACGGTCGCAGTCGACGCCCATCTCTTCCAGCACCGCGAGCTCGATCTCGAGGAACTCGATCGGTACCCGGCGGATCGTCAGCCGGGACTCCGTCACCACGGCGGCGGCGAGGAGGCTCATCGCCTCCACCGGGTCCTCGGAGGGGGAGTAGTCGACGTCCACATCTATGTGCGGGACGCCGTGCACGGTCAGTGTGGTCGTGCCGATGCCGTCCACGCGTATGCCCAGTGCCTCCAGGAAGAAGCACAGGTCCTGGACCATGTAGTTGGAGGATGCGTTGCGGATGACGGTCGTGCCGTCGTGCCGGGCGGCGGCCAGCAGCGCGTTCTCGGTCACGGTGTCCCCGCGCTCGGTCAGCACTATGGGACGGTCGGGCGTGACCGAGTGGTCTATCTGGGCGTGGTAGAGCCCTTCCGTCGCGGCGATCTCCAGCCCGAACCGGCGCAGCGCGATCATGTGCGGCTCGATGGTCCGCGTACCGAGGTCGCAGCCGCCCGCGTACGGAAGCTTGAACGAGTCCATCCGGTGCAGCAGTGGACCGAGGAACATGATGATGGAACGGGTCCGGCGGGCGGCATCCGCGTCGATGGCGTCCATGTCGAGCCGGGCCGGCGGGACGATCTCCAGATCGACTCCCTCGTTGATCCACCTCGTCCGCACGCCGATGGAGTTCAGCACCTCCAGGAGTCGGTAGACCTCCTCGATGCGGGCCACGCGGCGCAGTACCGTGCGGCCCTTGTTGAGCAGCGAGGCGCAGAGCAGTGCCACGCACGCGTTCTTGCTCGTCTTGACATCGATGGAGCCCGAGAGCCGGCGCCCGCCGACCACCCGCAGGTGCATGGGCCCCGCGTAGCCGAGCGACACGATCTCGCTGTCGAGTGCCTCACCGATGCGCGCGATCATCTCAAGGCTGATGTTCTGATTTCCGCGCTCGATGCGATTGACGGCGCTCTGACTGGTGGCGAGCGCCTCGGCGAGCTGGCTCTGTGTCCAGCCCCGGTGCTGACGGGCGTCACGGATGAGCTTGCCTATGCGTACGAGATAGTCGTCTGACATGACGAAAGGTTATCTCAGATATGAGATGAGGCCTGTGGTGGGGTGTGGTGTTCGGGTGACGGCTGCGTGTGGAGGCACGGCAGTTACGCAGCCTGACGTGCGTGAAAGGTGCGGGCTGCGGGTGCGCCGTGCGTTCCATGGTGCACCCGGGTCGCCGTGACGGCGCGCGGTGTACGTCCATCCGGGGGTGTCGGCCCCGCCCCCGCCCCACCCGCCGGGCCGGGCCGAGGCCGGGGCCGGGGAACAGTGCAGGTCTGACGGAAGCCTGGCGTCGAATCAGCCCTCGAAGCCGCCTTCGGCCAGGATCGTGTCGATACGGGTGCGATGCGCTTTTTCCCACATATCGAGAGATTCGCCGGCCTCCTTGGCCAGCTTCTTCCGGGCATCGAGGAGCACTTGCTCCCGGCGGGCACGGGGAGTGACCACAATGCCCTCTTCGTCGGCCACCACGATGTCTCCCGCTTCGACGCTCACGCCGCCGCACCGCACCGGGCCGTTGAGCGGCTCAATGGCCTTCTTGGTGCCCGGGATGGGGATGACTCCCCTGGCGAAGACCGGAAAGCCCATCTCGCGCACCTCGGCGAGGTCGCGGATCACCCCGTCGGTCACGAACGCCGCGATCCCACGGCGCTGAGCGACAGCGCAGACGTTTCCTCCGGCGAGTGCGTAGTCGACGTCACCTGCCTCGACGACGATGACCGAGCCCGGCTTTGCGCGGTGGACGGCCGCGTGGAGCATGAGGTTGTCGCCCGGAGGGCACCGCACGGTGAACGCCGGGCCGGCGACTCGCGGGATCGAGGGCCACAGGGGGCGGATGCCGATGTCCATGACCTGCTCGCGGCCCAGGAGATCGGCGAGGGTGGTCGGGGAGATGTCCTTGAACTCGGTGACGTCGTTCATGTTCCTCCTTCATCCGGGCGCCCGTCCCACCGATGGCGGCACGGCCCCGCGCCGCCGCGGGATCGATATGTTCATCGGAAGAAGGGGTGTGTGGCGGTGAGAGTAGCGGGCACGGCACAGCCGCGCCTGTCCTTTGACAGTGAAGTCAGTCGTGTGCAGCGCGCTGACCTGGCCCGACTGGGTTGAGTGCCACCGGGGTGCTGCTGGCCAGTCGTGATGGCTCTTCAAAGATTTTCGTGAAGACGGCCAGGTCGACGTCCCTTTGCCGCCAGTCGGTCTTCGGCGATTGGCGGCACCGAGCAGCACGCCCTTGCGTAGCAGCCGGAGGCAGGCGCGGCCCGCTTTCCACCTCTTGATCGATCGCCCTGTACGTCGACCTCTGACCACTGCGCGGTCGTGGGGGTTGGGGGGGGGGGGGGACCCCCCCGCACCCACACCCCCCAGGGCCCAAAGGCGGGGTCGGGGGGTGGTTTGGCGGTAACAGGCGCCGGGCGGGCTA
>NZ_JBHVWS010000002.1:103411-236589 GCF_042882185.1 Streptomyces sp. NPDC058239
GCCCGCTTACCCCCTTTTGTTCGATCCCCCTTTACGCCCCCCTCGCACCCCGGGGGGGTGGTGTGTGTCCGGGGGGGTTCCCCCCCCCCGCAACACTCACGCTGCCAGAGCATCAGCGGGCTTACCTGGTGATTTCGGCCAGTTCATCGAGCCGCGTCAGCTTCTGCGGATTTCTCATCAGGTAGATCCGGGTGACCCGCCCGTTCTCCACCACGAGGCTCACCGCGGTCGGCTCGCCGTCGATCTCGAACCGGCCCGCAGGCGCGCCGTTGAGCCACACGGTCATCGTCTCGAACGCGGTCACCACCTGGTTCGCGCGCGCGAGCACCGTCGCCACCAGCTCGGCGCCGTGGATCGGAGCCAGAGCGGCGGCCGCGAGCCCGCCGCCATCGGCGATCAGGACCACGTCCGGCGCCATAACCTCCAGCAGCTCCTGCAACTGTCCGGTTCGCAACGAGGCCAGGAACCGCTCCACCACGGCCTGCTGCTCCGTCCGGCTCACTTGCACCCGCGGCCGCCGGGCCGCCACATGCTCGCGGGCACGCCGCGCGATCTGCCGCACCGTGGCCGCGGACTTCCCGATGGCCTCGGCGATCTCGCCGTACGGCATCTCGAAGACCTCGCGGAGCACGAACACCGCCCGCTCGGTCGGCCCGAGCGTTTCGAGGACGGTCAGCATCGCGATCGAGACGCTCTCCGCGAGTTCGATGTCCTCGGCAACATCGGGGCTGGTCAGCAGCGGTTCCGGCAGCCACTCGCCCACGTAGTCCTCGCGGCTGCGCGACAGCGTTCGCAGACGGTTGAGCGCCTGCCGCGTGACAGTCCTGACGAGGTACGCCCGCGGCTCGCGCACCTGCGACTGGTCGACGTCGGCCCACCGCAGCCACGACTCCTGCAGCACGTCCTCCGCGTCGGCCGCCGACCCGAGCATCTCGTAGGCAACGGTGAACAGCAGGCTGCGATGGGAGACGAACGGATCCTCGGTCATCATGACGTCGACGCTACGCCGGAGTTCTGAGGGCGCGCGGCCAGTGGAATCTCGCAGGCATCGGAGAAGCCCTGCGACGAAATCCCGTTCGCATTGTTGTTCCTGGTCGCCATGTTGACGAAGGCGATGTACGCGGTGAGCTCGACCATCGCCGCGGCGCCGAGCCGGTCGAGCAGGCTCGCGTGCAGCTCGTCGGTGACGGTCGGCGGCGTGTTCGTCATGGCCTCGGCGTACTCGAGGACGTCCCGCTCCAGCGGCGTGAACACCTCCGAATCCCGCCAGCGGGGCACCTGGCTCGCCTTGGCCAGGTCCAGGTTCTGGTTCTGCGCCTGGAAGTAGCCGACGTCGAGGCACCAGCCGCAGCCGACCTGGGACGCGACGGCCATGTGCGCGAACGACTTGAGGCTGGCGTCGGCCGCGTCCCACTCGCCCAGCTTGGCCGAGAACTCCAAGTTGGACGTGGCGACCTTGGGGTTGTGCCACACCACCTCGACGGGCTCGGCCACGGCGCCGAGCTGCTTGATCATGTTTTCGCTCATCTCGGTGCTGAGCTCGGCCTTCGGAACGCGGAGCGCCATGGTGTTCTCCTCAGTAGATTTACCTGTCTGGCTGTTCGGCATGGAGACACCGCCGGGCCCGCGAATGTGACAACCACCGCCACGCATGGATCGTCAGCGCTCCAGTGCCTGGTCATCCCGCACGACGAGGTTCACTGTCGTAGAAGCCGAAACGACTGGGTTCGCTGTCAAACGCCTCGGTTGGATGACAGAGGACATCGACTACGAGGTATGGAGCGAGTGTCCTTCGACAGCGAAGTCGGTCGGTGGGTGGTGTGCTGGTCTGCGGCGACCATGTTGAATGAGAGCCTCGAACAGATCTGTGGCCTGGGCCTTCTCTTTCGGATCACTCTCACGGGCGTGCGATAGGTTGCCCGCCATGACTGAACTCGGACCCGTCGCCTGGCCACCTGCCCCGATGCGGACCGAAAGGCTCGTGCTCCGTGAGCCCGAGACCCGAGACCGTGCGGCGTTCATTGAGCTGCTCGCCTCGCCAGAGGTGCACACCTACCTCGGCGGCCCCCGACCGCGTGACGAGCTCGAACGCGAGATGCCCGGGGCGCCCGAGCGGTGGCCCGGGAGCTTCGTCGTTGATCTCGACGGGTCGATGATCGGCCAGATCCTGCTCAGGAGAGCAACTGGGCACCGTCGCCCGGCTGCCACGGGGAAGGCCGATCTCGGCTACCTGTTCCTGCCGCGGGCGTGGGGATTCGGGTACGCCGCCGAGGCATGCGCGGCGGCACTCGGCTGGCTCGCCGACGCGCTGCCCGGCGAGCCGGTGGTGCTCACCACCCAGACCGCCAACGTCGGCTCGATGCGCCTCGCGGCGAAGCTGGGGTTCACCGAGGTGGAGCGGTTCGAGGCCTGGGGCGCCGAGCAGTGGCTCGGCATGCGGTCCCCGGTCACGCCGTCCGGTTGAACTTGGACTGGGTGGCTTCGTCTCCAGGGCGGGGTTTCCGGTCCTGTTGGTGCTTGAGGTGGTAGCGGATGGATGCGTAGGAGACCGAGTAGTCGTGGTCGTCCATGAGCTTGGTCCAGATGCCCCTGACGTCGAGGTTGTCGGTGATCATGCTGTCGATCGGACCGACGAGTCTGCCTCTGGGCGGGGCCCTTCCCCGGGAGACTTCCCTTTCAACGGGGGGTGAGGTGTCCAGCGCGAGGACGGACTGTCCATGGCGGGACT
The DNA here is from genome assembly GCF_042882185.1 of Streptomyces sp. NPDC058239. Classification (NCBI taxonomy): domain Bacteria; kingdom Bacillati; phylum Actinomycetota; class Actinomycetes; order Kitasatosporales; family Streptomycetaceae; genus Streptomyces; species Streptomyces sp. NPDC058239. Next base: position 106,140 of record NZ_JBHVWS010000002.1, read on the forward strand.
TTGTAGTGCTCGGCCAGTGAGCGGATCGTCATGCCTCTGCGGGCATCGTCGGCGATGAGGACTGGGAGGTCGAGGCGGTCGCGGAAGGGGTGTCTGCTGGGGTAACGAGGGTTCGGCTTGGAGCGTCCACGTGGTGAGCCGGTGTCTCAGCGCCCCCAGCGCGTCACCTCGTACGACTGGGTTCGCCGGCAAGGAAGCCGGAACGACTGGTTCGCTGTCAAACGCCTCGATTGGATGACAGTGGACAGCGCCTGTCCTTCGACAGTGAAGTTAGTCGTGTGCAGCGTGCTGACCTGGAACGACTGGGTTGGATGTCAACGCCGCTGGGTGGAGCCAGGAGTTACGCCCATCGGTGATTGTCTTCACAGGTCCTGGCACGGGCCGTCAGAGGTCGGGAGAGTCACGGGTATGAGCGATCACCGTGAGGACTGCAGCGACGCTGGTGTGCCGACGCTGAAGGCCGAGATCGTGTTGCCGCATGGCTGGGAAGCGTCCCCACCTCCGGTCCCTGCCGAATCGGTGGCATGAGCCGGTCAGGCGGGGTGGGTTCGGTCATACTGTGCGCGTGGAGCACATAGGCGGATACACCATTGAAGCCAAGCTCGGCGAGGGCGGGATGGGAACCGTCTACCTGGCATATTCGCGCGGCGGCCGTGCGGTCGCCGTGAAGGTGGTCAAGCCCGAGCTCGCGGCCGATCCGGCCTTCCGTGCCCGTTTCCGCGTCGAGGTGGAGGCGGCCCGCGCTGTGGGCGGTGTCCACACCGCACCGGTTGACGATGCGGACCCCGACGGCGAACCGCCGTGGCTGGCTACTGCTTACGTGCGCGGGCCCACTCTCTCTGAACTGCTGGCCGCCGATGGCCCGATGGACGAACCTCACCTTCGGCAACTGGGCGCCGCCCTGGCGGAGGCGCTGGCGGCTATCCATGCCTGCGGCCTGGTACACCGGGACCTCAAGCCCGGCAATATCATCATGGCTGAGGGCGGCCTCCGGGTCATCGACTTCGGCATCGCCCGGGCCATCGGGTCCACGCACCTGACAGCGACCGGAGCGGTATTCGGCACACCCGGCTATCTCGCGCCCGAACAGGCTCTGAACCGTGAAGTCACCGGCGCCGCAGATGTGTTCGCACTCGGCGTGGTCCTGGTTGCGGCGGCGGGCGGCGCTGCCTGGGGTGAGGGTCCAGCGATGTCCCTGATGCTCCAGGCGGCCCATGAACCACCGAACCTTACGGCGCTCCCACCGGGGTTGCGCGAGGTGGCGGCGTCCTGCTTGGCGAAGGATCCGATGGCACGCCCGGCCCCCTCCTTACTCCTAGACCTCCTGGCGGGGCCGTTGCCGAAGGAGCCCGGTCATAAGCCAGACTCGCCGACCCCTCCGCCAGCGCCGCCAGGCAATCCCGATCACGACCCCAGACCGACGCCCCCGGCGCCCACCGTCCCCTCGGGGCCTGCCTACACGCTGCTCCGCACGTTGAAAGCGAAACGTGGTGGGGGGCGTGTGACCGCGATGGGGTTCAGCCCGAGCGGCCACATCCTCGCGGCGAGCTACAGCAGATCGGGCGTCCGCATCTGGGACCCACGCACAGGCGCGCAGCTCCGCCTCCTGTCCGACCGCACCGACGGCCCCGACCGCATCCACTCCGTTGCGTTCAACCCCGACGGCTGCACCCTCGCCACAGGTGGCGACGGCAAAGTGATCCGCCTGTGGGATCCGCACGCGGGCACGCTACGCCGTCAGTTCACCGGACACACCGGGACCATCGACTCCGTGGTGTTCAACCCTGACGGCGGCACCCTCGCCATCGGCACCTACGCTGAGGCTCGCCTCTCGGACGCCCGCACGGGCAAGGGATTGACCGGCCTGCCCGGCGCCACGGGCCCGGTGGCGTTCAGCCCGGACGGGAACACCCTCGCCACAGGCGACGCCGAAGGGCGCGTCCTCATCTGGGACCCACCCACCGGCCGACGACCCCGTCATCGGCTAAAAACCGGGAAGCCTTCGCATATCAGCGCGCTGGCGATCACCTCCGACGGCCGCACCGTTGCCGCAGCTGGCAACACCTTCGCCGAAGATGGCAAGGTGTTGGTCCACGTCTGGGACACGCACACCGGCAAGCGGCACCATCGGCTCACCGGGCACACCGACAACATCAGCGCGCTGGCGTTCAGCCCCGACGGCCGCGTGCTCGCGTCCGGCGATAACAGCGGCACGGTCATCGTCTGGGACACCCACGCTGGTGAACAGCTGCTGATCCTGACCAAGCAATCCGAGAAAGTCCAAGCGGTGGTATTCAGCCCAGACGGCGGCATCCTCGCCGTAGACGGCTACAACCTCGCCGTAGGCTGCCTTGACGGGAGCGTCCACATCTGGGCGATCCGTACGAGGTAGCGCCGAGGCAAGCCTGAAAACTGCCGGAAGTTGATCTTCAGTGTTTGTGGCGGGCGGCCGGGGTGCGAGGGGCGTCATGCTGTGCGGCCGCGCTGACCCCGGGCCGAGCGTCCGGCTCCAGGGATCGTGCGGAGGCTGGCGGAAGTGGGCCAGCAGCATCGGCATCCACGCACGACACCTCGACATACGGCACGGCCCCGTCCGCCCCAGTCGGTACAGCCATGCAACACCCCCAGCGCGCTCACCCCGTGCGACTAGGTTCGCTGTCATAGAAGCCGAAACGGCTGGGTTCGCTGGCAAACGCCTCAATTGAATGACAGCGGACAGCGCCGCCCGCGCATGACCGTGCGGCGGTGATGTACTAGAGTTATCTCGACATCGAGATATATGCCGAAGGCGCACCGCAGTCCGCCAGTCGGTAAGGGTTACCTAACTAAGCCTTACCTTAGCGGATGGTCGAGGGGCCGTAGGCGGCACCACGCGGCGCCCGCCGTAATGAGGCGCGGCGCGGAGTACGCGCACATTGATGAAGGAGACTGTCGTGTCGGCGAACAGCTTCGACGCCCGCAGCACGCTGCGCGTGGGCGACGAGTCGTACGAGATCTTCAAGCTGGACAAGGTCGAGGGCTCCGCGCGCCTCCCCTACAGCCTGAAGGTGCTGCTGGAGAACCTGCTCCGCACCGAGGACGGCGCGAACATCACCGCCGACCACATCCGGGCGCTCGGCGGCTGGGACTCCCAGGCGCAGCCCAGCCAGGAGATCCAGTTCACGCCGGCCCGCGTGATCATGCAGGACTTCACCGGTGTGCCGTGTGTCGTGGACCTCGCCACCATGCGTGAGGCCGTCAAGGAGCTGGGCGGTGACCCGGCCAAGATCAACCCCCTCGCCCCGGCCGAGCTGGTCATCGACCACTCCGTCATCGCCGACAAGTTCGGCACCAACGACGCGTTCGCGCAGAACGTCGAGCTGGAGTACGGCCGCAACAAGGAGCGCTACCAGTTCCTGCGCTGGGGCCAGACCGCCTTCGACGAGTTCAAGGTCGTCCCCCCGGGCACCGGCATCGTCCACCAGGTCAACATCGAGCACCTGGCCCGTACGGTCATGGTCCGGGGTGGCCAGGCGTACCCCGACACCCTCGTCGGCACCGACTCGCACACCACCATGGTCAACGGCCTCGGCGTGCTGGGCTGGGGCGTCGGCGGCATCGAGGCCGAGGCCGCGATGCTCGGCCAGCCGGTCTCCATGCTCATCCCGCGCGTCGTCGGCTTCAAGCTGACCGGCGAGCTCCCGGCCGGCACCACCGCGACCGACCTCGTGCTGACCATCACCGAGATGCTCCGCAAGCACGGTGTCGTCGGCAAGTTCGTCGAGTTCTACGGTGAGGGCGTCGCCGCCACCTCTCTCGCTAACCGCGCCACCATCGGCAACATGTCGCCGGAGTTCGGCTCCACCGCCGCGATCTTCCCGATCGACGACGAGACGCTGAAGTACCTGCGTCTGACCGGCCGTGACGAGCAGCAGGTCGCGCTCGTCGAGGCGTACGCCAAGGAGCAGGGCCTCTGGCTGGACCCGGCCGCCGAGCCGGACTTCTCCGAGAAGCTGGAGCTCGACCTCTCCACGGTCGTCCCCTCCATCGCCGGCCCGAAGCGCCCGCAGGACCGCATCATCCTGGCCAACGCCAAGGAGCAGTTCGCGCAGGACGTGCGCAACTACGTCTCCGAGGACGAGGAGTCGGGCAAGGAGTCCTTCCCGGCCTCCGACTCCCCGTCCGGCCACAACGGCGTGCCGAGCCGTCCCACCACGGTCACGGCCCCCGACGGAACGACGTACGAGATCGACCACGGCGCCGTCACCGTCGCCGCGATCACCTCCTGCACCAACACCTCGAACCCGTACGTCATGGTCGCCGCGGCGCTCGTGGCCAAGAAGGCCGTCGAGAAGGGCCTGACCCGCAAGCCGTGGGTCAAGACCACCCTCGCCCCGGGCTCCAAGGTCGTCACCGACTACTTCGACAAGGCGGGCCTGACCCCCTACCTCGACAAGGTCGGCTTCAACCTCGTCGGCTACGGCTGCACCACCTGCATCGGCAACTCCGGCCCGCTGCCGGAGGAGGTCTCCAAGGCGGTCAACGAGCACGACCTGGCCGTGACCTCGGTGCTCTCCGGCAACCGTAACTTCGAGGGCCGGATCAACCCCGACGTCAAGATGAACTACCTGGCGTCCCCGCCGCTGGTCGTCGCGTACGCCATCGCCGGTTCGATGAAGGTCGACATCACCAAGGACGCCCTGGGCATCGACCAGGACGGCAAGCCGGTCCACCTCGCGGACATCTGGCCCTCCGAGGCCGAGGTCAACGACGTCGTCGCCAACTCCATCGGCGAGGACATGTTCAACAAGTCCTACCAGGACGTCTTCGCGGGCGACGCCCAGTGGCAGGCGCTGTCGATCCCGACCGGCAACACCTTCGAGTGGGACCCGCAGTCCACCTACGTACGGAAGCCCCCGTACTTTGAGGGCATGACGATGGAGACGACCCCGGTCGCCGACATCACCGGCGCCCGCGTGCTCGCCAAGCTGGGCGACTCGGTCACCACCGACCACATCTCCCCGGCCGGTGCGATCAAGGCCGACACCCCGGCCGGCAAGTACCTGACGGAGCACGGCGTCGAGCGCCGCGACTTCAACTCCTACGGCTCGCGCCGCGGCAACCACGAGGTCATGATTCGCGGCACCTTCGCGAACATCCGCCTGCGCAACCAGATCGCCCCGGGCACCGAGGGTGGCTTCACCCGCGACTTCACCCGGTCCGATGAAGGTGCGCCGGTGTCGTTCATCTACGACGCCTCGCAGAACTACCAGGCCGCCGGCACCCCGCTGGTCATCCTGGCGGGCAAGGAGTACGGCTCCGGCTCCTCCCGCGACTGGGCCGCCAAGGGCACCGCGCTCCTCGGCGTCAAGGCCGTCATCGCCGAGTCGTACGAGCGCATCCACCGCTCGAACCTCATCGGCATGGGCGTCCTCCCGCTCCAGTTCCCGGAGGGCGCGACCGCCGAGGCCCTCGGCCTCACCGGCGAGGAGACCTTCTCCTTCACCGGCGTGACCGAGCTGAACAACGGCACGACGCCGCGCACGGTGAAGGTCTCCACCGACACCGGTGTGGAGTTCGACGCGGTTGTCCGCATCGACACCCCCGGTGAGGCGGACTACTACCGCAACGGCGGCATCATGCAGTACGTGCTCCGCAGCCTGATCCGCAAGTAGGCAGTCCGGTACGTCGCGAAGGGCCGCACCCCCGCCGGGGGTGCGGCCCTTCGGCGTGGCGGGGGTGACCGGCGGCTCGGGACCGGGCTCAGGAGTTGGCGCGGATCAGGTCCAGCAGCCCCGGAAAGCGTTTGTCCAGGTCGTCCTTGCGCAGGGTCGCCGCGCGGCTGTTGCCCCGGTTCACCTGCCGCACCAGACCCGCTTCGCGCAGGGTCCTGAAGTGGTGCGTGGTCGTCGACTTCGAGACCGGCAGGTTGAAGGACGCGCAGGTGCGGGCCGTGCCCTCCGGCTCGTGGAGCAGGGCCACGACGACCCCCCACCGCAGGGGATCGGAGATCGCGTTCAGGACCGTGCGCAGGTCCATTTCCTCCGGTTCCGGATGGCCTTCCTCGTCCGGCATCGCTGTTCTCCTCTCCTGAACTCGCCTGTGGGTTGTTCCCATCGTAGGTACGGGTTGCTTCCAACCTCACGGATGTGCGAACTTAAGGTACGACGAAAATCGTACCTGGTCGCTGGCGGCCGGGCCGAGCCTGGAGTTTTTCTATGAGTTCGCAGACCGCGTCGTCCGCCGCACGACCGGCACCCGTGGCGGAGGAGAAGCCCGGCCGCACCCTGACCCTGATCGCCGTACTCCTCGCCGTCTTCGTCGTCCCCATGTCGATCTCCGGCACCGCCGTCGCGCTGCCCGACATCGGCGCCTCCACACACGCCGGACTCGCTCCGCTCCAGTGGGTGGTCAACGCCTTCAACGTGGCCTTCGCCTGCTTCACGCTCGTCTGGGGCTCGGTCGCCGACATCATCGGCCGCGTCAAGGCCTTCGCCGCGGGCGCCGCGATCTACGCCGCCGCCTCGCTCGCCAGTGCGTTCGCCACCGACGTGCTGTGGCTGGACGCCGCCCGCGCCCTCGCCGGAATCGGTGGCGCGGCCATCTTCTCCTGCGGCGCCGCGATCGTCTCCACCATCTTCGAAGGGCCGGCCAGGGCCAAGGCGTTCGCCTACTTCGGCACCGTCGCGGGCATCGGCGTGGCCCTCGGCCCGTCCCTGTCCGGCGCGCTCGTCCAGACCCTCGGCTGGCGCTGGGTGTTCGCCGTGCACGCCATCGCCCTCGTGGTCGTCCTGATCGCCGTGCCCGCCATCTCCAGGACGATGCCCGCCACCGGTTCCACCGGAGCCCGTATCGACTTCGCGGGCAGCGCCCTCTTCGTCGTCGCCATGGTGCTGCTGACCACCGCCATCGTGCAGGGCTCCCAGTGGGGCTGGGGCAGCGTCGGTGTCGTCGCCCTGTTCGCCGGGGCGCTCGTCGTCCTCGCCGTCTTCGCGTACGTCGAGAACCGGCGCGAGCATCCCATGCTCGACCTCAGTGTGCTGCGCAACCGCCGCTTCGTGGGCCTCTGCCTGGTCCCTGTCGCCGGTTCCATCGGCTTCGTCACCATGCTGACCTACCTGCCCAGCTACCTCACCGCCGTCACCGGACGCGACACCGGGGCCGCAGGCCTGATCATGGTGCTGCTCACCACGCCCGTACTGGTCTGCCCGATGCTTGCCGCGAGGCTCGTCACCCGCGGCGTCTCCGCCCTCACCCTGATCTACGTCAGCCTCGCCTGCCTGATCGTCGGCGACATCGCCCTGACCCTCTTCTCCCCGGACGTAGCCGTCGCCGTCGTGGCCCTGCCGATGATCGTCACCGGCGCCGGCATGGGGCTGGCCGCCGGGCTCGTCGACGGCCAGGCTCTCGAACAGGTCGACCCGGCCAAGGCCGGTATGGCCGCGGGCTTCCTCAACACCCTGCGGCTCGGCAGCGAGGCCATTGCCGTCGCGGTGTACGGCTCGTCGCTCGCCACCGTCCTCGGCTCGAACATCACGGACGGCATCGGCACGCACGCCGGAGCCGGTCACGCCGCCCAGGTGGCAAGCCAGGCGGCGGGCGGCGATCTCGCCCGCGCCGCCGAGGTGTCCGGCGCCACCGACCGGCCAGGGTTCCTCGACTTCCTGACCCAGGCATACGACTCCGCCTTCCACACCGTGCTCTGGGGTCTCGCGGTGGCCTGCCTCGTCCTGTGCGCCGTCGTCTTCGCCCTGCTGCGCGGCGGCAGCCGCCCGGAGCGGCACGCCGCGTGACCGGCCGCACCCCCTGAACTGAACGGCCCGGTGCCCGCGATCCCCCGCGCGGGTGCCGGGCTTCGCCCGTACGTTTCGCAACCGCATCCGAGGACCGCGTCCCATGGCCGAGCAGCATCGCCCCGAGGACCGCACCGACCACGACATCCCGGTCCTGATCGCCGGAGGAGGTCCGGTCGGCATGCTCCTTGCCGCCGAACTCGCCCACTACGGCGTACCGGTGACCGTCCTGGAGGTGAACCACGCCACCGTCGACCGGCCCAAGGGCGGCACACTGCACGCCCGTACCGTCCAACAGCTCGCCCGCCGTGGCCACTTGGGCATCCGCACCGCGCACCCCGATCAGCTGGCACGGCCCGTCGCGGACCACTTCCACTTCGCCGGCATGTCCGGACTGACCATCTCCGCGCCCGGCACCGAGGCCGGACCCATCGTCGGCCGCTCCCAGGCCGACCTGGAGCGGGACTTCGAAGCGCGCGCCCGCACGCACGGCGCCACCGTCCTGCGCGGCCACCGCGTCATCGATGTCCGCCAGGGCCCCGACGGTGTCGAGGTCACCGCCGAAGGGGCGGACGGGGCACGGGAGTTCACCGCCCGCTATCTCGTCGGGGCCGACGGTGCGCGCAGCACCGTACGCCAACGGGCCGGCTTCCGTGCCACGACGCACCCCGCGACCGTCTCCGCCCTGCTAGGTCTCATACGCCTCACCGAACCGGCCGTCGTCCCGCCGGGCTGGAACCGCACACCGCGCGGCTGGACCGTCGCGGGCGTCAATCCGTACGGACACAGCCGGTTCATCACCATCGACTTCCGCGGACCGCACCCCGACCGGAATACCGCGCTCACCCTCGACGAACTGCGCCGCGAGGGCTCCCGCATCCTCGGGCACGATGTCCCGATGGCCGACCCGCTGTTCTTTTCCCGGTTCAGTGACTACGCCCGGCTCGTCGACGACTACCGCGAAGGCCGTGTCCTCCTGGCCGGTGACGCCGCGCACGTGCACTTCCCCGTCGGCGGCCAGGGTCTCAACCTCGGTCTTCAGGACGCCGTGCGGCCCGGTGCACCAGGGACCGGGCCACGGCCCGGGTGCAGGACAGTTCGGCACTCAGTGTGTTGGACATGACAAAGTTCCCCCTCGTTGCGTTCGCACCTCCCGGCGAGGTACGTCAAGAACCGTACCTTCTCGGGTGGGGAATGCCCGTGGCGCAGGACACTCTCGTCGTGAGCAGCTCGTTAAGTTCTGATGACGCGAAATCGCGAGGGGCGCGGGGCCGACCGGCGGACGCCTCGCGCGGCGGTCCGAGCCGAGGAGCGGCCCGCGCGACCGGGCCCAACGGGATACCACCGGAAACGAGTTGACGGGCGAGATCCCGGACCGTTCGTATGGCCCTCGGCCGACAACCGTCGGCACTCCGGTCCCGCCACGACGTCGTGCGACGCGCGTCGCGTGGGCCCTCACCCACTTCCTGGATGGTGCACATGCCCGCAGGCAAGATGCATGCCGACGAGCCGGACATCGACGTAGCCCTGGTGCATCGGCTGATCGCCGGTCAGTTCCCGCAGTGGGCCGGTCCGGCGGTCGAGCCGGTGGCCTCCGCGGGCACCTCCAATGCCATGTACCGGCTCGGCGAGGACATGGTCGTGCGGCTCCCTCGCATCGCGGGGGCCGCACGTGATGTGGAGAAGGAGCACCGGTGGCTGCCGCGGCTCGCCCCTTTGCTCCCCGCTCCGATTCCCGTACCGCTGGGCAGGGGAATGCCCGCCGCCGGCTATCCCTGGCACTGGTCGGTCTACCGGTGGCTGGAGGGCGGGAATCCGGCCGTCGGGCATATCGCCGACCCCGGCTCGCTCGCAGCGGATCTGGCGGAGTTCATCACCGCGTTGCACCGGATCGACCCCACCGACGGGCCGCCCTCCTACCGCAGTGAGCCCTTGGGCGCACGCGACGTCGCGACGCGCGCCGCGATCAGGGAACTGCGCAGAGTCGTCGATGCCGAAGCGGCGGTCGCGGCATGGGAAGCGGCCCTGCGAGCCCCCGAGCGGACCGGCCCCGCCGTCTGGATCCACGCGGATCTGCAACCGGGGAATCTACTGATCACGGACGGGCGGCTCAGCGCCGTCATCGACTTCGGCTGCCTGGGCCTGGGCGATCCCGCCGTCGACCTGATCGCGGCGTGGTACCTGTTGCCTGCCGACGCGCGCGGCATCTTCCGCACCGCACTGAACGCAGACGACGCGGCCTGGGCCCGGGGCCGCGGGTGGGCGCTGTCGACCGCGCTCGGCGAGCTGCGCCACTACCGGGACATGAACCCTCCCATGGCGGCCATCGCACGACACGTCATCCACGAAGTGCTCACGGACGACGAGCGGGCCGCCTGACACCCGCCTGCATGAGGTCACGGCTGACCTTCATCGGGAGCCCGGCGGCCAGAAGAGTGCGGATCCGGGCGACGAGGGCTGCCGTACCCGGAAACGAGGCATCGGCCGCCCCGTCCCGGGCGCGCGGAATACGATCGTGGACCGGGGGGTTGCCGGCTACGCAGCACGAACAGCACAGAGAGCGGATGACACCCATGGGCGAGTTGATCCTGATCCGGCACGGCGAGACCGAGTGGTCGCGGTCCGGGCAGCACACGAGCCACACCGACCTGCCCCTGACCCCCCTCGGCGAACGTCAGGCACGCGCGCTGGCGCCCCTGCTCGCCGACCGGCAGATCGCACTCACCCTGGTCAGTCCCGCGGTACGCGCCCGGCGCACCGCGGAGCTCGCCGGACTCGTCGCGCCCCGCATCACACCCGAGCTGCGCGAATGGGACTACGGCGGCTACGAAGGGGTGACGACCGAGGAGATCCACCGCACCCGTCCCGAGTGGAACCTCTGGACCGACGGAGTCGCCCCCGGCCCCGAGGCGCACCCCGGGGAAACCCCCGCCGAGGTAGGAGCCCGCGCCGACCGGGTGCTGGCCGAGGTCGCGGAGGCGGCGAGCCGCGACGCGGACGAGGACATCGCGCTCGTCGCCCACTCCCACTTCCTGCGCGTGCTGACCGCCCGCTATCTCGGCCTGACCCCGGCCGAGGGCACGCTGTTCCAGCTCGCCACGGGGGCCGTCTCCCGGCTCGGCACCGAGCACGGTCAGCCGGTCATGACGGCGTGGAATGTGACATTGCCCGAAGGCCTGTTCCCCCGGGCAGTTCCGGATTCCCCGAGCGGGAGCGAGGGTGTTGTGCCCAACTGAGGGGGCACCGGCTGCTGCCTCGTCGTCCTGAGCGCCGTGGCCGTCCGGAGCCGTGATGTGTCCCCGTCCCACCCTCGGAGCAACGCAGGACGGCCGGTACCTCACAGGGGAGGTACCGGCCATCTGTGTGAAACGCGAGTAGTGCTACAAGCGAGGGGAGCGTCGGATCAGGAGAGCAACTCCAGCTCCGCGAGCGTCCCTTCACCGGCGAACACCAGTCGGTAGTGCGCGTACGAGCCCGGCGTGCTCACCGAGAACACCCTCGTCTGCTTGTCCCAGGCGAACGACTGGGCCGACCGCTTGTCGAGGTCCTTCCACGTCGTGCCGTCCGACGAGCCCTGCAGGACCCACCCGGCCGGGGCCTTGTCCGCCGCGCTCGATGTCAGCGTGTACTGGACCGCGTTCGTGGCCGAGGGCACCGGCAGGTCCACCGAGGTGACCGACGCCGAGGTGGCCGATGTGTTGTCGAACAGGGCTCCCTCGCCCTTCAGCACGTCCGCCTTCGGCGATGCCACCTTGTCGTCCGTGGTGATCGAGGTCGGCGCCGCGTCCTTGCCGGTGCCCCACGACGACGGCTTGGCGCCCATGTCGAAGTCCAGCACACCGCCCTTGGCCAGCAGGTCGTGCGGCAGCGAAGTCGAGTTCCACTTCTTGCCGTTGACCTTCAGGCCCTGCACGTAGATGTTCTTCGCGCTGTTCTTCGGCGCCCTGACGACCAGATCGTGGCCGTTCTCCAGATGGACCGTGGTCTTCGTGAAGAGCGGGGAGCCGATCGCATACTCGCCACTGCCCATGACGAGCGGGTAGAAGCCGAGCGAGGAGAAGAGGTACCAGGCAGACTGCTCGCCGTTGTCCTCGTCGCCGTGGTAACCCTGGCCGATCTCGCTGCCCGTGTAGAGGCGGCTCAGGACCTCGCGGACCTTTTCCTGCGTCTTCCAGGGCTGCGAGGCCGCGTCGTACATGTATGTGACATGGTGCGCGACCTGGTTGCTGTGGCCGTACATGCCCATCCGTACGTCACGCGCCTCCGTCATCTCGTGGATGACACCGCCGTACGAGCCGACGAACTCCGGGCCCGCTGTCTCGGGAGTGGAGAAGTACGTGTCGAGCTTCTTGGCCAGGCCGTCGCGGCCGCCGTACAGGTTCGCCAGGCCCCGGCTGTCCTGCGGGGCCGTGAAGGCGTAGCCCCAGCCGTTCGTCTCCGTGTAGTCGTATCCCCAGACCCGCGGGTCGTACTGGTCCGACGGGAGCCGCCAGTCGCCCTTGGCGTCCTTGCCCTGGAAGAAGCCGGCCTTGCTGTCGAAGAGGTCGACGTAGTTGCGGGCGCGGTTCAGGAAGTACTCGGACTCCTCCTTGTACCGCTCCTTCTTCGTCTTCTTGTAGAGCGCCCGGCCCATCTGCGCGATGCCGTAGTCGTTGAGGTAGCCCTCCAGCGACCAGGACAGTCCCTCGTGCGTGGAGGTGTCCGCGTAGCCGACGAACGGGGACGTCTCCATGCCCTTGCGGCCGACGCCCGAGGACGGCGGGACCACGGTGGCGTTCTTCAGGGCCGCGTCGTACGCCGCCTCGGCGTCGAACTTCACGCCCTTGACGTAGGCGTCCGCGAACGCCACATCCGAGGAGGTGCCGGTCATCAGATCGGAGTAGCCGGGGGACGACCAGCGGGAGATCCAGCCGCCGTCCTTGTACTGCTGGACGAAGCCGTCCACCATCTCGCCGGCCTTGTCCGGCGTGAGGAGGGAGTACGCGGGCCACGTCGTCCGGTAGGTGTCCCAGAAGCCGTTGTTGACGTACACCTTGCCGTCGACGATCTTCGCGCCCGTGTGGGTCGGGGTGTCGGAGCCGACCTGCGGGGAGAAGGGGCTGGCGTACTTGTCCTTGCCGCCGACCTTCTCGAAGCCCGAGTTCGGGTACAGATACAGCCGGTACAGGCTGGAGTACAGCGTGGTCAGCTGGTCGGCCGTGGCGCCCTCGACCTCCACCTTGCCCAGGATGTCGTCCCAGGCCTGCTGCGCCCGGTCCTCCACCCTGCCGAAGGAACGGGAGGCGGGGATCTCGGTGGCGAGGTTCTGCTTCGCCTGGTCGATGCTGATCAGTGAGGTCGCCAGTCGCAGGTCGACCGTGCGGTCCTTGCCCGCGTCGAAGCGGAGGTAGCCCGTGACATCGTCGCCACCGCCGCCGGACAGCTTGCCGCTCGCGGTGACCGGCGCGTCGAAGACGCCGTAGACGAAGAGGCGGGTGGCGCCGGTCGAGCCGCCGCTCTTCACATCGGAGAAGCCGGTGAAAGAGCTGCTCTTCGGGTCGAGGGTGAGCCCGCCGTCGTTGGAGACGTTGTCGAAGACGATGCTCGCGTCGTCACCGGGGTAGGTGAACCGCATCCGGGCGGCGTGGTCGGACGGTGTCATCTCGGCCTTGAGGCCGTTGTCGAATGTCACACCGTAGTAGTGCGGCTTCGCCGTCTCGTTCTCGTGGTGGAACGGCAGCGCACGCGCCGTACGGGAGGCGTCCGGGGTACCGGAGACCGCCGACGGCATCAGCTGGAAGGTCTGCCGGTCGCCCATCCAGGGACTCGGCTCATGGCTGGCGCTGAAGGCCTGCAGGGTGGGCAGGTTGTCGTCGTTGTTACCGCGCGCGTAGTCGTACAGCCAGCTGGTCGATCCGGCGTTGGTGACCGGCGTCCAGAAGTTGAAGCCGTTCGGGACCGCGGTGGCGGGGAAGTTGTTGCCGCGCGAGAAACCACCGCTGGAGTTGGTGCCACGGACCGTCGACGCGTAGTCGGAGAGGTGCGAGCGGCGCTTCTCGGGTGCCTTCGGGGCGATCTCGATGTCGTCGATCCAGCCCTGGAACTTCGCCGGGCCCTTGGGGGAGTCGTACGCCACCAGAATCCGGTCGACGGTCTTGCCCGCCGAGACCGTGCCGATCGTCGAGTCGACCTTGTTCCACTGGTTGACGTACAGCCGCTTGGCATCGGCCTGGCCCTGCGGGGTCAGCAGGCCGCCGTTGCTGTCGGTGGCCCGCAGATCGCTCAGATACGTGCCGTCCGTGAACGCCAGGTCCACCGAGACATGCGTCGCCGGGTAGGAGAGGTCCGTTTCGCCCATCTGGGGGTAGATCAGATAGGAGAGTGAGGTGTCACGGGTGACAGCCGTGTTCACATCGAAGATCTTGTTGTACGAGTAGGCCCGGCCGTCCGCCTTGTGCGTACCGGCGTACCGCAGGGCCTTCTTGCCCGTGAAACCGGCGCCTGCCTTGGCGGTGGGGGAGCCGGACGGGCCGCGGTCGATCTGGCTGCGCATCGAGTCGGGCGCCGGGACCGAGGTGTTGCCGTCGGAGAACTGGACGTCGGCGAGCTGGGTCGCGTCGGAGGCGCCGTTGTTCTTCGTGATCTGCAGACGGTAGTGCTGGTATGCCGTGTCAGATGTGAAATCGTACGACTTCGTCTGGAACCGCTCGGTGAATGTCTGGCCGGTCCGGGAGTCGAGGTCCTTCCAGTCCTGGCCGTCGGCGGAGCCCTGCAGGGTCCAGTCCTTCGGATCGCGCTCGCCGTGATCATTGGCCGACGTCAGCGCGTAAGTCACGACCTTCACCGGTTCGGTGAGATCGAACTCGACCCAGGCGGTGGGCTCGAAGGACAGCCACTTGGTGCCGGACTCCCCGTCGATCAGGTTCTCCTTCACCTCCCCGCCGCCGGTGTTCTCGTCACTGGCGCGGACATCTGTCACCTTGTCTGTGACATTGCCCGGAATTCCTGCGGAGAAGCCGCCATCGACACCCGATGACCGCTTCTTTCCGTCAGGACCTTCTTCGACGGTGTTACGCCAGTCCGGCTGCTTTTCGTCCGATTCGAAGGACGAACTGAATGTCCGTTCCCCCAAGGGGCTTTGGCCCTTTTCGCCTGCCCCGGCCGACTGAGCGGCGGCCGCGGTGGGGGCTGTCACGACCAGAACCAGTGAAGCCGCGATCAGCGCGGCCGTACGGCTTTGTCTCTTGTGAGAACCATGTCGGGGCTGCATGCCGAGCCATTCCTCCCGAGGAAGTGCACTTGGACAACGTTGTCATAGAGATGCGCAAGGTCCAGTAGGGAGCCAAGTGCCAGGATGTGTCAAGGGTGTTGGGCGTGAATCGCCAGTCGAATCGACCGTAATGCGGAAATCGTTACACCCGGACCGGGACGCACGGGGCCCAGGTATCCGCGAGGTCTCAACTCGGGAAAGACTGCTGCTCAACCTTGCATTCGATCTTGCTCAGGCGGCCGTGAGTGGACTATACCTGTCGGCGTCCGCACAGCTTTTTCCGGCGACGCGGACAAGGGGGACACGGGGGAACGGCCAAGGAGTGCACAACAAGTGCATCCGATGCCCGATCTCCCGAAGCCCCCCACTGCACATGGCTAGCCTGAGATCAGCACTACCCAAGCGCAACTGACCGCGGTGGCGGGGCCCTTCGCCTGAGGCGAGTTTCGACGGGCGACCGGTACACACCGCCTGAGTCCTGGAGAAGGCGAGGACTTGAGCATGGGATCCACCTCCGCCCACAAGAATGAGGGCCTTGGCCGTCGCGATGTGATCAAGCGATCTGCCGCACTCGGTCTGATCACCGTTCCGACGATGAGCTTCCTGTCGGCGTGTGCGAGCAGCGACAGCAGCAGCGACAAGAAGGTCGAGAAGGGCAAGACCAGCAAGACGAACCCGCTCGGCGTCAACGAGACGGCTCCCCTCGAGGTGGTCATCTTCGACGGCGGCTTCGGCCAGCAGTACGCGATCGACGCGGAGAAGAAGTACAACGCGGCGTTCCCGAAGGCCCCGAAGGTCAAGCACGTCGCGACCCAGAAGATCCAGTCGCAGCTGCAGCCGCGCTTCAACGGTGGCACCCCGCCGGACCTGATCGACAACTCCGGCGCCGAGCAGATGGACATGGGTGTCCTGGTCGGCAAGAAGCAGCTGCTGGACCTGACGCCGCTGATGGACGCCCCGTCCATCGACGACCCGACCAAGAAGGTCCGCGACACGCTGCGTCCGGGTGTCCTGGAGATGGGTCAGTTCGACGGCGACCCGGTCTGGATCATGTACTACGCGTACACCGTGTACGGCGTCTGGTACTCGCAGACCGCGCTCGACAACCTCGACGCGCAGTACCCCGAGAACTGGGACGACATGCTCGCCCTCTGCGCGAAGGCGAAGAAGAAGGGCATCGCCGGCTGGACGTACGCCGGTAAGTACCCGTACTACCTGCCGTTCTCGCTCTACCCGTTCATCGCCAAGATCGGCGGCCGGGAGGTTCTCGACAAGATCGACAACCTGGAGCCGAACGCCTGGAAGGACCCCGCGGTCAAGGCGGCGTTCGAGGCGTACTACGAGCTGTACAAGAAGGGGTACATCCTCAAGGGCACCCCTGGCCTGACCCACATCCAGTCGCAGACCGAGTGGACCAAGGGCAAGGCTCTCTTCATCCCGAACGGTTCGTGGGTGGAGAACGAGGCGGCGCCGACCACGCCCAAGGACTTCAAGATGATGGTCGCGCCGCCGTCCGGCCTGGACTCGTCCGACAAGATGCCGTTCGGCACCATCTGGGCCTCCGGTGGCGAGCCCTTCGTCGTCCCGGCCAAGGCGAAGAACCCCGAGGGCGGCATGGAGCAGCTGCGCATCATGCTCTCCGAGGAGTCCTCGAAGAACTTCACCAAGCAGGTCAAGTCGCTCAGCGCCTTCAACGGCGGCACCGACGGCCTGACCCTGTCGACCGCCATGCAGTCCGGTGTCGACTCGCTGAAGAAGGCCGGCGACAACGTGGTGAACCCGCGTCTGCAGGACTGGTACGTGAAGCTCCAGAAGGAGCAGATCGGCGTCGCCGGTATCGGCGAGATGATGGCCGGCCGCGCGACCCCGGCGGAAGCCATCAAGAAGATCCAGGCCTTCGCCGACGCGGCGGCCAAGGACCAGTCCATCAAGCACTACAAGCACCAGTGAGCAACCGTCACCAGCGGCGGCACCCGCGGAAAGATCGGGGTCGGTAAACGATGCAGCATGGCAAGTACCGTTTCATCGTGGGGTTCTTGATAGTCCCACTGGCGTTGTACGCGGTCTTCGTCATTTGGCCGTTCGTCCAGTCCATCTATTACTCGTTCACGGACTGGACCGGTCTGAGCCCGGACTTCAAGATGGTCGGGTTCGACAACTACACGAGGATGCTGAAGGACGACATTTTCTGGAAGTCGTTGCAGCACAGTGTGTTGCTTGTGCTGCTGCTGCCGCTGGTGACGTTGGGCCTGGCGCTGTTCTTCGCCTTCATGCTCAATGTCGGAGGCCGGCGGCGCAAGAACGCCGCGGTCTCCGGCGTGCGCGGCTCGGGCTTCTACAAGATCGCCTATTTCTTCCCGCAGGTGCTCTCGATCGTCATTGTCGCCCTGCTCTTCCAGTTCGCTTTCAACCCCACCAGCGGGATGCTGAATTCGACACTGAAGGCGATCGGTCTGGGATCCATCCAGCCGGACTGGCTGGGGGATCCGAGTCTCGCGCTCGTCTGTGTCATGTCGGTGCTGGTCTGGTCGACGGTCGGATTCTTCGTCGTCCTCTTCTCGGCCGGAATGGCGTCCATCCCGAAGGACTTCTACGAGGCGGCGCTCCTCGACGGTGCCAACCGCTTCACGACGTTCTTCCGGATCACGCTTCCGCTGCTCTGGGACACGGTGCAGTCGGGCTGGGTCTACATGGGGATCCTGGCCCTGGGCGTGGAGGCGTTCACCGCCGTACAGGTCATGACCGTGGGCCCCGGTGGTCCCGACTACTCGACCACGGTCCTTCCGCTGTACGTGTACCAGACGGCCTTCCGCGACGGGCAGGCCGGATACGCAACGACGATCGGTGTCGGACTGCTCATCGTCACCATGGCCTTCGCCGCCATCGTGATGCGGCTGGGCCGGCGCGATCGGCTGGAGTTCTGATGCTGCGATTGACGGGGGCCGGCCCCCGGATCACCGGCAGGCACCACAGGTCGGTCTCCGTGTCCGGCTCGACAGTACGAGGTGAGTACACGTGAAGACGACTGACACCCCTCCCGCGGCCCCGGCGGCGGACCCGGTCCCCGTGGCCAAGGCGCCCGCCCCCGCCGGCAAGTCGAAGAGCAGCGAGGGCCAGGTCCTCAATGTCTTCTCGCACGGTGTGCTGATCATCTGGGCGATCCTGGTCGTTCTGCCGCTGCTGTGGGCGGTGATGGCGTCCTTCAAGACGGACGACTCCATCCTGTCGACGCCGTGGGCGCTGCCGGACAAGCTGCACTTCGACAACTGGTCGCGCGCCTGGAGCCAGGCGCACATGAGCGATTACTTCTTCAACACCGTTGTGGTGGTGGGCTGCTCGCTCGTCGGCACGCTGCTGCTCGGGTCGATGGCGGCGTACGTACTGGCGCGGTTCGACTTCCCCGGCAACCGTTTCCTCTACTACCTGTTCATCGGTGGGATGAGCTTCCCGATCATCCTGGCGCTGGTCCCGCTGTTCTTCGTCATGAACAACATGGGCCTGCTGAACACGCGGCACGGACTGATCATGGTCTACATCGCGTACTCGCTGCCGTTCACCGTCTTCTTCCTCACCTCGTTCTTCCGGACGCTGCCGACCTCGGTGGCGGAAGCGGCGATGCTCGACGGGGCCTCGCACACCCGGACGTTCTTCCAGGTGATGCTGCCGATGGCGAAGCCCGGCCTGATCAGCGTCGGTATCTTCAACTTCCTCGGGCAGTGGAACCAGTACATGCTGCCGACGGTGCTCAACACCGATCCGAACCACCGGGTGCTCTCCCAGGGCCTGGTCGAACTGGCCACCAGTCAGGGGTACAAGGGTGACTGGTCCGGTCTCTTCGCCGGTCTGGTGATGGCGATGCTGCCGGTTCTCGCGGCCTACATCATCTTCCAGCGGCAGGTCGTCGCAGGGCTCACCGCGGGTGCGGTGAAGTAGCACATGTAACCCTTCGTACACAGATGAACCGCCCGTCGGCCATGTGCCGGCGGGCGGTTCGCGTGTGCGGGAGGCTGTCCCAGGTGCGGGCACTGTGCTCATCCGAGGCTTCGCACGCTCAAGGTCTTGACGGGGAGTACCCCAAAACGCTCAGCTTAGAGTTCACATGTTAGAGAAAACGGTAGGAGTGAGAGAGTCGATGGAGACTCCGGGGTCGCAGACATCTCTGCATCGCGCCAACCTTGAGCGGGTCGTGCGCGCGGTACGTATGGCCGGCTCGCTCACCCAGGCGGAGATTGCACGGAGCACCGGCCTGTCAGCGGCCACCGTCTCCAACATCGTTCGCGAGCTGAAGGACGGCGGCACGGTCGAGGTGACCCCCACCTCGGCGGGCGGCCGCCGGGCCCGCAGCGTCTCGCTCAGCGGGGACGCGGGCATTGTGATCGGCGTCGACTTCGGGCATACGCATCTGAGGGTGGCGGTCGGTAATCTCGCCCACCAGGTGCTCGCCGAGGAGTCCGAGCCGATGGATGTCGACGCCTCCGCGGCGGAGGGGTTCGGACGGGCGGAGCGGCTGGTGAAACGGCTGATCGAGACGACCGGGATCAGCCCGGACAAGGTGATCGGGGTGGGCCTCGGTGTTCCCGGCCCGATCGATGTCGAGTCCGGCACACTGGGCTCCACGTCGATCCTGCCGGGCTGGACGGGCATCAACCCCAGCGAGGAGCTCGCCGGCCGTCTCGGTGTGCCGGTGTACGTCGACAACGACGCCAACCTCGGGGCGCTCGGCGAGCTGGTCTGGGGGAGTGGCCGCGGGGTCAAGGACCTCGCCTACATCAAGGTCGCCAGCGGTGTCGGCGCCGGTCTGGTGATCGACGGGCACATCTACCGGGGGCCGGGCGGCACGGCCGGCGAGATCGGGCACATCACGCTCGACGAATCGGGCCCGGTGTGCCGCTGCGGCAACCGGGGGTGCCTGGAGACGTTCACGGCCGCGCGATACGTCCTGCCGCTGCTCCAGCCCAGTCACGGGTCCGATCTCACCATGGAACGGGTGGTCCAGCTGGCCCGCGGGGGCGATCCGGGCTGCCGTCGGGTGATCGGGGACGTCGGGCGGCACATCGGCAGCGGGGTGGCCAATCTCTGCAATCTGCTCAATCCCAGCCGGGTGGTGCTCGGCGGTTCGCTCGCGGAGGCGGGCGAGCTGGTGCTCATGCCGATCCGCGACTCGGTCTCCCGCTATGCCATTCCCAGCGCCGCCAGGCAGCTCTCGGTGCTGCCCGGGGCGCTCGGCGGCCGGGCCGAGGTGCTGGGTGCGCTGGCCCTGGTGCTGAGCGAGATGGGAGATTCGACCCTTTTGGAAAGCACCCTGTCGACGGCCACCCCTGCCTTCACTTAGATAACGAATGGCACCGTTGTCATCTCGTTAAGGATTTACTCCTTGACGCTGACGTCGCGGCCGAGTTGACTTCCAGCCACCTCGGCCGCAACGTTGCGGCCTCGTCAGGGAGGCAAACCCGCAATGAACGCAATGACGCGACGCATCGTCATAGGCACGGCCGCAGTTTCGATGGCCGTCTCCCTCGCAGCCTGCGGCAAGGCGGGCGGCGACAACGACAGCGGCAGCGGTGGCGACAGCAAGACCATCGGTCTGCTGCTGCCGGAGAACAAGACCACGCGTTACGAGACGTTCGACCGCCCCATCATGGAGGCGAAGATCAAGGCGCTCTGCGCCGACTGCGAGGTCAAGTACAACAACGCCGCGCAGGACACCGAGACCCAGAAGAAGCAGTTCGACGCGCTGGTCACTCAGGGTGTGAAGGTCATCATCCTGGACTCCGTCGACTACAAGGCAACCAAGTCCTGGGTCCAGCAGGCGGAGAAGAAGGGCGTCAAGGTCGTCGCGTACGACCGTCTCGCCGAGGGCCCCATCTCCGCCTACGTGTCGTACGACAACGAGAAGATCGGCCGCCTCCAGGGCGAGGCACTGGTCAAGGCGCTCGGCGACAAGGCCAAGGACAGCAATGTCGTCATGATCAACGGCTCGCCGACCGACCCGAACGCCCCGTTCTTCAAGAAGGGCGCCCACAGCGTCCTGGACAAGCAGGTCAAGAAGGTCGTCTACGAGCAGGACATCCCGGACTGGTCGCCGGACGAGGCCAACAAGAAGATGGGTGCGGCCATCGACTCCCTGGGCAAGGACGGCTTCCAGGGCGTCTACTCCGCCAACGACGGCATGGCCGGCGGCATCATCACCGCCCTCGACAAGCAGGGCGTGAAGGTCCCGGTCGGTGGCCAGGACTCCGAGCTCGCCGGTCTGCAGCGCATCCTGCAGGGCAGCCAGTCCTTCTCGATCTACAAGCAGATCAAGCCGGAGGCCGAGACCACCGCCGAGATCGCCGTCAAGCTCCTCAAGGGCGAGAAGTTCGACGCGCTGACCACGACCAAGGTCGACAGCCTCTCGGGCGAGTTCAAGGGCATCCCGTCGCGGCTGTACGACGCGTCGGTCGTGACCAAGGAGAACATCGCCTCCACGATCATCGCGGACAAGGTCTACAAGGCCTCGGAGATCTGCACCGCCGAGTACAAGGCGGCCTGCGACGCCGCCGGCATCAAGTAACACCGGCGGACAAGCCCCTCAGGGCCCTCCAGCCAGTCCGGCACCCGCCCCGTCAACGCCCCGCAAGCGGGGGCGGGCGCCGGACTCCTTCCCAGGTCCGGTCGTCTGACCGCCGCCGCCCCCTCGGGCGACGACGGCGGCCCGACGACTGGACCTGGGGGCCCGTCGTCATACCGCCGATTGTCGAGCGACGGCCCTTCGGGTCACGACAGCTAGGTCCGACGACGGCCCTGCCCCCCTGTGCTCAGCAGCACCATCCCCGCCGGTCAGGCGGCGAAGGAGATGATTCACGTGTCCGCTACGCCCGTGCTGGCGTTGCGCGGAATCTCCAAGCGGTTCGGCGCCGTCCAGGCGCTCACCGACGTGGACCTGGAGATTCACCCCGGCGAAGTGGTTGCCCTGGTCGGCGACAACGGCGCCGGCAAGTCGACCCTCGTCAAGACCATTTCGGGTGTCCACCCGATCGACGAAGGCGCCATCGAGTGGGAGGGCGAGACGGTCCGGATCAACCGGCCGAACGACGCCCAGGAGCTCGGAGTCGCCACCGTCTACCAGGACTTGGCCCTCTGCGACAACCTCGATGTCGTCGCCAACCTCTTCCTCGGCAGCGAACTGCGCAAGGTCTCCGTCCTCGACGAGATCGCGATGGAGAAGCGCGCCAAGGAACTGCTGGACACACTGTCCATCCGGATCCCCAGTGTCCGTATCCCGGTCGCCTCGCTCTCCGGTGGTCAGCGCCAGGTCGTGGCCATCGCCCGCGCCCTGATCGGCGACCCCAAGGTCGTCATCCTGGACGAGCCGACCGCGGCCCTCGGCGTCGAGCAGACCGCCCAGGTCCTCGACCTGGTCGAGCGGCTGCGCGAGCGTGGCCACGGCGTCATCCTCATCAGCCACAACATGGCCGATGTGCGCGCCGTCGCGGACAAGGTCGCGGTGCTCCGCCTGGGCCGCAACAACGGTGTCTTCGACGTCGCGAGCACCTCCCACGAAGAGATCATCGCCGCGATCACCGGCGCCACGGACAATGCCGTCACGCGCCGCCAGGCACGCACAGCCACGAAGGAGGACGCGAAGTGAGCGACCTCGCCAAGACCCCCGGGACTTCCACCGAGAAGCCCGCCGCCACGGCACCGGCCGCCGAGCAGTCGGCAGCCCCGATCCCCGCCGTGGACCCGCGGCTCCTCATACGCGAAGAGGGCTTCAAGGGCTACTGGTCGGAGTTCACCCGCAAGGTACGTGGTGGTGAGCTGGGCTCCCTGCCGGTCTTCGTCGGCCTGATCGTCATCGCGATCGTCTTCCAGTTCCAGAACAGCAACTTCCTCTCCGCCAGCTCCGTCGCCAACATCGCGGTCTACAGCTCCGGCCTCGGCATCATGGCGGTCGGCATCGTGTTCGTCCTGCTGCTCGGCGAGATCGACCTCTCGGTCGGCTCCGTCGCAGGCGTCGGCGCGGCCGTCTGGGCCGTGCTCAACGTCAACAACGGCTGGAACGAGTGGCTCGCGATCATCGTCGCCGTGCTCTCCGGAATGGCTCTCGGTGCGCTGCACGGCTTCTTCTTCGCCAAGATCGGTGTACCGGCGTTCGTCGTCACCCTGGCGGGCTTCCTCGGCTGGAGCGGTCTTCAGGACTGGATGATGGGCGGGGAAGGCTCGATCAACACGCCGTCCGGCAGCGCCGTCGAGAACCTGACCAACTACTTCTTCGAGGACAAGGCCGCCGGCTACGGACTCGCCCTGGTCGCCGTCCTCGCGTACGCCGCCTCGCTCCTGGTGGACAGCAGGCGCCGCAAGGCCGCAGGCCTGCCCGCCCGGCCGACCAGCGAGGTCGTGCTGCGCACCGCCGTCGTCGCGGTCCTGTGCTTCGTCGTCGCGTATGTCCTGAACGAACCCGAGGGCGCCCGTGGCCTGCCGCTCGCCCTGGTGCTCTTCCTCGCCGTCCTGGTCATCGCGGACTTCGTCGCCCGTCGCACGAGCTTCGGCCGTCAGGTCTTCGCGGTCGGCGGCAACCCGGAGGCCGCGCGCCGTGCCGGTATCAACGTCGACCGGGTCCGGATCACCGTCTTCGCCCTGTCCGGCACGCTGGGCGCCTTCGGCGGCCTCTTCATCGCCAGCCTCTCCGGCGGCGCCACCAAGAGCGTCGGCGGCGGCAACACGCTGATGCTGGTCATCGCCGCCGCCGTCATCGGCGGCACCAGCCTCTTCGGAGGCCGGGGCAAGGTCTGGTCCGCGCTGCTCGGCATGATCGTGATCCAGTCGATCCAGCAGGGCCTGAACATGATCGGTATGGCCAACGCCATTCAGTACATGATCACCGGCGCTGTTCTGCTGGCCGCCGTGGTCATCGACTCGGTCTCCCGCCGTACCCAGAAGACGGCGGGCCGCGCGTAACATCACGCCCGCCCGATCCAGTGCCCGGCGCCCGATACAGGCGCCGGGCACAGGTGTGTCCGGGGACGGATGAGGCACGGCCGTGTCCGCAGCTGGAAGTGGTCACCCCGGTGTGACGGCGGCGGCGCCGCGTGCGCCCCGTACGAGGGCCCGCGCGGCCGTCCGCATGTCATCCTCGCCGGTGTACCTGCCCAGGCCCAGCCGTACGGTACGGCTCGCCTGCGCCGCCGACAGCCCGATCGCCGTCAGTACGGGTGACGGCGCGCTCGCACCGGTGTGACAGGCCGCGCCCGCCGAGAACGCGACCTCGGGGACCGCGGCCGCGAGTGCGGCGGCGCCGGTGGCGGGCAGGGTGAGACTGAGATTCCCCGCGAGGCGGTGCTCCCGCGACCCGTTCAGCCTCAGCCCGGGGATCCCCTCGACGAGCAGGTCGAGCAGGAGATCGCGCAGGCCCCGGATACGGGCCGCGTCGCTCTCCCGCTCCTTGAGCGCCAGTTCGGCGGCGGCGCCCAGCGCGACGATGCCCGGCACGTTCTCCGTCCCGGCGCGCAGCCCGCGTTCCTGGCCGCCCCCACCAACCGCGGGGCGGGCCCGGGGGTTCCCGCCCGCACGTACAGGGCACCGACCCCCTTCGGCGCGTACATCTTGTGTCCCACGACGCTCAGCAGATCCACACCGAGCGTGGTCACGTCGGTGACGACCGTGGCCAGGCTCTGTGCCGCATCGGTGTGCAGCGCGATGCCGCGGCCCCGGACGGCCCGCGCGATGTCGGACAGCGGCTGGACGGTCCCGATCTCGTTGCTGGCGTGCATCACCGACACCAGGACCGTGCCGGGCACTGCGGCGCGCGCCACGTCGTCCGGGTCCACGAGCCCGTCCGTGCCGACCGGCAGCCGGGTGACGCGGAAGCCGTCCTGTTCTAGCTGTGCGCAGGCCGCCAGGGTCGCGGGGTGGTCGATGGCCGAGGTGACGACATGGTCTCCGCTCCCGGCCGCCCGCCTCGCGTAGGCGGTGCCGGCCAGCGCCAGTTGGTTGCTCTCGGTGCCGGACGAGGTGAACACGACCTCCTCGGGCCGCGCCCCGATCAGCGCGGCCACCTGAGCACGCGCCCTGCCCACCGCCTCGGCCGCCGCTCTGCCGTAGACGTGGGAGCTCGACGGATTGCCGAATTCGCTGGTGAGGTAGGGCAGCATGGCGTCGACGACGCGCGGGTCGACCGGTGTCGTCGCCTGGTGGTCCAGATAGACGGGCCGGGGCAGTCCGTCCGTAATACCGACCGGTACCTGTTCCACCGTCAAATTTCTTCCTTTTCCGGTCTGCGATCTGCGGTCTCCGGGCGACATCCCTGATCGTTGGTCCTCATGGGGCGTATTTCAAGGTCTGCAGCGAAGGCGGAATGGGAAACGCCCTTGTGGAAGCGGCGGTTTCGCTTCCGCAAGAGCGCGAACGGTGGCTCAACTTCCTTGAACTGTGGGGCTGTTGTGACCTCTTGACGCTCCAGTTGGCCGTGGGCATGATAATCCGCGGTGGGCCCCGGAGGCATCCGTTTCCTGTCGGCGTGGCAGCGGTATTTCCGGAATTCGGCACCGTCGGAACCATGCGGTGTGAAGCAGGGGGGTTGTTTTGTCGATGGTTGATGTGGCCATGACCTTGGTGAATGCCGGGGTGGCCGCCGTTTTCCTCCGGGCGGCCGCAGCGAAGACCGTCGGTCCGGGCGTAGCCGCCTCCGCGGTGCAGGAACTCCTGGGCGGACGACTGCGCCCCTCTGACAACGCTGTCCGACTGGTCGCGATCCTGGAGCTGGCGACGGTGGCGCTGTTGGTCATTCCATCCGGCCGTGCCGTCGGCTATGCGACCACCGGGGTGCTCGGGGTGTTGTTTGCTGTCATGGGCATGACTGGCAAGCTGCGGGGCAGCGACCGCCCGTGCGGCTGCTTCGGCATCGCCGACAGCAAGCCCCTCGGAACGGCCAACATCGTGAGCGGCCTGGTCTTCGTCGCTGTGGCGGTCGCCGGCCTGCTCGGACCGGCCGCCGGCGGCGGTACGGCCGCCATGACGGCCGTGCTCACCTCCGCCGTCTCCAGCGGCTGGCTCCTGGTCACGCACCGGACCGCCGCGCGGACGGCCTACCGCACGTTCCTTCGGCGATGGGGATCGGCCTGATGACGATCGTTCTGGCATGCGCACTGCTCCTCCTGACGGCGGCCGTCGTCGTCCTGTTCGCGATGATGGGCGAGCTCGCGTCGCGGACGGCCGCCGCGCCCGCGGCCGCCTCGACCACTGTCTCCCCGCTGGAGGAGTACCGACTCGGTGCGGTGGTCGACGAGTGGCCGGAGCCCCTCGCGGCGCTCGGCGCCGGGCCCCGCAGCGTCGTGCTGGTCCTCAGCACCATCTGCGCGAGCTGCGCCAAGGTCGCGGCGCAGCTCTCCGGGGGCGCACTGACCGGCGTGACGGGCTCCGTCGGTGTCGCGATCTCCTGCGCCGAGCAGGCCGACGGGGACGACTTCGTCCTCCGGCACGGCCTCGCGGACCTTCCGCACCTCGTCGACGTGCGCGGTGCCTGGGTCGCCGGCAGCTTCTCCGTCGCCCAGAGCCCCACCGCGCTCGTCTTCGACAACGGTGTCCTGAGCGCCGGCTACCTCTTCACCTCCGTGGACGAACTGCTGCGCGAGGTCGGCCTGACCGGCGGCGCCCGCGCCGTCGTCTGACGCGCGACGACACTCCCTGCTGTGGTCCGCGGCACCCGTCACGGATCCGAACCGATGAACAGAAGGAGTACCGGCATGCGTTTTCCGCTTCTCTCGAAATCAGCCAGAGCGGCCGGCCCGGACACGGACGGTCCGCAACTCCGGCTCGGCCGTCGCAAAGTGCTCGGTGGCGTCGGGGCGAGCGGCCTGATGGCCGCCGCCGGGATCTTCGCCGGCGCGGCACCCGCAGCGGCCGACAGCGACAACTGCTGCAACCTCGCCAACAAGCCCGGCAGCGCGGGCTACACGACCATGACGTACTGCCGTGCGCACATGTCCTACCTGTGGGGCTGTTCGATGAGCGGCACCCTGCACTGCAGCTGCTGCGAGACGGCCGGCAACGCCAAGTCGTCCTTCGAGTGCAAGTACAACTGACCGAGGTGGCCTGAGGGCGGCCCACGCTCCCGGCCCGGACACGAAGGAGTCGACACCGGATGGTGACGTGGCTCGTGATCGCCGGCATCGCGGCGATCCTGCAAGTCTTCAGCCCTTGAGGCCAGTCGATGGCCGGGGTCGCCGGCCCGATGCTGAAGCGGAGCAGACCTCGTGGTACCCGGTTCCTCGTCGGCCTGCTGGCCGGAGAGGCCGCCGCCGCCGGTCTGATGTCGCTGGCCGTGTACGTGCTGGGGGAGGGCCTGGCCCTGATCCTCGGCGCGCCGTGGCGTGAGTCCCTGACCGCAGTCGCCCTCGTGGTGTTCGGCGTCGCCGATCTGGCGAACCGTACGCCGCACATCTGGCGCCAAGTGCCTCAGGAACACATACGGACCATGCCTCCCGGCATGCTCGGCCTGACCTGGGGCTTTGATCTGGGGCTGCTGTTCACCACACAGAAGTCCACTTCCCTGACCTGGGGTGTGCTCACGGCAGCGCTGCTGCTTCACCCCGCGTCGTCGCCGCTGCTGCTGGTCGGCATGGCGCTGGTGGGGGTGGCGGCCGTGACGGTGCGCAGTGTCACCTGGTTCTTCCTTCCGACCACCCGGTTCGGGGACCGCGTACGGCCGTGGTTCCCGTGGATGCGGCGCGCGGCCGGACTCGGCCTCGTGCTCATGGGTGCCTACACCGTCTGGACGGCCTGGCGATGAACAGTTACACGAAGGCCCGGGACCCCCGGGGACACATCGCCCTCACCCGGTTCGAGTGCCGCACGGCGCTGAACATGGTCGTCGTGCTGCTCATGCACATGCGCATCAAGAAAGAGGTCCGGCGCGTCGCCCCCGGCTTCGTGGGCGCCGCACCGGTCGTGCTGTGGAAACACCGCACGATCCTCAGTGTCACCCTCTGGCGGACGCTGGAGAGCATGTACGCGATGGGCGAGGTGCAGAGCCACATCCTCGCCTCCCGCGTGCCGCACAAGCTGGGGATCCGCACCACCAGTGGCCTCTTCCCGTACGGGGGCGACTGGAAGAACCTGCTGTTCGAAGCGACGGTCACCGATGTCGACCCGCTCCACGAGCGGGAGCGCGACCCGGCGACCGACGCACCCACATCGGCCCGGAAGGGGCACACACCATGACCCGTACTCCCACCGACAGGGGGGTGGCGTTCGTCAAGGACCAGGCGGACGGCACCCATCTCGTATACGTGGCGCTCGGCGTCGCGTCGGACGGAAGCCCGCAGGAGGTCTTCGCCGTCCACCGCACGACGGCAGGCGTCAGCCTGGCGATCGACCCGGCCGTGCGCATGATCCCCGCAGGCGGACTGCGCCGCACCAGCGAACCCGTCCGCGTCTTCGGCGAGGGCGACACCGTCCAGCTCATGCCCACGGCCAATGACATGGGCGTGCTCCTGACCTAACAGTCAGCCGCCGCGGGGTCCGCGACACCACGGTGTCACGGACCCCGCGGCGGCTCTCGGCGGAGACGGACGGGAATCGAACCCGCCGGACGGAGATACTCCGCCCCACCCGCTTTGAAGGCGGGGAGGCCCACCAGGAACCCTGACGCCTCCATGTACACAATAAGCCAACTTCTCCGCGCCGCCGGGCACTTGGCCCCGCCGCCCGGTCCTGGCACGGACACGAAGAACTCAAGGGCAGGGAAACCGCTTTGGACGCCACTTCCACGGCAACGGTCCGACTCACCCGGTACGCACGCGGCGGCGGCTGCGCCTGCAAGATCCCGCCGGGCGAACTGGAGGCCGTCATGGCCGCCGTGGACACCCCTGCGCCAGGACGGCTGCCCGTGGGCGACCTGGTGGTGGGGACCGAGAACGGCGACGACGCCGCCGTGGTGACCACACCAGGCGGCACCACTCTCGTCATGACCACGGACTTCTTCGGCCCCGTCGTCGACGACGCGTACGACTGGGGCCGCATAGCCGCGGCCAACGCGCTGTCCGATGTGTACGCGATGGGCGGGACCCCCGTCGTCGCCGTCAACCTGCTGGCCTGGCCGCGCGAGAGCCTGCCGATGGAGCTGGCCGCGGAAGTCCTGCGCGGCGGCGCCCGGATCGCCGCGGAGGCCGGCTGCCACCTCGCGGGCGGGCACAGCATCGACGACGCCGAACCGAAGTACGGCCTCGCCGTCACCGGGCAGGCGGACCCCGAACGGCTGCTGCGCAACGACGCGGGCCGCCCCGGTATGCCGCTGTCACTGACGAAGCCGCTCGGAGTCGGTGTGCTCAACACCCGCCACAAGGCGACGGGTGAGCACTTTCCCGCGGCCGTGGCGGCCATGACCACCCTCAATGCCGCCGCGTCACGCGCCGCCCTCGACCACGGCGCCGTCTGCGCCACCGACGTCACCGGCTTCGGCCTCCTCGGCCACCTCTACAAGCTCGCCAGGGCGAGCGGTGTCACGGCCGTCCTCGACCCGGCGGCCGTCCCCTACCTCGACGGTGCCCGTCAGGCGGTACGGGACGGCTTCGTCAGCGGCGGCACCCGCCGCAACCTCGCCTGGGCCGGGCCGCACACCCGTTTCGGCGCCGGGGTGTCCGAGGACGAGCAACTGCTGCTGGCCGACGCCCAGACCTCCGGCGGCCTCCTGATCGCGGGCGAGATCCCCGGCGCCCCCGTCATCGGCCATCTCGCGCCGCTCGGCGACCACTTCGTGACCGTAGGCTGAATCCATGGCGCCCGAATCTCCCGCCCCTGTCGCACCCCGGCGACGGGTGCCGCGCACCGACACCGTCCTGGCCGACCCGCGCCTGTCCGAAGCCGCGGCACGGCTCGGCCCCGCCCTCGTCAAACAGGCCGTGCATCGGGCTCAGGACAAGGTCAGGGCCGGCGAGGTGACGCCGGACCGGATCGGCGATCTGGCCGTTGGCCTCCTGCCGGACCACGCGACCACCCTGCGCCCCGTGCTGAACGCGACCGGGGTCGTCATCCACACCAACCTCGGCCGGGCCCCGCTCTCCGCTCAGGCACGCGCGGCGGTGGACATCGCCGCCGGTCATGTGGACGTGGAGTACGACACGGCCACCGGCCGCCGCGACCGGCGCGGCCGGGCGGCACTGGACGCCCTTCGTGCGGTCGTGCCCGACGCCGAGGACGCCCATCTCGTGAACAACGGCGCGGCCGCGCTCGTCCTGGCGGCCACGGCGCTGGCGCAGGGCCGGGAGATCGTGGTCGGCCGGGGTGAACTCATCGAGATAGGCGACGGTTTCCGGCTGCCCGACCTCCTGGTCAGCACCGGCGCGAGACTTCGCGAGGTGGGCACGACCAACCGGACCCACCTCGGCGACTACCGGGCCGCCGTCGGCCCCGACACCGCCTTCGTGCTCAAGATCCATCCTTCCAACTTCCGTGTCGAAGGCTTCACTTCCGCCGTGTCCGTCGCCGAACTGGCCACGCTCGACGCGCCCGTGGTGGCCGACATCGGCTCGGGCCTGCTCCGCCCCGACCCGCTGCTGCCCGCGGAACCGGATGCCGCCACCTGGCTCCGCCAGGGCGCCGCTCTGGTCACCGCCAGCGCCGACAAACTCCTCGGCGGACCCCAGGCAGGGCTCCTCCTCGGCACCACGCAGCTGATCGACCGGCTCCGCCGCCATCCGCTCGCCCGCGCCCTGCGTGTCGACAAGCTCACCCTCGCGGCCCTGGAGGCGACTCTGCGCGGCCCGGAGCCGCCCGTGCGCCGGGCCGTGCACATCGACCCCGAGCGGTTGCGGGAGCGCAGTGCGACGCTCGCCGCCGCGCTCACCGCCCGGGGGCTCGTCGCCACCGTCACGCCGCACCCGGGCGCCGTCGGAGGCGGCGGAGCCCCCGGGCTCGCCCTGCCGGGTTTCGCCGTACAGGTCTCCGAGGCCCTCGCCGCCCCGCTGCGCCGGGGCCGGCCCGCCGTCGTGGGCCGCACCGCCCACGGCGCGCTGCTGCTCGATCTGCGCTGCGTCCCCGAGGAGCGGGACGGCGATGTCCTCACGGCGACCGTCGCCGCCGCCCGGAGCACGGGGCTGCTCGACGACCGCGCGGGCGGGTGACGCCGTCGTGCACGTCGTGGCCACCGCGGGACACGTCGACCACGGGAAGTCCACCCTCGTACGGGCGCTGACCGGCATGGAGCCCGACCGCTGGGCCGAGGAGAAGCGGCGAGGCATGACCATCGACCTCGGGTACGCCTGGACCACCCTGCCCACCGGCGAAACCCTCGCCCTCGTGGACGTGCCGGGCCACCAGCGGTTCGTCCCCAACATGCTGGCGGGCGTCGGTCCGGTACCGGCCGTGCTGCTGGTGGTCGCCGCCGACGAGGGCTGGAGCAGGCAGACGCAGGAGCACGTGGACGCCCTGCGCGCCTTCGGCGTCCGCGACGGTGTCCTCGTCGTCACCCGGGCCGATCTCGGCGACGGAGCACTCGCGGTCGAGGAGGCCAGGGACCGGCTGTCCGGCACCCCGCTGTCCGGCCTGGAGGCCGTCGTCACCAGCGCGCCCACCGGAGCGGGCATCCCCGAACTCCGCCAGGCGCTCGGCAGACTGGCCGCAAGGCTGCCGAAACCCGCCCCCACCCCGCGCGCACGGCTGTGGATCGACCGCGTCTTCACGGTGCGGGGCGCCGGCACGGTCGTGACGGGCACGCTGGGCACCGGCACCCTCGCACGCGGTGACGAGCTGCTGCTGTGGTCGAGTCGTCGGCCGGTCAGGGTCAGGCAGCTGCAGAGCCTCGGCGAGAGCGTGGACCGCGCCGAGGCCGTCGCCCGCGTCGCCGTGAACCTCCGCGGCCTCGACCGCGACCACGTCCGCAGGGGAGACGCCCTGGTCGCGCCCGGCTGGTGGGCGGGCGCGCGGGAATTCGACGCGCGGGTGAACTGGCTCGCCGACTGCCGGTCCGGTGAGCTGATCCTGCACGCGGGGTCCGCCGCCCTGCCCGTACGGGTGCGCCGCCTCGGCGACGGCACGGCGCGGATCCGGGCGGAGCACGACCTGCCCATCGACGTCGGGGAACGGGCGCTGCTGCGC
Source organism: Streptomyces sp. NPDC058239 (assembly GCF_042882185.1). Classification (NCBI taxonomy): domain Bacteria; kingdom Bacillati; phylum Actinomycetota; class Actinomycetes; order Kitasatosporales; family Streptomycetaceae; genus Streptomyces; species Streptomyces sp. NPDC058239. Next base: position 138,234 of record NZ_JBHVWS010000002.1, read on the forward strand.
GACCCGGGGCAGCGCCGGATCGCTGCCGGACTCGTCGTCCTGGACACGGATCCGCCGCCGCTCGCCCGCAGGGGCGCCGCCGCCCGGCGCCACGCCGACCTTGCCCGCCGTCCCGACCGCCCCGACCCGGCCGCGGAGATCGCCCGGCGCGGCGCCGTACGCCGCGCGGCGCTGACCTCGTCCGGCCACCTGGCCCCCGACCGGGAGGCGCCGCCGGGCACCGACGAGGTCGCCGGCTGGCTCGTCGACGTGGCGTGGTGGCGACACCGCCGGGAACTGCTGGCGGCGGCCGTGCGGGAGCGGGCTGCCGGCCATCCGCTCACCCCAGCCCTGCCGCGGGAGACCGCGCTGCGCCTGACGGGCCTGCCCGACACCGCACTGCTGGACGCGGCGGCGGACGGGCTCGGCATGGTGAGGGACGGATCCGGGTTCCGGGAGGCGAACGTGCGTCCCCTCCTGTCCGACCGGGCGCAGGGCGCACTCGACACCCTCTGCGCGCGGCTGAACGGCGATCCGTTCGGCGCCCCCGGGCAGCCGGAGCTGGCAGAGCTCGGCCTCACCACCCCGCACCTGCGCGCGGCCGTCGACCGAGGCCTGCTGTTCCGCGTCGAGCAGGGCGTGTACGTGCACCCCGACGCGCTGCGCCTCGCACTGGCCCGGCTCGCGGCGCTGCCCCAGCCGTTCACCCTCAGCGCCGGCCGCCGGACGCTGGGCACCTCCCGCCGGGTCGCCGTACCCCTGTTCGAGCTCCTCGACCGGCTCGGACACACCCGCTCCGCTCCCGACGGACTCAGACACCTGGTCGCGAGCGGCGACGCGACTCCCTGACGCCATGTGACCTCGTACGTGTTCACCGGAACACACGAAACGCAAGAGAGATCAAGAGATAAGGGGCGTTTCCCGCCGAAGGTGTGACACACGAATGTCCCCCTGACGAACGCCGTCCTGTGCGGAACATTAGACTCTGCGGATCGGCAAGAAGTTCGACCGGCTCATACGCAAGGAGGCACGGGTGCCGTTGCTGACCCACATCAGGGGACCGCGCGACCTGGACCGGCTCGGCCCGGAGCAGCTCGGCCAGCTGGCGGACGAGATCAGGACCTTCCTCGTCGACGCCGTGTCCAAGACCGGCGGCCACCTGGGACCCAACCTCGGTGTCGTCGAACTCACCATCGCGCTGCACCGCGTCTTCGAATCCCCGAAGGACCGGGTCCTCTTCGATACGGGCCACCAGTCGTACGTGCACAAGCTCCTCACGGGCCGCCAGGACTTCTCGAAGCTCAAGAGCAAGGGCGGCCTCTCCGGCTACCCCTCGCGAGCCGAGTCCGAGCACGACATCATCGAGAACTCGCACGCCTCCACCGTGCTCGGCTGGGCCGACGGCCTCGCCAAGGCCAACGAGGTGCTGGGCAAGGACGACCATGTCGTCGCGGTCATCGGTGACGGCGCACTCACCGGCGGTATGGCCTGGGAGGCGCTGAACAACATCGCCGCCGCCAAGGACCGCCCCCTCGTCATCGTCGTCAACGACAACGAGCGCTCCTACGCCCCGACCATCGGCGGCCTTGCCAACCATCTGGCCACCCTGCGCACGACCGACGGTTACGAGCGCTTCCTGGCCCGCGGCAAGGACATCCTGGAGCGCACCCCCGTCGTCGGGAAGCCGCTGTACGAGACGCTGCACGGCGCCAAGAAGGGGCTGAAGGACTTCATCGCCCCGCAGGGCATGTTCGAGGACCTCGGTCTGAAGTATGTCGGTCCGATCGACGGCCACGACATCGAGGCCCTGGAGTCCGCGCTCCAGCGCGCCAAGCGCTTCGGCGGGCCCGTCATCGTGCACTGCCTCACCGAGAAGGGCCGCGGCTACACCCCCGCCCTGCTCGACGAGGCCGACCGCTTCCACGCCGTCGGCAAGATCCACCCCGACACCGGCCTGCCCGTCTCCACCTCCGGCCTCGACTGGACCTCCGTCTTCGGCGAGGAGATGGTCAAGCTCGGCAGGGAGCGCAAGGACATCGTCGCGATCACCGCGGCCATGCTCCAGCCGGTCGGCCTCAGCAAGTTCGAGGAGGCGTTCCCGGACCGGATCTACGACGTCGGCATCGCCGAGCAGCACGGCGCGGTCTCCGCGGCCGGCCTCGCCACCGGCGGACTGCACCCCGTCTTCGCGGTGTATGCCACCTTCCTCAACCGTGCCTTCGACCAGGTCCTCATGGATGTTGCCCTGCACAAGTGCGGTGTGACGTTCGTCCTGGACCGTGCCGGTGTCACCGGCACGGACGGCGCCTCGCACAACGGCATGTGGGACATGTCGATCCTGCAGTGCGTGCCCACCCTCCGGATCGCTGCCCCGCGCGATGCCGATCAGGTCCGCGCCCAGCTGCGCGAGGCCGTCGAGGTCGACGACGCACCGACCGTGGTCCGCTTCTCCAAGGGCGCGGTCGGCCCGGCGGTCAAGGCCGTCGGCAGGGTCGGCGGTATGGACGTCCTGCGCGAGCCCGGCACCATCCGGCCGGACGTCCTCCTGGTCTCCGTCGGCGCGCTCGCCCCGATGTGCCTGGAGATCGCCGATCTGCTGGACGCCCAGGGCATCTCGACGACCGTCGTCGACCCGCGCTGGGTCAAGCCGGTCGACGAGGCCATGGCCCCGCTCGCCGAGCAGCACCGGGTCGTCGTCACCGTCGAGGACAACAGCCGGGCCGGCGGCGTCGGCTCCGCGATCGCCCAGGCTTTGCGCGACGCCGGCGTGGACGTACCGCTGCGCGACTTCGGCATCCCGCCGCGCTTCCTCGACCACGCCTCCCGCAAGGAGGTCATGGCCGAGATCGGACTGACCGCGCCGGACATCGCCCGTCAGGTCACCGGCCTGGTCGCCAAGCTGGACGGCCGCTACGAGACGGACACGGACAGCAGCTCCATGATCGAGCCCGTCCGCGACTGACCCGTACGACCCGGCCTCGCGGCCGGTACGCGATACGGCCAATGGGCCGGTCGGCCACCCTGTACGAGTGGTCCGACCGGCCCATTCGCGTGAAATCGTCCGGTGCGGAGCCCTGCGCCGCAGATGCGGTCCCAATCATGGCGTACACGACGAGTGCGTGGAGGTACGCCGGTGACTGCCCAGCAGGACACACCACCCAGCAGTGGCGGACTGTTCCGGACCAAGACGGTCGAACAGTCCATCCGCGATACCGAGGAGCCGGAGCACGCGCTCAAGAAGTCCCTCTCCGCGCTGGACCTCACAGTCTTCGGAGTGGGCGTCATCATCGGCACCGGCATCTTCGTGCTCACCGGCAAGGTGGCCAAGGAGACCGCGGGCCCCGCCACCGCCCTCGCCTTCGTGGTCGCGGCCATCGTCTGCGCCCTGGCCGCGCTCTGCTACGCCGAGTTCGCCTCCACCGTCCCGGTCGCCGGCTCCGCGTACACCTTCTCGTACGCTTCTCTCGGCGAACTGGTCGCCTGGATCATCGGCTGGGACCTGGTGCTGGAGTTCGCGCTCGGCACGGCGGTGGTGGCGGTCGGCTGGTCCGGTTATGTCCGCTCGCTGATGGACAACTTCGGCTGGAGCATGCCCGAAGGGCTCTCCGGACCCGATGTGGCGAAAGGATTCGGCTTCGACATCCTGGCCTTCGCCCTGGTACTCGTGCTGACCGTCGTGCTGGTGCTCGGCATGAAGCTCTCCGCCCGGATCACCACAATTGTGGTCGCCATCAAGATCGCCGTGGTCCTGATCGTGATCATCGCGGGACTGTTCTTCATCAAGGCCGCCAACTACTCGCCCTTCATCCCCGAGGCACAGCCACAGCCCTCCGGTTCCGGACTGACCGCGCCGCTGATCCAGCTGATCTTCGGATATGCGCCCACAAACTTCGGTGTCCTCGGCATCTTCACCGCCGCCTCCGTCGTCTTCTTCGCCTTCATCGGCTTCGACGTGGTCGCCACCGCCGCCGAGGAGACGAGGGTTCCGCAACGTGACATGCCACGTGGCATCCTCGCTTCGCTCTTCATCTGCACCGTGCTCTATGTCGCCGTGTCACTGGTGGTCACGGGCATGCAGCACTACAGCGAGCTGTCGGTCGAGGCCCCGCTGGCCGATGCGTTCAAGGCCGTCGGCCATCCCGTCTACGCGGGATTCATCAGCTTCGGCGCAGCGATCGGCCTCACCACGGTCTGTCTGATCCTGCTGCTCGGGCAGACCCGGGTGTTCTTCGCGATGAGCCGCGACGGTCTGCTCCCGAGGTTCTTCTCCGTGACGCACCCCCGCTTCGGCACCCCGTACCGCCCGACCATCCTGCTCGGCGTGATCATCGCGATCGTCGCGGGCTTCACGAGCATCAACGAACTGGCGACGCTGGTGAACATCGGCACGCTCTTCGCGTTCGTCGTCGTGGCCCTGGGCGTCATGGTGCTGCGTCGCACCCGCCCCGATCTGCACCGCGCGTTCCGCACCCCGTGGGTGCCGCTGATCCCGATCCTCTCGGTGGCCGCCTCGGTCTGGCTGATGCTCAATCTGCCGGCCGAGACCTGGCTGCGGTTCGCCATCTGGATGGCCATCGGCGTGGTCATCTACTTCGCGTACGGGCGCAGGCACAGCCGGATCAACGATCCCGTCGGCCGGCCGTAGATCAGTCGCTGCGCGATGGAGGCAGCGGCCGTACAGCACGGGGGCCCACGCACTGCGCTCCGTACGCTTCCACCCGCTGCCGCAGCCCCCGGTCGGCGGTGACGACCACACAGATACGGGCCGTCGGACGGGACATGGCATCGGCGACCAGCTCGGCGATCCGGTCGTCACCGCTCCCGGGCGCCGATTCCACCCGTACCCCGGGAAGCGATTCGACGCCCCGGGCCGCGCCCTCGACGACCAGGATCAACTCGGCGGGACCGGGAAAGGAGTCCAGACCGTCCACGGCGAACGGGACCAGCGAATCCCGCAGCCGTACGGCCGCCCCACGCCGGTCCCGCCACCATCCGTCCGGTACCGACCCGACCACATTGGCCGCGTCGACGATCACCAGGGCCGGTTCGCTCAGCATCCCCGAAGGGTGCCATGTGCCGACCGCGGCCGGAGACCGTCAGCCGCCGGTGGCCGGGGACTTCTTCGCGGACTCCGGGATCGTGGCGTCCTCGCGGATCGCCTTCCACAACGTGTCGGCCTGCGGCTGCGCCGCCACGACCCGGTTCGGATCGGCCTTGTCGTACGCCACCGGGAGCATGATCGTCTCCATCGAGGCGGGATCGACGCCCTGCATGGAGCGGGCGAACTTCGAGAGCGACGTCAGCGAGGCGAGACCGTCGTCGGTCGTCAGTGACTTGGTCGCCGAGTTGGCGATCTTGTACGTGTCAGTCGGGCTGCTCAGCAGATCCTGCGACTTGACCTCGCTCAGCAGCGCCAGCAGGAACTGCTGCTGCAGCCCGATCCGGCCGAGGTCGCTGCCGTCCCCGATGCCGTGCCGGGTGCGTACGTAGGCGAGTGACTGGGTGCCGTCGAGCTTGTGCGGCCCCGCGGTGAGGTCGAGGCCGGACGACTTGTCGTGGATGTCCTGCGGAACATCGACCGTGACGCCGCCTATCGCGTCGACCAGATCCTTGAACCCGGCGAAGTTGATCTCCAGGTAGTGGTCGATCCGGACCTTGGACATCTTCTCGACGGTCTTGACCACACAGGCAGGACCGACCTGCGAATAGACGGAGTTGAACATCACGCGGTTCGCCGACGGAACGGCCGAACCGTCGGCCTTGGTGCACTCGGGCCGGGTCACCAGGGTGTCACGGGGTATGGACACGGCGACGGCCTTGGTGCGGCCCTCGGGAATGTGCACCACCATCGCGGTGTCGGACCGGGCACCGCTGACGTTTCCGCCGCCGCCCAGCTCCTTGTTCTCGGCACCGGCCCGCGAGTCGGAGCCGAGTACCAGCAGGTTCTGACCGGTGGTCGGCAGCTTCTCGGGGCGGTCGTCGCCGAGCGCCTTGTCGATGTCGACGCCCTTGATGTTCCCGTCGAGGCTGCTGTAGAGCCAGTAGACGGTGCCGCCGCCGGCGAGCAGCAGGACGAGCAGGACACCAAGGGTGATCTTGAGGCCGCGGCGGCGCTTTCGGGGGGCCCGTCTTGACTGGCGGTCATGGGATATGTGCGATCCGGTGCCAGTGGTCTGATCTGTCATGGATTTGTCTGATTCTTCCGTCGGGACACGCCTGAATGCGTGCGGGAGGAGAGGAATGGATAACGGGCGGGCCATATGTGCCGAAGTCGCTCCGTGGGGTACCGCGCTTCTGCCCGGGCATGATTCGTGCCTCAAAGTCGCATTGTGCGACAGGAATCCCCCAGAAATCGCCCCCTGTCGAGTAGTATTGTGACATCAGTTGTTGCTGCTATGGCGAAACTGGACGCTCGACAGAGACACTTGGGACTCCGACCAACGCCGTTCGGCACCGGAGAAAGCATTCAGTGGAGAACGGTCGGGGAACGATGAGTTTGCGTACTGGGCGTAGGCGTGCCGCAGTTCGTTCCGGGAGGGGCCCTGCCGACCCGGCCCAGCGGGCCGCGGCGGCACCGGAGGCACTGGCGGCAGCACCGCCGAGGGCCGGCTGGCTGATATCCGCGCCGGACGGCCGTCTCACCGCGTACGCCCCGGCCCGGACCGGAGGTGTCATCCGCTGGACCGAGACGCCCGAGGGCCGTGACGGCTGGACAGCAGCCGAATTCCTGCTTCCCGACGACCGTATGCTTCCGTACCTCTCCGTGGCGCACGGCTCGACGGGCTTCGTCGACCTGTTCGGCCTGCGGCGCAAGGGCGACAGCCCCCAGGCGCCCGTCGAGATCGTGTACGCCTCCCAGTACCAGACCGGCCGTCCGATGACGGGCTGGCACACGATCGGCAATCCGCATGCCAAGGACGCCGAGCAGGCTGCGGCCATCGGCGCGCCCGTCGCCGTTGTCGACGGCAGCGACGCACTCCATGTCTTCGTCCGCAATGCCTTCGGGGGCGTGTCCACCCGCAGGCGTGACCCCGCAGGTGTGTGGGGCAAGTGGACTGCCATGCCGTGCAAGCGGGTACGGGAGGGTCTGTCCGCCGTCGTCACACGCTCCGGTCGCATCGAACTCTTCATGCCCGCGGACAAGGGTGTGTACGTCTGGCGTCAGGAAGCCCCGGGGGGTCCGTTGGACCGCGCCCCGAACCTGGTCTTCATCGCCCGGGCCGACACGGCCGGCGGCACCGAGTCCTACGAGGGCAGGATCACTCACTACTGGCGTGATGAGGAGTCCGGCGAAGTAGTCGCCTACCGCCTGCCGGCAGCGGGCGCCCCGGATGCCCCGCCCGCCCCGCTGGGCGGGCACTCGGGCCGCGGTCCCCTCGCCCTCACCCGGTGCCTCGTCGACGGCTACGACTGCACCGTGCTGGCCCAGAGGGAGGAGACGGGCACTCTTGCCCTCACCGCCTACCCGACGGAGCTGGAATCCGCCGGAGCCTGGTGGGCGGACACCCGCGAACCCTGCGAGGGCACACCGGCGCTCACCCTGGATCGGAATGGGCGGCTGGTCGTCGCGGTCATCGGCCGGGACGGCCGGATGAACGTCACCAGGCAGCGCACCGACCAGCAGGGAATGGCGTTGGAGGGCTGGCTCCGGCTGTGAGCCGCTGCTGGTGATCCGTGTTCGGCGCCTTTGGCCCGCTGTTCCGGTCATGCCCACGTTCCGCCGTCACCCGGCCTTCTCGGAGACCCGGACGGACAGTTCCGTACCAGCCGTGTAGTACGGCTTCACCATGACCGGCTGACCCTCATCGGTGGGTACGACCATGGTGGGATAAGCGAACACACTCTTCACGTCCACCACGTCCGTCAGGAAGCGGCCCAGTCGCGCCACGACCGGGTCGTGGCGCCGGCCGACCCACAGGTCCCACAGTTCGTGCCGGGACACCAGATGCTCGGACAGATCGGATGCGGGCAGCGAGAAGGAGAAGTCGGCGCCGCCGGAGGAGACACCGGGCAGCCAGAAACCCGATTCTTCGACACCGCGTCTGCGCATCAGCAACAGGGGCTCCGCAGTGCCGAAGTCGCAGCCGTAGAGCGATCCCCGCAGATGCATGACTCCTTGGTCGACCCAGACCTCGGTCGCCTCGGCGTGACGGTCCCGGGTCCAGGTACGCAGCGCGAGATGGCCACTCTCGGAGGCGTAGGGAAGCTGCACCACGGTGTACTCGGGTCCGGTGGCCACCGGACCGAAGCCACGCAGATCCAGGGTTCCGGGCCGCACCTTCGCCGGCTTGCCCTCCCCGCTGTCCAGATGGACGTCCCAGCGGCCCTCCGTGAGGACATCGGGGCCCGGTGGGACGATGGCCTCGTACTGATGAGGAGCGGGCCCCTCGGCAGGCAGCAGCGGCAGCGTGACGGGCGGTTCGTTGCGCGCCGCCTTCCGCTTGCGCAGCACCAATTGGAGGTCGCTGCGGCCGTCCCGCACACCTTCCAGGCGCAGATTGATCAGTCCGCTCTCCGTCAACGCGCAGGAGACGGTGACCTCGGCGGCGGGACGGGTCTCCCGGCGGGTCCGGCGGGCCATTCTGATGACATTCTCGAACCGCCCCGCCGAGACCTCCGGACCGTAGGCACGGGCATCCTCCCGCGCCTGGCGGCCCAGCGCGACGCGTGCCGGGTCGTCATCGATCAGGCGCAGCAGCGCGGCGGCGAACGCATCGACGTCGTCCACCGGTGTGAGCAGGCCGTTGATCTCATGGCGAACGATCTCCTGTGGCCCGCCCGGGCAGGCGGTGGAGACGACAGGGACTCCGCACCGCATGGCCTCGGCAAGCGCCAGACCGAAGGACTCCCGGTCCGACGTCACGGCGGCGATGGCGGCTGCGGCCCACTGAGCCTCCAGCCGAGGCTCCTCCATCATGAGGAACACATGGTTGTACAGGTCCAGTTCGGCCACCAGGGCCCTGAGCTGACCGTACTCCGGACCGGTCCCGAAGATCCGCAACTGCCAGTCCGGATGGTGCCCCACGACCCGCGCGAACGCCTGGATGAGCAGGTCGAAGCGCTTCTCCGGAACCAGCCGCCCGGCAGCCATCACCACCCGGGACCGTCCGTCGGCGGGGCGCACCCGAGGATCGGGAACACAGTCCGGATGGGCGTAGACCGCGATATCGCCCGCCAGCCCCGCCCGGGTGATCGCCATCGCCTCGTCGGTGCTCGGCACCACAACCGCGTCGAGCCTTCCCAGCCCGGCCCACGCACGGCTCTGCTCCTGCGCGGACAACACGGTGCTCAACTTGTGCAACTGGCCCAGGCGCAGCGCCCGCGGCCGGCCCCAGCGCGCGACATAGGCGGCCAGTTCCAGGCTGGTGCCGACGATCACCTGCGCCTGGCTCGCCCGCAGGTGCTCCTCGACCTTGTCGTCCGTCAACTGGCTGTAGCGCCAGGACATCTCCTGCGTACGCGGAATGACCCGGGACGGAGTGAGCCTGCGCACATCCTGTTTGTCCGGACGACGGCCCTCACGCAGATCGAGCAGCGAGACGATCCGTACCCCGTGGGCGGGTGCGATGGCGGGACGGTCGAGCCAGCGGAACACCGAGACCACCCGGACCTCGTGCGTATCGGCGAGCGCGCCCGCGAGATTGAGCACGGCGCGGGTGGAGCCGTCCGCGGCGTAGGCGTTCTGAATCAGGAAATCGATCTTCATCGCGTCGCCGCGGATTTCTCGTACGGACTCGGAAGCGGAAAGTACGCCTCGAAGAAGGGGTGGATCAGCGCTTCCTGATCGGCCACATCGTCCTCGGTGGTAAAGGAATCGTTCACACAGAAGACTGCCGCGTCACGCCGCTTGAGCAACCGGTCCAGTTTCTTGGAGAGCTGGACCATCGAGAGATGGAGATAGGCGTACGGGATGGTGTCGGGCACCCCGCGCCCCGTGAAGTAGGAGTAGTACGGATACATGCAGGTGCCGACGTCGATATCGGTCCGGCTGCGGAATCGCGCGGCGGCGGTTGCCCGGAACACCTCCGCGAACTCTCGCTCCATCTCCTCCAGCACACTGCGCCGCAGCGGCACGGGGGTGTGCTTCATCGCATCGATGATGGTGCGGCCGAACCGGTCCTCCAACAGGGCTCGGACGTTCTTGCGGGCCACCTCGTGCGGCAGGTCTTCCGGCTGAACCGGTCCCATGGGGATACGGACGCTGTCCGGGTAGTACTTCGATGCCCCGTTGGGCAGAAAGAACTCGTGCGGGGTGATCGGCCGACCGACGAACACGTCGTCGTTGAAGTGGATGAAGTGCTCCGAAAGCCCCGGCACCCGGTGCAACTGGGCGCTGATGGCATGAGAGTTGAAGACCGGTAGTCGGCTGGTCTCGCGGAAGATCTCCCGGTGCGAGACCACAGTGATACCTTCGGCTGCCTCATTGAGCCATCGTGGAACCTGGTCGTCGGTGACCAGGAATACGTGCCGCACCCAGGGTGCGTACATGTGGAGCGAGCGCATCGAGTAGAGCAGCTCGTCACGGTTGATGTAGCGCCCGGCGCTCGCCGATTCCTCGTGGAAGACGTCGCCGGAAGCCTCGGCGCGGCGGCGCTGCCAGGCAGGGTCGTCGCTGTCCACCCAGGTGTAGACGACATCGATGGGGAAGGTGATCTCGTCGGCGCCGGTGCAGACGAATTCCTGTCGGGTCGGCAGCCCGCTCCGTTCCGGCTTCCGACCCCAGCGGCGCTGCTTGTGCGGCACGTCCGTCTGCGGTGGGGCAAGGCGGGAGAACCGGTGCGGCGAGACGAGGGTCATTTCGCCATGCACAGGCAGAAAGCTCGCGCCCCGGTTGATCCGTGGCGGTAGCAGCCGCCCTTCCTCCTCCCGCCAGAACTCGATGTCACAGCCGTACTCGGTGCCGTACACCAGCTCACCCGACGGATCGGCCTGGAACCAGACGGCACGCAGCACGTCGACGGTCTCCAGCCCCTGCCAGGACGCCTCGCGGGATCCAAGGTGCAGCAACTCGCTGGTGCGCTGGACGGGCACCTTGCGCTGGATGTACCCGGGGCTTCTGCTGAAGAGCGAACGCAGCGTCTGAGCGACCCGCCCCCGATCGGTGTCCCGGACGCCGATCGCGGACGAAGTGTCCTCGGTTCCGGGCACCACGAAGTGCTCGACGCCGGCCTGGGTCAGCGCCGTGGACACCAGCGACAGGTGCTGGGCGCGGACCGCGAGCGGTGTGAGACCGGGCTGCACGTGCGCCAGGCGGCGGTGCATGCCTATGGGAACCTCGTGCAACCCCGTTGGCAACGGGCGCTGCGGACGGGCGACCGCGGCATTGATCGGGTGGATCACCGAATACTCCAGTACATCAGTGCGTCCTCAAGACGCCGGAACGACTCCGTCGGGCCCGGGGCCCGCTGGACAGGACCCCGGGCGCGGGGGAGTCAGACGGAGGCCAGCCGCTGGCTGGGCGTCAGATCGACGGCGGTTCTGCTCGCGGCCGCCGAGAGTACGGCCTCGGCCACCGCGACGGTCCCGGTGGCCTGCTCCAGCGTCACGATGTCGGCCTCCTTGCCGAGCACGGCGTCACGGAAGGTCTCGTGCTCGACCAGCAGGGGTTCACGCTTGACGATCGCGTAGCGCGTGACGTCACCCTCGGAGACGCCCCGGAACTGCCGCAGTCCCTCCCACTCGGTGGGCTGCGAGCCGTTCGCGTAGAACCACAGGTCCGCGGTGAGAGTATCGGCCACAAAGCAGCCGTGCTCACCCGTCACGATGGTGACTCGCTCCTTGAGCGGGGACAGCCAGTTGACGAGATGACTGGTGACGACGCCGCCCGAGAGGTGTCCGACGAACGCCACCATGTCCTCATGAGCCCGGCCGCTGCGCGACACGGTTGCCGAACTCACCGACTCATACCGGCTGTTGGTGAGCCAAGCGGTCAGGTCGATATCGTGCGTGGCCAGGTCGTACACCACGCCGACATCCGCGATCCGGGCCGGGAAGGGGCCCTGACGGCGTGTCACCACCTGGTAGATGTCTCCGAGTTCGCCCAGATCCAGACGGCCGCGCAGCTCGCGGAGGGCCGGGTTGAAGCGCTCGATATGGCCGACGCCGGCTACCAGGCCGCGTTCCTCGAAGGCCCGGCTGATCGTCTCGGCCGACTGCACCGAGGGGGCGATCGGCTTCTCGATGAGAACGTGGATGCCGCGTTCGGCCAGATCGAGAGCGACCTCTTCGTGCAGGGCCGTGGGGCAGGCGACGACTGCGTAGTCGATCCCTTCGGCCGCGAGCTCGGCCACCGAGCGCACTACGGGCACGCCCGAGGGGGCGCTGCTCGGGGCGGCCACCGGGTCCGCCACGGCGACGAGTTCGACGCCCTCCAGACCATGCATGACTCGGGCGTGGTTCCGGCCCATGGAGCCGAGACCGACCAGTCCCGCCCGCAGCGGCTTCTGCGTGCTCATGCCTGGCCTCCCACGACCTCGTTGACGGTGGCCGTCAGGCGGTCGAGCTCCTGCGAGGTGAGCATCGGATGGACGGGTATGGAGAGCGCCTCCGCAGCGGCCCGCTCGGTCTCGGGCAGATCGCCGGCAGCGTATCCGAGCACCTTCTCGCCGGTCTCGAACGGCGCCAGACGGTGCACCGGAGTGGGGTAGTAGACGGCGTTGCCGATGCCCCGCTCCTGCAGTTCGCGGGATACCGCGTCGCGGTGCTTGCTGCTCTCGGTACCTACCCGGATCGTGTACTGGTGATAGACGTGCTCCGCCCCTTCCGCGACCGGTGGGGTGACGACCCCGCGCAGGCCGTCGTCGAGTGCGGCCGCGTTGGCCCGACGCTGCTGCGTCCAGGTGTCGAGACTGCGCAGCTGTACGCGGCCGATCGCGGCGGCGACATCGGTCATCCGGACATTGAATCCGACGATCTCGTTGGCGTACCGCTGCTCCATGCCTTGGTTGCGCAGCAGACGGAGGGTCCGGGCGACCGTGGCGTCGCCCGTGGTGACCATGCCGCCTTCGAGGCTGTGCATGTTCTTGGTCGGGTAGAAGCTGAAGCAGGCGGCCGCGCCGAATGCGCCCACCGGCGTGCCGTCCAGCGAGGCGCTGTGGGCCTGTGCCGCGTCCTCGACGATCGCGAGACCGTGCCGCTCGGCCAGCGCGGTGAACCGGCCCATGGCGGCCGGATGTCCGTAGAGGTGCACGGGCATGATCGCCGCCGTGCGCGGGGTGATTGCGGCCTCGGCCGCCTCTGGGGAGAGACAGAAGCTGTCGCGCTCGATGTCCGCGAAGACCGGGGTCGCGCCGATCAGGCGGACGGCGTTGGCGGTTGCCGCGAAGGTGAAGGACGGGACGATCACTTCATCGCCGGGACCGATGCCGAGCGCCATCAGCGACAGGTGCAGCGCACTGGTGCCGGAGTTGACCGCGACGCAGTGCCGACCGTCGACGAACTTCGAGAACTCCTCCTCGAATGCGGCGACCTCGGGGCCCTGGGCGACCATGCCGCTGCGCAGTACGCGCACGGCGGCCTCGATCTCGTCCTCTCCGATCACCGGAGCTGCTGCGCGGATCACGCGCTGGTCATTGGTCATCGTTCCACTTCACAAGGGTCGGGGTGCTGGGTGTGGCTCAATGCGGCCGGTGTCCAACCGGTTCGCGGCAGGCTGCGGCGAGCCCGGTCCGGGTCGCTCGTAGGGGCTGGCTACGGGGAAATAGCTCTCCAGGAAGGTCTTCAGCATCGACGTGCGGGCCTCCGCCGTGTCGGGGTCGTCCACCGTGTCGTTGATGCAGAAGGTGTGGTAATCGCGCTGGGCGAGCAGGCGGTTCAGATGTCGTCCAGTGTTCGGGGCGGCTAGATCCAGGTAGGTGTAGCGGATCTTTCCCGTCACGGAACGGCTCGTCTGCTGCCCGTAGTAGTGGTGCAGCGAGGAGGTGATCGACAGGTCGCTGGAACTGCGAAACCGCGAGTGCTGGGTCAGCCGGTGCTCGGCCGCATACCGTTCTTCGATCTCCTGGAGGACGTCGCGGCGCAGCGAGTGCGGCACATGCTTCATCTTCCTTGTCAGTACCCGGTCGAAGGTCCCGGCTATGACGACGCGGTTGTTCTTCGCGGCGATCTCCGACGGCGGATCCTGCGGTGAGGGCGGGGTCATCGGGACGAGCGCGTTGGAGGGAAAGTACTTCGAGAGTCCATTGGCATGGAAGAACTCGCCCGGGGTGACGCTGCGGCCGAGGAAGACGTCGTCGTTGAAGTACAGGAAGTGGTCGGAGAGGCCGGGAATGTGGTGCAGCTGGCTCTCGATGGCGTGCGAGTTGAAGGTCGGCAGCGCGGTGGCGTCGGTGAAGATGTCGCGGTGGTGGACGACCTTCACGCCGGGGTGATCGCTGTTCAGCCAGGCCGGCACCTGACCGTCCGTCACCAGGTAGATGGTGCGCAGCCAGGGGGCGAACTGGTGCAGTGAACGCAGGGAGTAGCGCAGTTCGTCGCGGCTGGTGAAGCGTGCGGCGCTGATGGCCTGCTCGTGGTAGTCGGTACGGCCCAGGGCGGTGGCCCTGCGGCGGATCCACTCCGGGTCGGCTCCGTCCACCCAGGTGTAGACGGCGTCCACCGGGAAGGTGACTTCGTCCGGAAGGGAGAGCGTGAACTCCGGCCGGGTATCCACCTGCGGTGGGGTGCCCACAGCGCCGCTGATCGGTCCGGTGAAGTGGCTGACCGGTACCTGCACGGCACTTTCGGCGGCGACCACGGCCGTGGCGGTGAGGTTGGGGACGGGGGCGAGCAACAGTCCCTTGTCCTCGGCCCAGAACTCGATGACGCAGGCATGGTTGGGCCCCAGCGTCCAATGTCCTGCGGGGTCGGTGAGCAGCCACCAGATACGCAGAATCGTTTCCTCGCCGAGCTGCGACCAGGAGCCTCGCTGATCCGCGTGCAGCGGGCGCCCCCCCGTCGCGCCGCCCGCGAGCAGCGCACCTTCGGCGACCGGGCTCACTCGCAGCGCTCGTTCGGCCCGGGCTCGTTCGCTCGCGGGGACCGCGACGGCGGTCATCGTGACGGAATTGCCGCGCACGCAGAAGTGCGGGATGCCGTGGCGCTCCAGGACTTCGCAGACGCGCAGGAGGTTGGTGGCCCGGGCGACGGAGGCTGTCAGACCTTCGGTGATCTCGGCGGCCCGTACCTTGCGTCCGGACCAGACCAGTCGTACGCCGACCCGACGTGCGTCCCGGCGGAGCCGCTTGCTGAGTCGCAGGGTCAGGTGCTTGCGCAGGCCGCGCCAGGCGCCGCCCAGGCCCGCGAGACACTGCTGCAGAAACAGTCGGCTGTCCGCCGGCAGGATTCGCACGAGTCGCCGTCTCAGCGCATGCGGCAGGAGACGCCTGTAAAGGCGCACCAGTGTAGAGGCCTCGGGATTGCCCATCGCTCGACTACCTCATGCTCCCCCGCTCTGCCTCTAGCTGAGCGACCACTACCGGTGACAGCGACACGCTCATCTGCTCGATCCGGCGGAGTGTGGGGGTGGACATCCACCGTTCATTGCTGCCGAGTGAAACAAACGTGTCGTAGGGGTGAAGATTAACAAGAAACTAAGGTTGAGTCTGCAAGGAAAAGGTTCCGATCCGGCTACGTTCCGGACTTTTAGTACGCGAAAGCGGGCCGTACGAGAGATTCGTACGGCCCGCCATGGTCTCGCTTGTGCGTTTTTTGTGAAGGTGTGTCAGCTATTCGGCCGCACTATGCCGGAACGCTCGCCACGCCCTGCGCCAGGAACTTCTTGCCGTTCACCCGCTCCGAGACGCCCTCACGGTCCAGGTACGGCGTGATGCCGCCCAGGTGGAAGGGCCAGCCCGCACCGGTGATCAGGCAGAGGTCGATGTCCTGGGCCTCGGCGACGACGCCCTCGTCCAGCATCAGACCGATCTCCTGCGCCACCGCGTCCAGGACGCGGTCGCGGACCTGCTCCTCGGACAGGACGACATCGCCCTGCTTGAGGAGTGCGGCGACCTCCGGGTCCAGCTCCGGCTTGGCCGGATTCTCGGCGGAGTAGACGTAGAAGCCGCGCTTGCCGGCCTTGACCACCGCGGCCAGGTTCTCGGAGACGGTGAAACGCTCCGGGAAGGCGCGGTTCAGGGTCTCGGAGACATGCAGACCGATGGCCGGGCCGACGAGCTCCAGGAGGACCAGCGGGGACATCGGCAGGCCGAGGGGCTCGATGGCCTTCTCGGCGACCTCGACCGGAGTGCCCTCGTCGATGACGTTCTGGATCTCGCCCATGAAGCGGGTGAGGATGCGGTTGACGACGAACGCCGGGGCGTCCTTCACCAGCACCGCGGTCTTCTTCAGCTTCCGCGCCACACCGAACGCCGTGGCCAGCGAGGCGTCGTCGGTCTGCTCGCCGCGGACGATCTCCAGCAGCGGGAGGATCGCGACCGGGTTGAAGAAGTGGAAGCCGACGACCCGCTCCGGGTGCTGCAGCTTCGACGCCATCTCGGTGACCGAGAGGGACGAGGTGTTGGTGGCGAGGATCGCGTGCGCCGGGGCGACCGCCTCGACCTCCGCGAACACCTGCTGCTTGACGCCGATCTCCTCGAAGACGGCCTCGATGATGAAGTCGGCGTCGGAGAAGCCCTCTGCCTTGTCCAGCACACCGGAGACCAGGGCCTTCAGGCGGTTGGCCTTGTCCTGGTTGATCCGGCCCTTGCCCAGTAGCTTCTCGATCTCGGCGTGGACGTAGCCCACACCCTTGTCGACGCGCTCCTGGTCGATGTCGGTCAGCACGACCGGCACCTCCAGGCGGCGCAGGAAGAGCAGCGCCAGCTGTGAGGCCATCAGACCGGCGCCGACGACGCCGACCTTGGTGACCGGGCGGGCCAGGCTCTTGTCCGGGGCACCGGCCGGGCGCTTGGCGCGCTTCTGGACCAGGTTGAAGGCGTAGATCCCGGAGCGCAGCTCGCCGCCCATGATCAGGTCCGCGAGGGCCTGGTCCTCGGCGTCGAAGCCGGCGCTCAGGTCGCCGTCCTTCGCCGCGGCGATGATCTCCAGCGCGCGGTACGCGGCCGGGGCGGCGCCGTGCACCTTGGAGTCGGCGATCGCCTTGCCGCGGGCGACGGCCTGGTCCCAGGCGTCACCGCGGTCGACCTCGGGGCGCTCCACCGTGACCGTGCCGTTCAGCACGTCCGCCGTCCAGATCAGCGACTGCTCCAGGAAGTCCGCACCCTCGAAGAGGGCATCGGCGATCCCGAGCTCGAAGACCTGCTTGCCCTTGAGCTGACGGTTCTGGTTCAGCGAGTTCTCGATGATGACGGAGACCGCGCGGTCGGCGCCGATCAGGTTCGGCAGCAGGGCGCAGCCGCCCCAGCCGGGGACCAGACCGAGGAAGACCTCGGGCAGCGAGAACGCGGGCAGCGCCTTGGAGACGGTGCGGTACGAGCAGTGCAGACCGACCTCGACACCGCCGCCCATCGCCGCGCCGTTGTAGTACGCGAACGTCGGGACCGCGAGGCCGGACAGACGCCGGAAGACGTCGTGGCCGCCCTTGCCGATGGCGAGCGCGTCGTCGTGCTTCTTCAGCAGCTCGACGCCCTTGAGGTCGGCGCCGACGGCGAAGATGAACGGCTTGCCGGTGATACCGATACCGGTGATCGCACCCTCGGCGGCCTCCTTCTCGACCTGGTCGATGGCGGCGTTCAGGTTCGCCAGCGACTGCGGTCCGAAGGTGGTCGGCTTGGTGTGGTCCAGGCCGTTGTCCAGCGTGATGAGGGCGAACCTGCCCGCGCCCGCCGGCAGGTCGAGGTGGCGCACGTGCGCCTGCGTGACGACCTCGCCCGGGAACAGCTCGGCCGCACCCTTCAGAAGCTCAGTGGTGGAGCTCACTTGTTGCCTCCGTCTGCCTTGTCGAAGTGCGGGTTCTCCCAGATGACCGTCGCGCCCATGCCGAAGCCGACGCACATGGTGGTCAGGCCGTAGCGGACCTGCGGCTGCTCCTCGAACTGGCGGGCCAGCTGCGTCATCAGACGCACACCGGACGAGGCCAGCGGGTGGCCGTACGCAATGGCGCCGCCGTACTGGTTGACGCGCGCGTCGTCGTCGGCGATGCCGTAGTGGTCGAGGAAGGCGAGCACCTGGACGGCGAACGCCTCGTTGATCTCGAACAGGCCGATGTCACCGATCGACAGACCGGCCTTGGCGAGAGCCTTCTCCGTCGCGGGGATCGGACCGTAGCCCATGACCTCCGGCTCGACACCGGCGAAGGCGTACGAGACGAGGCGCATCTTGACCGGGAGACCGAGCTCGCGGGCGACGTCCTCGGCGGCGAGCAGCGAGGCGGTGGCGCCGTCGTTGAGCCCCGCGGCGTTACCGGCGGTGACCCGGCCGTGGGCGCGGAACGGGGTCTTCAGACCGGCCAGGGACTCCAGCGTGGTGCCCGGACGCATCGGCTCGTCGGCGGTGACCAGGCCCCAGCCCGTCTCGCCGGCCTCGGCGTTGGTGCGGCGCACGGAGACCGGCACCAGGTCCTGCTGGATCTTGCCGTTGGCGTACGCCTTGGCGGCCTTCTCCTGCGAGCGGACCGCGTACTCGTCGGCGCGGAGCTTGGTGATCTGCGGGTACCGGTCGTGCAGGTTCTCCGCGGTCATGCCCATGAACAGGGCGGACTCGTCGACCAGCTTCTCCGATACGAAGCGCGGGTTCGGGTCCACGCCCTCGCCCATCGGGTGGCGGCCCATGTGCTCGACACCACCGGCGACGACGACGTCGTACGCGCCGAAGGCGATGGAACCGGCCGTCGAGGTGACGGCGGTCAGGGCGCCCGCACACATGCGGTCGATGGAGTAACCGGGGACGGACTGCGGCAGACCGGCCAGGATTCCGGCGGTGCGGCCCAGCGTCAGACCCTGGTCGCCGATCTGGGTGGTCGCGGCGATGGCGACCTCGTCGATCTTCGCGGGGTCCAGGTCCGGGTTGCGGCGCAGCAGCTCCCGGATGGCCTTCACGACGAGATCGTCGGCGCGGGTCTCGTGGTAGATGCCCTTCGGGCCCGCTTTGCCGAACGGGGTGCGGACGCCGTCGACGAAGACGACGTCCCGGATGGTACGAGGCACGGTGGCTCTCCTCCAGGGTGCGGGATGGCACTGCTGCGGGGCACGCCCACAGGCGCGCCGCTCCCCTCATGCTACTTGCGGGTAACCAGACTGCCCAGCCCCTGTGGCGGGAGCGGCGAAGGTCACATGCGGTCGGGGCGGTCGCGAGGGCCGTTTCGGCCTCGAACGCCGGACGGGCCGGCGGCGGACTGCCGGACGTGTCGGGGCCGCGCCGGAAACGGCAATCGCCGGACGGGGCGGCGAAAGCAGCCCGTCCGGCGATTGGGGACAGGGGGTGGCCGGAGGCCGCGCAACCTGGCGTGATTACGACCCTCAGAGGCGAGCCCTCAGGCCGCCGACATCAGCGCTCGGACCAGAAGTGGGGTCACCTGTTCGATCTGCCAGTGCCGCGCGCCGTACCCGGTGAGCACGGACTCGATCGCGTCCGCGGTCGGATTCTTCGGCGGCTCCCAGCAGACCCGGCGCACCGTGTCCGGGGTGATCAGGTTCTCCTGCGGCATGTGGAGCCGCTCGGCGAGCTCCGACACCGCGGCACGGGCGGCCGAGAGCCGGGCCGCTGCCGCCGGGTCCTTGTCCGCCCAGGCACGGGGCGGCGGCGGACCTGCGAGGGTCTGGCCGGGCTGGGGGAGCTCGGCGTCCGGCAGTGCCTTGGCCCGGTCGATGGCCGCCTGCCACTGCTCCAGCTGACGCCGGCCCATGCGGTGGCCGAAGCCCGGCAGGGCGGTCAGCGCCTGGACGTTCGGCGGGAGCGAGAGGGCCGCCTCGACGATCGCGGCGTCACCGAGGACCTTGCCGGGCGAGATGTCACGGCGCTGCGCGACCTGATCACGGGCGTTCCACAGCTCCCGTACCACCGCCATCTGACGGCGGCGGCGGACCTTGTGCATGCCGGAGGTGCGGCGCCACGGGTCCTTGCGCGGGGGAGCGGGCGGCGCGGAGGCGATCGCGTCGAACTCCTCCCGCGCCCACTCCAGCTTGCCCTGCCGGTCGAGCTCGTCCTCCAGGGCGTTGCGCAGATCGATCAGCAGCTCGACGTCGAGCGCCGCATAACGCAGCCAGGGGTCGGGCAGCGGACGGGTCGACCAGTCGACGGCGGAGTGGCCCTTCTCCAGTGAGTACCCGAGCACGCTCTCGACCATGGCGCCGAGGCCGACCCGCGGGAAGCCGGCCAGCCGTCCGGCCAGCTCGGTGTCGAAGAGCCCGGTGGGAGTCATCCCTATTTCACGCAGACAGGGCAGGTCCTGAGTGGCGGCGTGCAGGATCCACTCGCTGCCGCTCAGGGCGTCGCCGAGCCCCGACAGATCGGGGCAGCCGACAGGGTCGATCAGTGCGCTGCCCGCGCCGTCGCGGCGCAGCTGCACGAGGTAGGCGCGCTGGCCGTAGCGGTAGCCGGAGGCGCGCTCGGCATCGACGGCCACCGGGCCGGAGCCCGTGGCGAAGGCGGCGATCACCCGGGCGAGGGCGTCGTCGGATGCCACCACCGGGGGAATGCCCTCTCGAGGTTCGAGCAAGGGGATCGGCGCCGGGGCGACGTCGTCCGGGGGGGCGCCCCCGGTGGTTCGCAGTGAAGTGTCTGCTGCGGTCTCTTGGGCGTCGGTCACGTGTCAAGGGTATCTGTGTATGTACGGCGCCCGTCGACGGAACGTTCCGTCGACGGGCGCTGATGAATGTAATCCAGCCGGTGCGTATGGCTGTGTGTACTTGCCGGGGTGCGGGGGTCAGTGGATGATGCCCGTTCGCAGGGCGACGGCGACCATTCCTGCGCGGTCTCCGGTGCCGAGCTTGCGGGCGATTCGGGCGAGGTGGCTCTTGACGGTCAGGGCGGACAGGCCCATGGAGACGCCGATGGCCTTGTTGGACTGGCCTTCGGCGACCAGCCGGAGGACCTCGACCTCGCGGCCGGACAGTTCGCGGTAGCCGCCCGGGTGGCTCGGGGTGCCGGGGGGCCGGCGGTGCATACGGGCGGCAGTGGCGCCGATGGGAGCGACGCCGGGACGGGTGGGGTGGCCGATATTGGTTCGGGTGCCGGTGACGACGTAGCCCTTCACGCCGCCCGCGAGGGCGTTGCGTACGGCGCCGATGTCATCGGCGGCGGAGAGGGCGAGGCCGTTCGGCCAGCCGGCGGCTCGGGTCTCGGACAACAGGGTCAGCCCGGAACCGTCGGGCAGGTGGACGTCGGCTACGCAGATGTCGCGTGGATTGCCGACGCGGGGACGGGCCTCCGCGATGGACGACGCCTCGATGACGTCACGTACTCCGAGTGCCCACAGATGGCGGGTGACGGTGGAACGGACGCGCGGGTCGGCCACGACGACCATGGCCGTCGGCTTGTTCGGGCGGTAGGCGACCAGGCTTGCGGGCTGCTCTAGGAGAACGGACACCAGGCCTCCTGGGGAGTGGCGGGACGGGCCGGCTCGGGGATGAAGCCGGGGCGAACCGTGCTTGAAGGGTCATTGACCTCTTCGGCAGCAGACCCGTCCTCCTTTAGAGGAAGATCACTATTTGGTGAGTAACAATTCGGACAAATCGGACATGTGATCGATTGTACGAAAAGAATGCCGGTGACTTTGCGATGGTTGTGACGCAGCGTTACCGGCAAGGGGAAGGGTTCGGGACGGATTCAGGACAGGTTCAGGGAACCTGGGGGCCGCGCCGCTGGGGGAGTGTCACCACCGCGGCATCGGCGGGGCCGGACGGTGGCAGGCCGGCGATCTGACACAGCAGATCGCCCCACGCCATCAGATGCGCCGCCGTGTCCGGCACCCCGCCACGGCCCTCGCGCGGTGTCCACGACGCCCGGATCTCGATCTGCGTCGCCGGGCGTCTTGTGGCCAGCGCACCGAAGTAGTGCGACCCTGCCCGGGTCACCGTGCCGCTCGCCTCCCCGTACGACAGACCGCGCGCCTCCAGCGCACCGGTCAGCCATGACCAGCACACCTCCGGCAACAGCGGATCGGAGGCCATCTCCGGCTCCAGCTCGGCTCGTACCAGCGTCACCAGGCGGAAGGTGCCCTGCCAGGTGTCGTGCCCGGCCGGATCGTGGAGCAGTACGAGGCGGCCGTCGGCGAGATCGTCCTCGCCGTCCACGACCGCGGCCTCCAGGGCGTACGCGTACGGAGCGAGCCGCTTGGGCGGCCGCGTCGGCTCCACTTCCAGCTCGGGACGCAGTCGCGCCGAGTGCAACGCGTCCACTGCCGACCGGAACGCGGGCGGGACGGAACCACCCTCCGCGCTGTCCTTGCTGTCAGCGCCATCGGTTTGATCGGAGAACTGTCCCTGAGCCGGAGCCATGCGGGGAAGAGTAGGCGGAACCGGAGCCTCGCGCAGGGAGGGACACCCGCGCGGGCCCGGCTGCTTGCGGCTTCGTGCGAAGATTCTGTGTGTGAGTGACAACGACCGCCCCATGGGCCAGCAGACGAAGACATCCGCCACCCATGAGTCGGCGTTCCTGAAGGCATGCCGCCGCGAGCCCGTACCGCACACGCCGGTCTGGTTCATGCGCCAGGCAGGACGTTCGCTGCCGGAGTACCTGAAGGTGCGCGAGGGCATCCCGATGCTCGACTCCTGCACGATGCCGGAGCTGGTCGCGGAGATCACGATGCAGCCCGTCCGTCGCCACAAGGTCGACGCCGCGGTCTACTTCAGCGACATCGTCGTACCGCTCAAGGCCATCGGGATCGACCTCGACATCAAGCCCGGGGTCGGCCCGGTCATCGCCGATCCGATCCGCACCCGCGCCGATCTGGCCCGGCTGCGCGACCTCACGCCCGAGGACGTCAGTTACGTCACCGAGGCCATCGGCCTGCTCACTGCCGAACTGGGCTCCACCCCGCTCATCGGTTTCGCGGGCGCGCCCTTCACGCTCGCGAGCTACCTCGTGGAGGGCGGACCGTCCCGCAACCACGAGCACACCAAGGCCCTGATGTACGGCGACCCGCAGCTCTGGGCGGATCTGCTCGACCGGCTCGCCGAGATCACCGGCGCCTTCCTCAAGGTCCAGATCGAGGCCGGTGCCTCGGCCGTCCAGCTCTTCGACTCCTGGGTGGGCGCGCTGGCCCCCGCCGACTACCGGCGTTCGGTGCTCCCCGCCTCGGCGAAGGTCTTCGAGGCCGTCGCCCCGTACGGGGTCCCGCGCATCCACTTCGGTGTCGGCACCGGCGAACTCCTCGGCCTGATGGGCGAGGCAGGCGCGGATGTCGTCGGCGTCGACTGGCGGGTTCCCATGGACGAGGCCGCGCGCCGCGTCGGCCCCGGCAAGGCGCTCCAGGGCAACCTCGACCCCGCGGTGCTGTTCGCGCCGACGGCGACGGTGGAGGAGAAGGCCCAGGAGGTACTGGACGCGGCCGCCGGTCTCGAGGGCCATGTCTTCAACCTGGGCCACGGCGTCATGCCGTCGATGGACCCGGACGCACTGACGCGGCTCGTGGAGTACGTGCACGAACGGACCGCGCGCTGAGCGGCAGAGGACACCGGGCACCGCGCACTCAGGCGGTGCCCGCCCGCCGCAGTACCGTCACCGTCTTGCGGGCCGCCACCAGGACGGGGTCCCAGACCGGTGAGAACGGCGGGGCGTAGCCCAGGTCCAGGGCGGTCATCTGGTCCACCGTCATCCCGGCCGTGAGCGCCACGGCCGCGATGTCCACGCGCTTGGCAGCCCCCTCCCGGCCCACGATCTGCACACCGAGGAGCCGCCCCGTGCGGTACTCCGCGAGCATCTTCACCGTCATGGGCTGCGCCCCCGGGTAGTAGCCCGCCCGGCCCGTCGACTCGATCGTCGCCGTGACGAACCGCAGGCCCACCGCGCGGGCGTCCTTCTCCCGCAGCCCGGTGCGGGCGATCTCCAGATCGCACACCTTGCTCACCGCGGTGCCCACCACCCCCGGGAACGTCCCGTAGCCGCCGCCCGCATTGGCCCCGATGATCTGGCCGTGCTTGTTGGCATGGGTGCCCAGCGCGATGTGGCGGGTACGGCCCGCCACCAGGTCGAGGACCTCGACACAGTCGCCGCCCGCATAGATGTTGTCGTGCCCGACGACCCGCATCGACAGATCGGTGAGCAGGCCGCCGTGCGGGCCCAGCGGGAGGCCGACGGCCCGCGCCAGCGTCGTCTCCGGCTCCACACCGATACCGAGCACCACCACGTCCGCCGGGTAGGAGGCGCCGCCCGCGACGACGGCGCGGACCCGGCCGTCCGGGCCGGTGCGGATCGCGGTGACCTCGGCCCGGTTGACCGTGGTGATGCCCAGGCCGTCCATCGCGTCATGGACCAGCCGCCCCATGTCGGGGTCGAGCGTCGCCATCGGCTGCTCGCCGCGGTTGAGCACGGTCACCTCGAAGCCGTGCTTCAGCATCGCCTCCGCCATCTCGACGCCGATGTAGCCCGCCCCGACGACGACCGCCCGCCTGCGCTCCGGCGCCACCCGGTCCAGCGACTCCAGCAGCGCCTGCCCGTCGTCCAGCGTCTGCACCCCGTGCACCCCGGGCGCGTCCATGCCGGGCAGCGCCGGACGCACCGGCCGGGCTCCCGTCGCGATCACCAGCTTGTCGAAGCCCGTCCAGTACGTCTCACCGGTCTCCCGGTCCAGGGCCCGCACCCGCTGCCCGGCGACATCGATCTCCGTGACCTCTGTTCGCATCCGCAGGTCGATGTCGCGGGCCCGGTGCTCCTTTGGCGTACGGGCGATGAGGTCGTCCCGCTCCGTGACGTCGCCACCGACCCAGTAGGGGATGCCGCAGGCGGAGTACGAGGTGAAATGGCCCCGCTCGAAGGCGACGATGCTCAGCTCGTCGGGACCCTTGAGCCTGCGGGCCTGGGACGCGGCGGACATGCCCGCCGCGTCACCGCCGATGACTACCAGTCGCTCCGCCGTCATGCCTGGTCCCTTCGACGCCGAGTCCGAAGGGACCACGCTACGACGCCGGGGGTGTGGACGAGGGCTCGGGCCGCTCGGGCGCCCGCGGCGCACGGCGTCGGGGCCGGCGGCCCGGGAGCAGCCGCCACAGCAGCAGAAGTACGGCGGCCGCGGCCAGGAACGGGGCCGCGGCACCCACCGCCATCGCGAGCCACCGCAGCATCGTGACGAACGCGTGCCAGCCGCCGCCGAGTGCGTCCAGGAAACCGGGGTCGTCGTCGCCGTCCTTCGCCACCGTCTCCGGCTCGGAGAGGTCGAGCGTGATCGTGGCGAGCGTGGTGCGGTCCTTCAGCGACTCCTGCTGGGCGAGCAGCGACTCCAAAGAAGCCTGACGACTGCTCAGTTCACCTTCCAGCGCGACCACATCGGTGAGCTTCTCGGCCCGGTCCATCAGCTTGCGCACCCGCGCCACGCTCGCCCGCTGGGTGGCGATCCGGCTCTCCACGTCGACCACCTGGTCGGTGACGTCCTTCGCGGACGACGTGCGCGACAACAGCTTTCCGGCGCCCGAGAGATCCCGCAGCACCGCGTCGTACTCACCCTGCGGAACACGCAGTACGAGATGTGACATTTCATGCGTGTCGTCGACCCGCTCCGTCTCCTCGCGGGCCACCAGGCCGCCCGAACCCTCCGCGACCGAGCGGGCGGCCGCGGCAGCCTTCGCCACGCTCTTCACCTCCACCGAGAGCGTGGCGGTACGGATGACATGGGTGCCGGCGGCCAGGGCGTCGGGCTTCTTCTGCTCCGCCGACGAACCACCGGCCTCCTGCGGAGCCTGTGCCGTCTTCCCGGCCGCGGCGTCCGCGGCGCCCCGCTCGTCCGCGGAGATCGCTCTCTTGTTGTCCCCGGAACTCTCGTCGCTCGCACTGTCGGCGGCGCCGCAGCCGCTCAGTGCGAGGAGGCCGGCCAGCAGCCCGGCGGCCAGGATCGTGCGCGAACGACGGCCGGATGAACGGCCAGGATGCCGGTCTGTCTGCATAACTGCTCCCCCGAGGTGGGTGGTTGATGGTGCCGGTTCGACGTGCGGGGCGGTGGTGCGGGTTGCCTGATACCGGTTTCGAAGCGGTCACGTTCAGGACTCGGAACAGGTTTGAGAGAGTGGAGGCATGCAGCGTTCAATAAACCGCGCGGACACAGGTACGGGTCATGTCGTCGTCATCGGCGGTGGCATCGCCGGTCTCGCCGCCGCCCACCGGCTCCTCGGGACCGGGCTGCGGGTCACCCTCCTCGAGGCCACCGACCGGCTCGGCGGCAAACTCATGACCGGTGACATCGCGGGTACCCGGGTCGACCTGGGCGCCGAGTCGATGCTCGCCCGGCGTCCCGAAGCCGTCGCCCTGGCGCGCGCCGTCGGGCTCGGCGACCGCCTCCAGCCGCCCGCCACCGCCACCGCATCGGTCTGGACGCGCGACGCCCTGCGACCCATGCCCAAGGGCCATGTGATGGGCGTACCCGGCGACCCGGCGGCGGTCAGCGGGGTGCTCTCCCCGGAGGGCCTCGCGCGCATCGCACAGGAGCGCGACCTCACCCCGACCACCGTCGGCGACGATGTCGCGGTCGGCGCGTACGTCGCCGACCGGCTGGGCCGCGAGGTCGTCGACCGGCTCGTGGAACCGCTGCTCGGCGGCGTGTACGCGGGCGATGCCTACCGGATCTCGATGCGTGCCGCCGTACCGCAGCTCTTCGAGGTGGTGCGGGAGGGCGGCTCGCTGCTCGACGGCGTCCGGCGCATCCAGGAGCGGGCCGCGGCCCGGCAGCAGACCGGACCGGTCTTCCAGGGCATCGACGGCGGTATCGGCACCCTGCCGTACGCGGTCGCCGACGCCGTACGCGCGGCGGGCGGGGAGATCCTGACCGCCACCCCCGTCCTCGGCCTGACCCGTACCACCGACGGCTGGGACGTCCGCACGGACACCCGGGTGATCACCGCCGACGGCATCGTGCTTGCCGCCCCGGCCTGGTCCGCCTCCACCCTGCTCGCCGCCGAGTCCCCGGCCGCCTCCGCCGAGCTCGCCGGTGTCGAGTACGCGTCGATGGCGCTCGTCACCATGGCGTTCCGCCGCTCCGAGGTGGCCGCCACCGGCGCACTCGACGGACGCTCCGGCTTCCTCGTACCGCCGGTCGACGGCCGCACCATCAAGGCCTCCACCTTCTCCACCCACAAGTGGAACTGGGTCGCCGACTCCGCCCCCGACCTGTTCGTCCTGCGCACCTCCGTCGGCCGGTACGGCGAGGAGGACCACCTGCACCGCGAGGACAGCGAGCTGGTCGACGTATCTCTGCGTGACCTCGCCGAGGCGACCGGACTGGCCGCGAAGCCCGTGGACACCGAGGTCACCCGGTGGATCGGCGGACTGCCCCAGTACCCCGTGGGCCACCTCTCCCGGGTCGCCCGGATCCGTGACGAGGTCGCCAAGCTGACCGGCCTGCGGGTCTGCGGAGCGGTCTACGACGGGGTCGGCATCCCGGCGTGCATCGCGAGCGCCCACCGTGCCGCCGACGAGATCGCCCGCGACCTCACCGGCGGGTCCGGGGAAGAGATCATCGCCACGTCGACCCTGGTTCAGGGCACACGGAGCGAGGCGGGACAATAGCCGTATGAGTGCGCCTGAGAAGATCCCCAACGCCGGCAAGAAGGCCAAGGACCTCAACGAGGTCATCCGCTACACGCTGTGGTCCGTCTTCAAGCTGCGCGATGTCCTGCCCGCGGACCGTGCCGGTTACGCCGACGAGGTCCAGGAGCTGTTCGACCAGCTCGCGGCGAAGGACATCACCGTCCGCGGCACCTACGACCTCTCCGGCCTGCGTGCCGACGCCGACATCATGATCTGGTGGCACGCCGAGACCGCGGACGAGCTGCAGGAGGCGTACAACCTCTTCCGGCGCACCAAGCTGGGCCTGGCGATGGAGCCGGTCTGGTCGAACATGGCGCTGCACCGCCCCGCCGAGTTCAACAAGTCGCACATCCCGGCGTTCCTGGCCGACGAGACGCCGCGCAACTACATCAGCGTCTACCCCTTCGTGCGCTCCTACGACTGGTACCTGCTGGCGGACGAGGACCGTCGCCGCATGCTCGCGGACCACGGCAAGATGGCCCGTGGTTACCCCGACGTCCGGGCCAACACCGTCGCCTCCTTCTCGCTCGGCGACTACGAGTGGATCCTCGCCTTCGAGGCCGACGAGCTGCACCGCATCGTCGACCTGATGCGCCACCTGCGGGCCTCCGAGGCGCGGATGCACGTCCGCGAGGAGGTCCCGTTCTACACGGGGCGCAGGAAGTCGGTTGCAGACCTGGTGGCCGGACTCGCGTAGCGAGCGGGCTCCGACCACCCCAACCCGGAAGATCAGACGACGGGCACCGGCGCGTTCCGCGCTGCCCGTCGTTCCAGCGACACCGGGTTCGGCTCCGGGTTCGCCGCAGGCTCCGACCTGCGGCGACCCCGGAACCCACAGAGAAGCACGCGGAGCACGGCTCCCATCCGCGGTGCTGTCGAAGGCGCCGAGCCCGAACGGGACAGCCGCAGCGCACAGTGCACCGCGCGACATCGTCATGTGGTCATCGCGAATACGGCGACGCATGGGCACTCACACTTCCGACCGCCGGCTGCCAACCGTCGACAGGCCCCGTCACAACCGAGGCGGCGAGCCTAGAGACTCAGCGTGATGGCGGCGCCGATGCCGCCGAGGCACAGCGCGAAGGCGGCTTCATACCAACCGCCCTTTCCCCAGCGGAACGGCCGGTCGAGAGCGAGCCGTCCGGGGCCGATGGCGGCGATGCCGAGTGCGACGGCCGTGATGCACAGGTTGTACTCCACGCCACCCTGCGTTTCCCACAGACCGTGTGCCGCGGTGACGGTCACCATGGCGTTGATCATCACGCCTATCAGGGCAGCCGCCGCCAGTGGCGTGAACAGTCCCAGCGCCAGACCGATGCCTCCCAGGAACTCGGAGCCGCCGCCGATGACGGCGTAGACCGTCCCGGGGCGGTAGCCCAGTGCGGCGAACCCCTTGCCCGTGGCGGTGAGACCGTCACCACCGAAAATTCCGAAGAGTTTCTGACAGCCGTGCCCTGCCATCAGCAGGCCGAACGTGATCCTGATGAGAAGCAGTCCGCAGTCGCCGGCGGACACTGCCGGCCGGTCCGGGACGTCGTCCGCAGACCTGGGTGAGGCGCGCAGCTGCTCAACTATGGACTTCACCGGGGGCTCTCTTCTGCTCCGAGGTCCCGGGGCGGTGCCGACCGACCACCGAGGAAACGGCAGGGCGGGTTGTTCAGTCACTTATGGCGTTTTGCAAGGCAATGCCATGTGCGGAAGACCGCGACGTTGCCGGGACACGGTCGGAACAGGAGGTCAGCTGGACTGTCGCCACCGTTCTCGCATCAGTCCGGTCGGGCCGCCGGTCATTTTCGCTATGAAATACGTGACGTCGGCTTGTCGATTTCCATCATTACTCCTTTCCCCTCTGATGCCGAGCCTGCAGCGGGGGTGTGCATGCGTTACCTGCGGGAGAAGGTGACAACCGACTGGACCGGCTGCGATGCAGGGGCAACAGCCCGTCCTGGTGCCGGCCCGTCGTGCCACTGCTGTCCCTGCTCGTCAACATCTGGCTCCACGACGAGAACTGACTGATCGTCATTGAATCGGTTGCTCTGCTGTGGAGCCGGCCTCGACCTCGTGGGGGAGGGAATGGACCTGTGCTCCCACGGGTCTCGCCGCCGGGGGAGTATCAGCTGGACGGACCGTGGACCCCGAGCGCGGCCCGCAGCGCCGGATCGTCCACGGCGCGCACGCCCCGTACGGCAATCGCCGCCAGGACGCCATGGTCCTCCGTCGCCGTGATCTCGTTCGCGGCAAGCAGTCGCTGCCCGGCAGGTGAGGCCCAGGAGCTGTACGGATGGATCTCCATCCGGGCGATGATCAGACAGCCCAGCGTCAGTGCGAGCGGCAGCCCGAACCAGACGAGCAGCGGGACCACCGGACCGTCGGCGCTGCGCTCCTGACCGGGTATCAGCAGCGCGACAGTGCCCATCGCGACCACCAGCAGAGCCGCGGCGCGCACCGCCCGGACCGCGGCGGCGACATCGGTTCCGGCGCCGCCGGGGACGGCCAGGCCCGCGGTGACGAGCCGGTCGGCCAGGGCGCGCACGGTTTCGGCGGCCGCCACGGCCGTCCGGACAGGCGGTATGGGGGACTGTCCCTGCGGACCGATGGCACGGATCACCGTGCGCTCCATCTCGTCCCGGCCCTCCGGGTCGACGACCGTCGCCCACCCGGTGTGGGCGAGCAGCAGCCGCCGTCGCAGATGCATGGCGACCAGCGCCAGATCGACCACCCGGTGCGGGCCGCCGGCCAGGAACGCGGTCTCGTACAGGGTCAGTTCAGGACCGTCCGGCACCTTCCGTGCGGAATCCGCGGATGTGTCGTGCAGCAGCCCCGTGCGGGCGGCGACGATACAGAGCCGGATGCACGAGATGGCTGCCGCACCCCATGCGACCAGCAGAAACAGTACCCAGAGCATGGCGGATTTCTATGCGAGTCGGGCGTGGAACGCCATGGCCTGTTCATCATGCGGACGGTTCGGCGGCGTGAGCCGGGCAGCGGGACACCGCCGTCGCTCAGGAGCTGCTGCCACAACTGGACCCGCCACCGCAGCTGGAACCGCTGCTGCTGGAGCAACTGGAGCCGCTCGACCCGCCGCAGCCGGACCCTGAGCTGCAACTGGACCCCGAACCGCAGCTCGACCCCGAACTGCACCCGCCGCCACCTCCGCTGCTGCCACTGCCATTGGAGCTTCCGCAGCTGCCGTTGCCCGGGCCCGTACCGGCGCACCACACCGCCGGTGCGACGAACAGGCCGGAGGAGTCCGAGGACGAGGACGAGCCCGAGCGCAGGGGCCGTCCCGCCGGGCGCATCCTGGCCGCCGCGATCAGCTGCGTCTGCAGTACGGGATCGGGGAGGGCCCGCAGTCCGTGCGTGGCCACCAGATGGGCCGGGTGCGGGTCGTACGCATGGGCGGTGCGGTACGCCTCGGCGGCCCGGCGCCCCGCCTTGGTGACCCGCCCCCGGGCGACGGCGGCGCAGACGAAGCCGATCGGGAAGCCGACCAGCAGGAAGGGGAGGACTTTGAAGATGAACGGTACGGAGAAGTCCATGTCGGCCGCGTAGTCGGACATGGACTGCACAGCCGTCATCACGACCGTGAGCGGGATGGCCAGCAGACATATCAGCCCCTGCGCGATGCCCCAGCGGAGCCACGTACGGCTCGCCGTGGGCGGGACCAGCAGACCGCGGGCCGCGAGACCGTCGCCGATCTCCTGCACCGCGGGGTGCCGCATCACCGCGTCGCGCAGGGTGTGCAGCGCGCCACTGGGCGCCATGGCGTGTTCCTGGAGCACCGCACGCTCCACCGGGTCACGGGCGTCCACCTGCTGGACGGCGACGATGCCGGGACCGCCGATGGTGAGCCGCCCGTCCGTCTGCATCGCGGTGAGCGCGGTGTCCACCACCCTGCCCGGACCACCGTTCAGGAAGGCGACTTCGAAGAGGTCGTGGGCGGGGCCGCCGGACCCGCCACGGGCACGGGTGAGCCCCACGATCAGGAGGACCGACGAGACCACGATGCCGAGATCCATCAGCACTGCGAGGGTGTTCATGACCGTCACCTTCCGACCAGGGCCGCACGGGCCGCTCGTACCAGCCGGGTGGAGCGGCGCGGCGGTCGCGCGGCGGCCCGGTCCTGCCACCAGTGGGTCAGCCGGCGCCGTGCCGCGTCGTCGGTGGGCCGGCCGGCGATCAGCAGCCCCTCGGCGAAGTCCAGCGCGTCGCGCCGGTAGCCGGCGGACATGGGACGGTTCCTGGCGTACGCGAGGAAGGCGTCCCGGTAGCCGGCGCCCAGAATCTCCGGCAGCTCGGGTGCCACTTTGGCGACGACCCCGGCGCGCTTGGCGGCCAGGGCACGGCTCTGGATCCCGAGACGGCGGCGGTCGAAGCCCTGCGGGGCGGGGGTGCCCGCGACGAGGGCGGAGAGCAACGCGGTCTGGGCGACCCCGACCCGGTCCCGCGCGGATTCCGGGGACGGACCGGGGCTCCGGGCAGGTCGCGATACGGATTCCCCGGCGTGCGCCGACGCACCGGCGCCGAGGGCAGCCGCCCGGTCCAGCGTGGCGCGGATCGTGATCAGTTCGCCCGTCAGTTCCTCGGCCGGCGGGAAGTCGTCGTCCCTTTCCAGGAGTACGCCGGGCGGGTCGACCCGGGAGCGGAGTTCGGAGAGGACGTCGAGCACGGGCTCGGTGACCGGGTGGGCGTGGGTGTCGTGCCAGACGCCGTCCTTCTCGACGCCGCCCGCCACATGTACGTACGCGATGGCCTCCACCGGCAGTTCGTCGAGCGCGGTGGCCGGGTCCTCACCGCGGTTGACGTGGTTGGTGTGCAGATTGGCGACATCGATCAGCAGCCGGACGCCGGTGCGCTCGACCAGCTCCGCCAGGAACTGCCCTTCGGTCAGCTCCTCGTCGGGCCAGGAGATCAGCGCCGCGATGTTCTCCAGTGCCAGCGGCACCGGCAGCGAGTCCTGCGCGATCCGTACGTTCTCGCACAGCACGTCCAGCGCGTCCCAGGTCCGCGGCACGGGCAGCAGATGACCCGCCTCCAGCCCCGGCGAAGCGGTGCGCGGCCCCCCGGCCCGTACGAACGCGATGTGCTCGGTGACCAGCGGCGTGGAGAGCAGCTCGGCCCGGGCGGCGAGATCCGCGAGCCGGCCGGCGTCGGGACGCTCCGCCCCGCCGAGGCCGAGCGAGACGCCGTGCGGGACGACGGTGACACCGCGTGCCCTGAGCCGCACCAGCGAATCGGGCAGATGGTCGGTGCAGATGTTCTCCGCGACCGCCTCCACCCAGTCGATCCCCGCCAGCGCCTCGACGGACTCTGCGATCTCCGGCCGCCAGCCGATGCCGATTCCCAGCTTCATGTCGTCCCCCTCCTCCACTCCGTGCAGGGCTAATGGCCCTCGTGGGCGGTGGCGAATCCGAAGAGGGGGACGTTCAGAGGTTGATTTGAGGTTCCCGGTCCGGGGCGGTCAGGGCATCGGCATCGTGGAGGGCCGCGAGGTGAACGACATGTCCCCGGTCGGCTCCGCCGGCACCGGCACCGCCGGAACGACCGTGCCGGCCGGAGCGGGCGGCCCTGTCGGGCTGGCCGTCGCCGCGCCCGCCGCCTCGCGCGCGATCGCGTCGAAGTCCACGAAGCCGGTGCCCTCCAGCATGGTGATGTGATCGAGCACCGTCTGGTTGGCGTCGGTCGCCAGCTGCCGGATCAGCGAATTGCGGGTGGTGTGCCGGACCTGGGCGATCAGAGCGAAGACCTTGCCGTGCGCGTCCCTCAGCAGATTGGCGAACTTGCGCTCGTACTCCTGGCCGCGCGCCGCCGTCAGCTCGCGCAGCCAGCCCTGCTGCTGCTCCGTCGGCTGGTTCGGCAGCTCCACACCGAGCCTGGCCGCCACGTCCCGGGCCCGGCGGTCCAGATCCGTGTGCCCGACCACCAGATGGTCCCCGGCCGCACTGATCGCCCGGGTCGGCGCGCGCTCGATGGCCTGCTGCCCGGCGGGCAACTCCCAGAGTCCGGCGAGACGCACCTTCACCAGGAGGTCCCGGTCGGTCGCGGAGAGCGGACCCCACTGGGTGGCGACGGTCGAGGCGTCCAGATTGGCCTGGCCGGTGCCCGAGCGGTCGGCATAGGACCAGACGGGATAGGCGAGCGCGCCGAGCGTGGCGACGAGCGCCGCGATGATGAGGGCCGTTCCGTTGATGCGTCGCAACAAGGTCTCTCCCGGGCCGAGGCGTGACGGCGTCGAACTACTGCCGGTACGGCAGTACCGGGAGGTACGTATCACCACACCGGGATGTTCAACGGGCCCGGCGGACAAGGGGGAACGGCCCCCGCCCCCGCTCAGCCCCGCAGCGCGGGATGGTCGGCGACCACGGTGCACGACCCCGGAGCGATCTCGGTGAACCCGGCGTCACGCACCACCGGAAGCCCGCTCACCGTGAGTTCCTGCCAGCGGCCCGCCTCCGAAGTGGCGACCGACAGCGGGAAGCCCGCCTCGCGCCACGCCTTGCGCTCCGTCTCCGACAGCTCCCACCAGGCGAGCTGCGCACCGTGCCCGGCCTGCGCCATGGCCTTGCCCGCCGACATGTCCAGCTCCGGGTTCAGCCACAGCACCGGGGCCGCGGTATCGGGCGCGGCCGGCGGCTCGGGGTCGTCCAGATCCGTCCCCGAGACCTGGAGCTTCGCCAGCTCCTTCGGCCAGCCGTCCAGCGGAACGGGCGGGAAGACCCGTACCTCGGCGCTCTCGCCGGTGACCGTGATGCCGGGCAGCACGGACGCCTTGCGCCACTCCGCACCGCGCGCCCGTCGCACCACCTTGCGGATCCGGGCGTCCTGCCAGTCCCGCATCGCCTGCGCCCACTCGCCCTCGCCGGCCGACCGCTCGTCGGAGAGCATCACGAGCACCGCGCGGGCGGCGGTCCGCAGCGCGTCGGTACGGGCCGGGGGAGCCGTCTTCTCGATGTGCACGACCAGCGGCAGCACGTATTGCGGGGCCTCGTCCCGGCGCGTCCGCTCGGACCTGAACGGGCTGTCCGCCGCGGGGGAGCAGGACGTGGCCGGGGATTCGGCCGGGGATACGGGGGTGTCGTTGTAGCTCACTCGTCCCAGTCTGCCAGCCGCCCGAGAATCCCTTCTTGGCGGAATGAATCGCTCCGGGTGAGGATGCACCGCATGAAGAGCGATCTCTTTTCCAGCGAGAACATGGCGCAGCAGGCAACCGCCCCCGGGATGACCCTGCAGAACGCCAAATCCATCAAGTACGCCGTCAACGGCGAGATGCACGCCCGCCAGGGGTCGATGATCGCCTTCCGCGGTGATCTGCAGTTCGAGCGCAAGGGCCAGGGCCTCGGCGGCATGCTCAAGCGCGCCGTCACCGGTGAAGGGCTGCCGCTGATGGCGGTCCGCGGCCAGGGCGAGGCCTGGTTCGCGCACGAGGCGGCCAACTGCTTCATCGTGGACATGGAGCAGGGCGACGTCCTGACCATCAACGGCCGCAACGTGCTCTGTTTCGACGCCACGCTCGCCTACGAGATCAAGACCGTGAAGGGCGCCGGGATGACCGGCGGCGGCCTCTTCAACAGCGTCTTCACCGGATACGGCAAGCTCGGCCTGATGTGTGAGGGCCACCCCATCGTGATACCCGTCACGCCCCAGCAGCCGGTGTGCGTCGACACGGACGCGGTGGTCGGCTGGAGCGCCAACCTGACCACGTCGCTGCACCGTTCGCAGAGCTTCGGCTCGATGATGCGCGGCGGGTCCGGAGAGGCCGTCCAACTGCGGCTGGACGGCGAGGGATTCGTGATCGTGCGGCCCAGCGAGCTCAAGCCCGAGAAGGCGTCGGCCAACTGAACCTGAGCGGGGTGGGCCGCCGGTACGGCCTCGGCGGGCCATGGGTGCTGCGCGGGGTCGACCTCGACCTGCCCTCGCACACCCTGATCCGCATCGAGGGCGCCAACGGCACCGGCAAGTCGACGCTGCTGAGGCTGCTCGCCGGGATCGACGCCCCGACAGAGGGCCGGATCACCGGCCGCAGGCCCCGTACGGCATACGTCCCCGAGCGCTTCCCGGCCGCGCTGCCGTTCACCGCGGCCGGGTACCTGGTCCACCTCGGCCGGGTCCACGGCCTGCGGACCTCCGAGGCGGCGGACCGGGCGCAGTCGTGGCTCGCCCGTTTCGGGGCCGCCGGCCATGCCCGTACACCTCTTCCGGAACTCTCCAAAGGGACCAGCCAGAAGGTCGCCGTCGCCCAGGCGCTCCTCGCCGAACCGGAGCTGCTGGTCCTGGACGAGGCATGGACCGGCCTGGACGCCGCGGCCCGCGACGAGCTGGACCGGGCCGTGGCCGAGCGGGTCGCGGCGGGCGCCACCGTCGTCTTCGTCGACCACGACCCACGCCGGCTCGCCGGAGCGGTCGACGCCGCGTTCCGGGTCGAGGGGCACGGGCTCGCCGCCGTACCCGTGGCGCGAGCCGCGGGGACCGGGCCGCAGGTACGCATCGAGGCGGCAGGCCCACCGGGCGCCGCACTTCCCACCGGGCTGCCGGGTACGCCCGAGCGCACGCCCGCGGCAGACGGGGCCGTACGGCTCACCGTCGCGGCCACGCACTCCGACGCGCTGCTGCGCGCCCTGCTCGCCGCGCGCCCGCCCTGGCACATCCGACACCTGACGACCGCCCCCGGCGGCCTCCCGAAGCCGGAGGCCGCTCCGCATACGAAGGCTGCCCCGCCCCCCGGGGCCCGCTCGACCCCCGAGGCACCATGACCGCCCTCCTCCGCTACCAGACCGCCCTGCTGATCCGCTCCCAGCGCTGGCTCGCCCCCGTGCTGCTGTACGCGGCCTTCCTCGGCATCGGCGTGCAGTCGGGGCAGCCCGTCCTCGACTCGCTCGGATACGCCGCCGCCGGGCTCCTGCCCGTCACCGCCTGGCTCGTACAGCTCTGTGCCAATCAGGAGCCGCCCGCCGCCCGGACCGTAACCGCCGCGGTGGCGGGATCGCCGCGGGCCCATCTGGCGTCGCTGCTCGCCGCGCTCGGGTGCGCCGGGCTGCTGGGCACGGCCGCCACCCTGATCGTGCTGCTGATCAGCAAGCCTGCAAGCGCCGACAACGCCGTCCGGGTGCCACTGCTGCCCGCCGGGCTCGCCGGCCTGCTCGCCGCCGTCTGCTGCGTGCTGCTGGGGGCGGCTGTCGGTGCGCTGTGCACAAGGCCGCTGCTGCACCGGCGCGGCTGGTCCGTCGCCACCACCGTGCTCGCCGCACTGCTGGCCCTGGTGACCAGTGGCTCGCCCGCGAACCACGCCGTGACGGGCCTGGTCACCGGCTCGCAGACCGGCACGGTGCATGTGCCGCTCCTGCCGCTCGTCGCAGCCGCCGCTCTCGCAGCGGCGGCGGCCGCGCTCGCCTGCAGGCTCACTTCGCTGCGCGGCTGAGTAGGCTCCTGCGCATGGATGAGCGCATCGACGTACGCATGGACGAGTCGTACTGCGGAACGCCTGCCGTGGCCCCCGCACCCGCCGCGGGACCTCCGTACGCCGAGTGCGTGCTGTGCCGGAAGCCGACGGAGTACCCGGAGTCGGTCAGGGGCGTCACGCTCTGCCCGGTCTGCGAATGGCAGGAGGCCCAGCGCACGGCGTGCTCCGGCTAGGTCCGGCTCCGGGGCCGTCCGACGCACCGCCTCGTCCGTGACCGGCGCCGCGCTCAGTGGTCGAGCAGGTGTTCCGCGGTGAAGCCGAAGAGCCGCCGCGCGGCCGTGGTGTCCACCGGCGCGGTGCGCCCGGGCAATGGACGCAGGAGCCGGGCGGTGGGGTGATAGCGGCGCAGGAGCTCTTCCGTCGGGAACGGCACGAGGGTCTCGGGTGCGCACAGATACACGGCGTGCGCACCCGGCCCGGGTACATGGAGGGCGAGCAGGGCGGCCCGTGCGGCGTCCCGGACCTCCAGGTACGTCCACAGATCCCGGGCACCGTCAGCCGGTTGGGCGGTGAGCCGCGCCGCATGCGCACGAAGCCGCTCGTCGAAGCCGCCGACGAAGGGGTAGCGCAGGCAGATCACACTCATCGAGTGCCGCCGTGCCATCATCGCGGCAGTCGCCTCGTCGACCTGCTTGGACAGTCCGTACGCGTCCTCCACCTGGTGCGCCATGGCCTCGTCGACCGGGACGTACGCGGGGTGCGGCGCCGGATCGGTCGACCAGGGGAGGCCGGTGACCCCCCAGGAACTGGCGACCGCGGCGTGCCGCACGCCGGCCCGTCCCGCCTCCTCCAGGACCGCGAACGTGGTGAGGGTGTTGGTGGCGAAGACCTCACGAGCGGTGTTGCGCTGCGGCGTGGGGATGGCGGCCAGATGAATCACGGCATCGGCGCCGTCCAGCGCCGCCCGCACGGTGTTCTCGTCGGCGGCATCCCCCGTCACGACCAGGCGCGCGGGCAGGTCACCGGGGTCGTCCAGGACGAGGGCGTTCGCCTCGATGTCGCGCTCGGCGAGCAGGGCCAGCACTGCCCGGCCGATGCGCCCGGCCGCCCCCGTGACCAGGACTCTGGTGACCACGCTCATGCTCCTCTGCGTATGCGCGAGCGGCGACGATGTGCGCCGGCGCGGCTCCGTTGGTTGCCTCTACGACGATCCTCACCGCTGCCGCGGTCACCGGCTCGTCCAGGGTGTGCACCTGGCGGCGGCGCCGGTTGTCCGTCGCGCGGGAGACGGTCCGCCAGGTGCCGTCCGGGCCGCGCGCCTCGATGCGGTAGTCCCGCAGCAGGGTGGGCAGCGTGTCGAACGGGGTCCTGTGGTGGTGCGGGTCGATCAGGTCCTTGTCCACGTCGTCATCGGCGAGAATGTCGATCCGGCGGAACGTGACGGGCTGTGGCCAGGCCGGCTCCAGCCAGGCTCCGGCGTCCTCCTGGAGGGGCTCGGAGACCCGCATGTGCGGGCCGTCGGTGAGGTGGTCGCTCAGTTGGCGGGGGCGGGTCCCGTGGAGGCGCGCGGGATCAGGCGGGAGCCGATTTCCACGCACGGGGTCTTCTCGCCACCTGTCCGGCCGTTGACCGTTTCGATGAGCAGATCGCTGGCCCGGGTGGCGATCTCCTCGGGGTCGATCCTGATGGTGGTGAGGCTGGGGGTGGAGACGGAGGCCAGCAGCGTGTCGTCGATGCCGATGACGCTGATGTCCTCCGGGACGCTGACGCCGAGTCCCGCCATCTGGTGCAGCACACCGAGGGCGACCAGGTCGTTGTGGGCGATGACCGCCGTGGCCCCGTGTGCGGCGACGAGCGTCGCCGCGTGCACACCGGTCTCGAACCGCGGTTCGTACGGGCCGAGTTCGACGAGCGAGAGATCCAGTGCCTCGAAGGACTCCTGAATGGACTTGCCGCGGCTGAGCTCGGCCCGTGAGGCATTGATGAACACACAGCGCCGGTGGCCGTAGGCACGCAGATGCTCGACGGCCTGGGCGATGCCGGCCGACAGCGAGATCCGTACCTCGGGAATGCCCGGCACATGGCGGTTCACGACCACCACCGGCATCTGGGCGGCGAGTTCGCGCAGCCGGTCCTCGGCGAGTGTGGAGGCCCACAGGACCAGGCCGTCGACCCGCTTGGAGAATGCCGCGATCGTCTCCAGCTCGTCGGCTTCGCGCTCGTCGCTGTCGGCGACCAGGACCGTGTAGCCCAGACGCCGGGCACGGGCCTGCATCGCCTTGACGATCGGCGGGAAGAACGGGTTGGCGATGTCCGGGATGATCAGCCCGAGAGTTCCGGTGCCGCCGCCTCGCAGGCTGCGTGCCGCCGGGTTGGGGGAGTAGCCGAGCTCGGTCGCGGCGTCGAGGATGCGCTGCCGGGTCTTCGGCCGGACCTGATCGGGTGCGGTGAACGCACGGGACACCGTCGACACCGAGACGCCCGCGGCGCTCGCCACCTCCCGGATTGTGACTGCCACGACCGGCCTCCTCGCCTGACCCCTGCTGGTTGCGGTGGATCCTTACGAACGTTCCCGGACGTGTCAAGAGCGTTTTCACGAGGAAAATCCGCTGTGCGCAAGAGGATTGTGCTGTGCTCCACTCATTGCCGATGATGCGTTCTCGATAACTGCCCTGCAATTGTAGGAACGTTTTCAT
Source organism: Streptomyces sp. NPDC058239 (assembly GCF_042882185.1). NCBI lineage: Bacteria > Bacillati > Actinomycetota > Actinomycetes > Kitasatosporales > Streptomycetaceae > Streptomyces > Streptomyces sp. NPDC058239. The sequence goes on from NZ_JBHVWS010000002.1 coordinate 177,915, forward strand.
GGAGGAGCGTGCAGGGAGCGGGCAACAGCTGCCCGCCCCCTGCACGTCAACGCATCAGCGCCACGGCCCCGTCACCGCGAACGTCGTCCCCGGCGTATAGCAGTTGACGAACATCGTCCCGCCGTCCGGAGCGAACGTGACCCCGGCGAACTCGCCCCACGCGGGCTCCTCGGACGTCCCGATGTTCTGCCGGCCCCGCGCCATCGCGTACACCTCGCCGCCCCGCGTCAGGCCGAACACATGCTGCGCGCCGTCGCCGTCCTCGCACACCATCAGTCCGCCGTCGGACGCCAGGCAGATGTTGTCGGGGGACTCACCGGGCAGTTGCACGTCCGTACCGGGACCGAAGACGATCACCAGCGTGAGACGGCGCCGCTTCGGCTCGTACCGCCACACCTGGCCGTAGTGGTCGGCCGCCGAACCCTGCGAGCGGTGCGCGAAACTGGAGACGAAGTAGACCGAGGACCCGCCCCAGTAGCAGCCCTCCAGCTTCTGCGCGTGCGTGATGCCCTTCGGGCCGAAGTCCTGGAACCGGATCGGAGTCCCGGCCGCCTGCGGATCCGGCACGGGAACCCACTCCACGCCCTCGAAGCTCGCACCGGTCTCCTGGATCACGGAGAGGTCGGGGACGCCGGGCACCCGCATGGCCTCCAGATGGCCGCCGGCCCGCAGCGAGCCCGTCCCGCCGAGCGGTTTGTTCGGCAGGAAGCGGTAGAAGAGCCCGAACGGCTTGTCGAACGCGTCCTCCGTCTCGTACACGATCCCGCTCTTCGGGTCGATCGCGATCGCCTCGTGCTGGAAGCGGCCCATCGCGGTGAGCGGCACGGCCCCGGTGCGGTACGGATCGGCGCCGTCCACTTCGAAGATGAAGCCGTGGTCCTTGGTGTAGCCGTTGGTGCCGGCCTTGTCCTCGGTCTCCTCGCAGGTCAGCCAGGTGTTCCAGGGGGTGCGGCCGCCCGCGCAGTTCACCGCCGTACCGGCGATGGCGACGCGTTCGCCGAGGACGTTGTTGCGGCCGTCCAGCTCCAGGGCCGTACAGCCGCCCTTGCCCATCGGGTCGTAGGTGAGGCCCTCGACGGTCGGGACCGGGATTCTTCCGGTGGCGCGGTTCTCGTGGTTGCGTACGAGGCGGACGTGTCCGTGCCGGCCGGCGAAGGCGGCCATGCCGTCGTGGTTGCTGGGGACCTGGCCCTCGCCGGAGCGGAGCGGGTCGCCCTCCCGGGACAGGACCCGGTAGCGGAAGCCCTTCGGGAGGTCGAGCAGACCGTCCGGGTCGGGCACGAGCGGGCCGTAGCCGCTGTGTCCACGGGCGGCGGCGGTACCCGCGAAGAGTTCGCAGAACGCCCCGGCGAAGGCGATCGAGGCAACGGCCGCGCCGCTGCCGGCCAGGACCTGTCGTCGTGTTGCGAGTTGTCGTGCTGCTGCTGATGACATGAGGCAACTCCCTGCTGGCGGACAGGAGAAGTGACCCGCATGTGTGTACCACGCGTATTGCCGCGCGGGAACCACGCGGGTCACTGAGCCTCGTGCGTGTCACGGGCCCACAGGGGCCCGTGGGGTCAGGCCAGGGACGCGGTGAGCGTGATCGTCGTGCCTGTGAGCGCCTGGCTGACCGGGCAGTTCGCCTTGGCGTCCTCGGCGGCCTTGACGAAGCCCGCCTCGTCGAGACCCGGCACCTCGCCCTGGACGGTGAGGTGAATACCGGTGATGCCGGTACCGGGCTGGAAGGTGACCTCGGCCTGGGTGTTCAGCCGGGTCGGCGGGGTGCCGGCGGTGGTCAGGCCGTTGGACAGCGCCATCGAGAAGCAGCTGGAGTGTGCCGCCGCGATGAGCTCCTCGGGACTGGTCTTTCCGTTCGCCTTCTCCGCGCGGGACGGCCAGGAGACCTCGTAGTCGCCGATGCCGGAGGAGTCGAAGGTGACGACTCCCTTGCCCTCGATCAGGTTGCCTTCCCAGACCGTGTGCGCCTGACGCGTGGTAGCCATGCTGGATCCCTTCAAAACGGTGTGCGCGGTGATACGGGAGATACGAGGCGCGCCGGGGCACCTCGGGTGCTACGCCCCGAACCTACTGCGCCACCAGCCCCTTTGCGTCGCGCGCCAGCGCCGTCAGCCGGGAGATCGCCCGGAAGTACTTCTTCCGGTACCCGCCGTTCAGCATCTCCTCGCTGAACAGCTTGTCGAACGGGACCCCGGAGGCGAGCACCGGAACCTCCCGGTCGTACAGCCGGTCGGCGAGGACGACGAGCCGCAGCGCGGTCGACTGGTCCGGCACCGGCTGGACCTCGGTGAGGCAGACCGCCCGCAGTCCGTCCGTCAGTGCGCCGTAGCGGCTCGGATGGACCCGTGCGAGATGGTCCAGGAGCGAGGGGAAGTCGTCCAGGCTGGCGCCCTCGGTGGCGTAGGCGGCCCTGGTGACCTGCTCGTCGGAGTACGGCGCGGGGGCCTCGGGCAGCCCGCGGTGGCGGTAGTCCTCGCCATCGATCCGCAGCGGGCGGAAGTGCGCGGACAGTCCCTGGATCTCCCGCAGGAAGTCGGCGGCGGCGAACCGGCCCTCGCCGAGCTTGCCGGGCAGCGTATTGGAGGTGGCGGCGAGCGCGACCCCCGCCTCGACCAGCCTGCTGAGCAGCGACGACACCAGCACCGTATCGCCCGGGTCGTCCAGCTCGAACTCATCGATGCACAGGAGCCGGTGCCCGCTCAGCGTCTGCACGGTCTTCTGGAAGCCCAGCGCACCCACAAGGTTTGTCAGCTCGACGAAGGTGCCGAACGCCTTCAGTGACGGCGCGGCGGGTGTGGCGTGCCAGAGGGAGGCCAGCAGATGCGTCTTGCCGACGCCGTAGCCGCCGTCGAGATAGACCCCGAGGGGTGCCGAGGGCGCCGCGGCCTTCTTGCCGAACCGTCCACCCGTCGCCCGCCACCACCCCTTGTTCTTGCCGGAGCCGGTGGCATGCGCCCCGCCCAGCCCGTCCGCGAAGCCGCTCAGGACATTGACCGCCTCGACCTGGCTCGGCTGGTTGGGGTCCGGGACATACGTACCGAAGCGCACGGAGTCGAAGCGCGGCGGCGGCACCATCTCGGCGACCAGGCGGTCGGCGGGGACGTGCGGCTCGAGGGCACACAGGGACAGCGGGGCCGTTTCGGCTATGGGGCTCTGCCCCGGCACGGCGGTGGAGGACGACACAACTCTCAACCTTAAGGGCCGTGCCAGACTGCAGAACATGCGACGCCTCTTCCCTGTGACCGACCTGACACCGGCTGACGACGAGGGGGAGTGGAGTCTGGACCATCTGGCCGATGCCTACGCGTACCCCGAGCAGGACGGCCCCTGGCTGCGCGCCAACATGGTTTCGACGCTCGACGGCGCCGCTCAGCACGACGGGCGCTCGCAGCCGATCTCCTGCGAGAGCGACATGCGGATCTTCGGCACCCTGCGCGGTCTGGCCGATGTGGTCGTGGCGGGGGCGGAGACCGTACGGCTGGAGGGCTACCGGCCCGCCAGGGCCCGCGAGGCCTTCGCCGCCCGCCGGGCAGCGGCCGGGCAGGGGCCCGCACCGGCGATCGCCGTGGTGAGCGGCAGCCTGGACCTGGACTTCTCGTTGCCGCTCTTCGTCTCGCCGCTCGTCCCGACTCTCGTGCTGACCGGCAACGGAGCCCCTGCGGACCGGATCGAAGCGGCGCGGAAGGCGGGCGCCGAGGTGGTGATCGCGGGGGAGGGCTCCCGGGTGGACCCCGCCAGGGCCGTGCGCGAGCTGGCGGACCGCGGACTCAAGCGGCTGCTGACCGAGGGCGGACCCAGGATGCTGGGCCAGTTCGTGGCCGCCGGGGTGCTGGACGAGCTCTGTCTGACCCTCTCGCCGATGCTGACCGCCGGAGACGCGCAGCGGATCGCCGGTGGCCCCTCGGTGGCCGTGCCGGAACGATTCGCCCTGACATCGATGCTGGAAGAGGCCGGGTTCCTCTTCACCCGATACCGTCGGATCTGACAATCGGCGGAATTTACCGTTCCGGTTAGCTTCCGGTGGGCACAATTACTCGCAGACCCCGTGCGAGCACGGGGAAGGATGGTTTCAGCAGAGACCGGCGACGGTTACTGAAGCAGAAGGGCGCCCGTGGTGTTCACCAGCGTTTTGATGATCGAGAAGCCCCTCACTTCCGAGGACGTCGAGTTCGTCACCACCCTGCACGGGGAGGAGCAGACCTCCTTCGTCGTGCTCATGCAGCCGCGCGGTGACCAGGCCGATGTGCTGTTGCGAGCCATCGACGACCTGGCGATGGGCGAGCTCAAGGAAGCCGCCCGGGAGGGCGAGGAGCCGGAGGGCAAGAATGCCAGGCAGTCCGCCGAACTGGCGCTCGAAGTGTCGCTCGAGGCCCTGCGGCAGGCAGGCTCCGAAGCGGTCGGGCAGGTGGTCGAGGAGCACCCGCTGAACAAGCTGAAGTCCGTGGTCGACGACGCGGAGGCTGATGAAGTCATCGTGCTGACAGCGCCGCACTACGTGGAAGAGTTCTTCCACAGGGACTGGGCGTCCAGGGCCCGGCACAAGGTCGGCGTACCGGTGCTCAAGCTCTTCGCGCACAGCGAATAGGCTGGGCGGGTACTCGTTTCAACTTCTGGGGAGACACACGCATGGCACCCGGTATTCCTGCCGCCATGGAACGACCGCACTTCATCGGCATCGGCGGCGCCGGAATGTCGGGCATCGCGAAGATCCTCACCCAGCGCGGTGCGAAGGTCGCGGGCAGTGACGCCAAGGAGTCGGGAACGGCCGAGGCGCTGCGGGCGCTGGGGGCGACCGTCCACATCGGGCACGCCGCCGGACATCTGGCGGACGACGCCTCGTGCGTGGTCGTCTCCAGCGCCATCCGCGCCGACAACCCGGAACTGGTGCGCGCCGCCGAGCTGTCGATCCCCGTCGTGCACCGCTCCGACGCGCTGGCCTCCCTGATGGCGGGCCTGCGCGCGATCGCGGTGGCCGGTACGCACGGCAAGACGACCACCACATCGATGCTGGCCGTCGCCCTGACCGAGCTGAACCTCGACCCCTCGTACGCCATCGGCGGCGACCTCGCCGGCCCCGGCACCAACGCCGCGCACGGCGAGGGCCGGATCTTCGTCGCCGAGGCGGACGAGAGCGACCGCAGCTTCCAGAAGTACGACCCCGAGGTCGCGATCGTCCTCAACGTCGAGCTGGACCACCACGCGAACTACGCCTCGATGGACGAGATCTACGAATCCTTCGAGACGTTCACCGGCAAGATCGTCCCCGACGGCACCCTGGTGATCGCCGCCGACCAGCCCGGCGCCGTCGAGCTGACCAAGCGGGTGCGCGCCCTGTCCTCGGTGAAGGTCGTCACCTACGGCGAGTCCGAGACCGCCGACGTACGCGTCCACAAGGTCACCCCGCGCGGTCTGACCAGCGAGGTCACGGTCATCCTGAACGGGAAGTACCTCACGTTCACGGTCTCCGTGCCCGGCCGCCACTACGCCCACAACGCGGTCGCGGCCCTCGCCGCCGGTGTCGCACTCGGCATCCCGGCCCACAACCTCGCCTCGGCCCTCGGCAAGTACACCGGGGTCAAGCGCCGCCTCCAGCTCAAGGGCGAGGCCGCGGGCGTTCAGGTCATCGACTCGTACGCACACCATCCCACCGAGATGACCGCGGACCTCGAAGCGATGCGCGGCGCCGCATCCGACGCCCGCCTCCTGGTCGTCTTCCAGCCCCACCTCTTCTCCCGCACCCAGGAGCTCGGCGCCGAGATGGGCCAGGCCCTCGCACTGGCCGACGCCTCCGTGGTCCTGGACATCTATCCGGCCCGCGAGGACCCGATCCCCGGCATCACCAGCGACCTGATCATCGACGCCGCGAAGTCCGCGGGCGCCGATGTCACCGCCGTCCACGACAAGGCGGCGGTCCCCGAGGCCATCGCGGGAATGGCGAAGCCCGGCGACCTCGTTCTCACCATGGGGGCGGGCGACGTCACGGACCTCGGCCCGCAGATCCTGGACCACCTGTCGAGCTGAGGGAGCGACGTGTCGTACGACATCGAGAAGCCGGACGAGCAGTGGCGGGCGGAGCTGACGCCCGCCGAGTACGCGGTCCTGCGCCAGGCCGGCACCGAACCCGCCTTCGTCGGCGAGTACACCGACACCAAGACCACGGGCGTCTACTCCTGCCGCGCCTGTGACGCGGAACTGTTCCGCTCCGACACCAAATTCGAGTCGCACTGCGGCTGGCCGTCCTTCTACGACCCGAAGGACACGGACGCGGTCGAACTGATCCAGGACCGCAGCCACGGCATGGTCCGCACCGAGGTCCGCTGCGCCCGCTGCGGATCGCACCTCGGCCATGTCTTCGAGGGCGAGGGCTACCCGACCCCGACGGACCAGCGGTACTGCATCAACTCGATCTCACTGCGCCTGACGCCCGACGAGGGCTGACGGCCACGACCTGAGCGAGGGCTGACGCCGGGCGTCAGCCCTCTTCCTCGCCCTCGGGGTTCTCCGGCCGCAGCAGCGGGTGGGCGACCCCAGGGAAGACCCTGGCCCGCACGACCGGCTCCGCGGCCCCGCCCTGGACGACCGTCTCGGCGACACCCCACGGCCGGCCGGGCAGCACGACCGTCAGGATGTACGAGGACGCGCAGCCCGTGCAGTCGTAACGGTCCGCCCAGGTCTCCACGTCCGTGACACTGCCGGGGTAGCGCGCCACATGCCGGTGCAGCGCGTGGCAGCGCTCGCACCGCTCGCCGGGCTCGCACGTACCACCGCAGGGGCACGGAACGTCGAGCGATTCGGCGGGACGCCAGCGCTGGGTGAGGACGGCCTCACGCGTGGCGCCCATGTCCTTCATCGCCTTCAGATTGCGGGCGGCGACGTTGTACGACTCGCCGGTCGCGGCCATCCGGTCCCGGATGACGTCCTTGCGTCCGCGGTTCGTCGTCATGGCTTCCTCATCTGTTCCTCTGGCGGTTCACGCAGCCCGTCAGGAGGCCCACGAGATTGTTCGTTCTACGGTACCGGTCGCTCGGAGGAAGCCGTGACGTATGTCCGGCCGGGTCCGGAAGCTCAGGACGGGGCGCAACCTCACCGCCACCCTTCAGTGCGCCTGGGTGTGCCTCAGCTCGTGCTGGAATTGCTGGAACGGCACGCTGTCCGGGAAAGCCCACTCATCGCCCTGCTACGCACGAGCGATGGGAATTCTTTCCGGTCACGCCACTATGAACTGATGCGCCCTCTCGCTACCCTCCGCGCATGATTTCCACGGTTGTCTGGGGTACTGGCAACGTCGGCCGCGCGGCGATCCGTGCCGTCGATGCCCACCCGGCGCTGACGCTCACTGCCGTGCTCGTCCACAACCCCGACAAGGTCGGCCGCGACGCGGGCGACCTCGGAGGGCTCGACCGCGGTCTGGGGGTTGCCGCGACCGACGACATCGACAGTGTGCTGGCCTCCGGTCCCCGGGCGGTGGTGTACGCGGCGTCCGGCGACATCCGCCCCGACGAGGCGCTCACCGACATCATCAGGGCCATCCGGGGCGGAGCCGTAGTCGTCACCCCTGCGCTGTACGCGCTCTACGACCAGCTGGGCGCCCCGCCGGAGTTGCGGGATCCGGTGCTGGCCGCCATCGCCGAGGGCGGCGGCTCGCTGTTCGTCTCCGGTGTCGACCCCGGCTGGGGCAACGACGTGCTGCCGCTGCTGATCAGCGGACTCGGCACCACCGTGGACGTGATCCGCTGTCAGGAGATCTTCGACTACTCCACCTACGACCAGGAGGACTCGGTCCGGTACTTGGTCGGCATGGGACAGCCGATGGACTATGAGCCGCTGATGCTCGCGCCGACGGTCCCCACGATGGTCTGGGGCGGCCAAGTGCGGCTGATGGCCAGGGCCCTCGGTGTCGAACTCGACGACATCCGCGAGACGTTGGACCGGCGCCCTCTTGAGACCATGGTGAGTACCAGGACGATGGGCGAGTTCGAGGCGGGCACCCAGGGCGCTGTCCGGTTCGAGGTGCAGGGCATCGTCGAGGGCGAACCCCGCATCATCATCGAGCACATCACGCGCATCCATCCGTCTTGCGCACCGGACTGGCCGACGCCGCCCGACGGCGACGGCGCACATCGGGTGGTCATCGAGGGCCGCCCGCGCATCGAGGTCACGGTCGAGGCCACCGACGAGGGCGAGAACCGGTCCGCGGGCGGGAACGCCACCGCGGTCGGCAGGCTCGTGAGCGCCATCGACTGGCTTGTGGGCGCGGAACCCGGACTTTACGACGCGCTCGACGTCCCACTGCGCCCCGCGGTCGGCAGGCTCGGAAGGAGACAACGATGAACATCGATATCCCCGAAGGCAAGGATGCGATCGAGTACGTGTGGGGGGAGATGATCCCCGGGATCGGGACCGCCGCCGCGAATTTCTCGATGTCGGTGTATGCCCACACGACCCTCGGACTACGCGAGTTCGAGGCCGCGCGGTTGCGGATCGCACAGATCAACGGGTGCGTCTTCTGCCTTGATTGGCGGACCGAACGGGACGGAGCGAAGGTCGAGGAGGAGTTCGCCGACGCGGTGGCCCAGTGGCGCACCACTGACGCCTTCGACGACCGGACCCGGTTGGCCGCCGAGTACGCCGAGCGGTACGCCCTGGACCACCACGGCCTCGATGACGAGTTCTGGACTCGGATGACCGCGCACTACAGCCAGCCCGAGATCGTGGAGCTGAGCATGAGCATCGGCTCGTGGCTGGCGTTCGGCCGGCTCAACCATGTGCTGGGCCTCGACACCGTGTGCGCGCTGCCCGGGCGCTGAAGTGGTCCGGGGCCGCTCGGTGAGCCCGCCCGGCCCCGGGCTTCGATCTCACCGTTACAGGTCGGCGGCGATGATCTCTTCGATGTTCCGTTCGGCGAGCGCGGTGATGGTGACGAACGGGTTGACACTGGTGTTGCCGGGGATCAGCGAGCCGTCGATGACGTACAGGCCGGAGTAGCCGTGGAGGCGGCCGTAGTTGTCGGTGGCCTTGTTCAGCACCGCGCCTCCGAGCGGGTGGTACGTGAGGTGATCGCCCCAGATCTTGTAGGTGCCGAAGAGGTCGGTGCGGTAGATCGTCCCCTCCACCTTGTTGATCTTGTCGAAGATCGTCTTGGCCGCGTCGATGGACGGCTGCTTCCAGGAGGTCTGCCAGCTCAGATCGACCTTGCTCGTCGCGGCGTTCCAGGAGAACTCGGCTCGGTTCGGGTTCTTGGTGATCGCCAGATAGAACGAGGCGTACGTCTCGATCCCGGTGGGCAGCGGCGCGACCTCGGCGAACGCACCACCAGTAGCCCAGTTGTCGATGCCGCCCGTGGGTATGGACGCCTGGACCTTGCCGGTCGGGTCCCACAGGTGGTTGGCGCGGCCGCACATGACGTTGCCGTTGTCGCCCCAGCCCTTGCCGATCTCGTCGTTCAGGCGGGGCAGTGCTCCGGTGGCCTTCAGCGTGACCAGCAGCTTGCTGGTGCCGACGCTGCCTGCCGCGAAGAACACCTTGTCCGCGGTCACGGACTTGGTGGCCGTGGTGTCCCCGTTGGTGTCGATCTGGTCGATGACGACGGTGTAGCCGCCACCGGCCGCCGGGGCCACCGAGGTGACTTTGTGCAGTGGAGAGATGGTGACCTTGCCGGTGGCCTTGATCCGGGCGATGTAGGTCTTCGGCAGCGACTTCTTACCGTAGTTGTTGCCGTAGAGGATCTCGCCGTCCAGCGCCGATCTGGGGACGGTACCGGCCGCCTCCTGCTTCATGTAGTCCCAGTCGTACACGGCGGGAACGAAGACGAACGGGAAGCCGGAACGCTGGGCTTGCTTACGGCCGACCCGGGCGTACTGGTAGCACTCGGCGGTCTCGAACCAGGCCGGGTCGATGGTGTTGACCCCGAGCCCGGCGTTGGCACGCGGGTAGTAGATGCCGTACATGTCGTCGGCGTTCACCGACGGGAGGATGGCGCCGAAGTTCTCGCGCTTGGGAGTGACCGCCATGCCGCCGTTGACCAACGAACCGCCTCCGACACCGCGCCCCTGATAGACCGTGATGCCGCCGAATTCCTCGGCGTCCAGGATCCCGGTGTAGCGGGAGATGTCCTTGTCGATGGGGAAGCCGAGGAAGTTGCTGAGGGGCTGTTTGGTTCTGGTGCGGAGCCAGTAGGACCGGTTGTCCGGCTGGGTCGTGTTGGCGAAGATCTTGCCGTCCGGGCCGGGTGTGTCCCAGGCCATGCCCATCTCGATCATGTGTACGTCGACGCCGGCCTGGGCGAGACGCAGGGCGGCGACGGAGCCCCCGTATCCGGTGCCGATCACCAGGGCCGGGACATGGGTCCCGGAGTCGATCGGAGCCGCAGTGGAGACAGGTTTCGCCTGAGCCGAGGCGGCGTGGCCGATGAGAGCCACGGCTCCCAGAATGGAACTGGTTCCTGCGATGAACCTTCGACGCGAGACACTCTTGGATCCAGCATCATGCATGGTGGTGTCACTCATGTGGCGTCCTTCACTCTCGACAGAGTGAAACAGGTTCTACTGTCGATTGCGCGCAAAGTCACTGCATACTCATAGGTAACTTCCGGCCGATCACGGACTCCGGGCAGCACGGTCCGGCACAACTGACGCCCGCGGGTTGCCCGAGGACTCGCGGCCTCTTGATGTCCTGAGCTCGGCTACGACCGCCGCACCCGTGCCGTCAGCCTGCTGCCGAGCCGTCTGCCGAAGCCACCCGGCCGGTTCCATGCCCGGAACGCCTCCGCCGTGCGGCTGCTGCCCGTACGCTCGGCGGCCTCCTCCACGGCCGCCACCTCGCCGGCGGACAGTGCGCGCACGACGGGCCGCAGCACCTCCTCCAGCAGCGCCGCCCGTGTCTCGCTCCAGGCGCGGCCCGCATGCGGGTGTGAGCTCCAGACGGCGAAGCAGTCGGCCACATAGGCAGGGTCGGAACGAAGCCGGGCGAGGACGGTGTCATGGCGGGCGGCCCTGCCGTAGGCCGCGATGAGGTCCGCGTCGTCGCTGTGGACGAACGCGTACAGCTCCGCCTCGGGCCGGTCCGCAGCGAGCAGCCTGCCGGCCAGTGCGCCGAACGCCTGGTCGCGCACGCCCGGCTCCACCGGGCCGGCCCCGGCGCACAGCTTCCGGGCCCGTTCCGTCCAGCCGGGCTCCGCCGCCCCCGACCGCACGTCCCGCGCGAACTCCAGGAGCAGCAGGGCGCCGCGCACCCGCGCGTCGATCTCCTGCGGGAAGCCGCGCAGCAGGTCATGGGCGAGTTCGGGGGCCTCCTCGTCGTCGGCGGGGGCGCCGAGCGCCGCCGCGACGAGCGTGGACCACGTACCGGCCGTACGGTGCGCGTCGGAGGTGGTCCCGCCCAGCAGCAGCCGGGCCTCGCCCGCCGTGGGCGTGTCCTCGCCCCACACAAGACCCACCGCGGTCCGCAGCACCAGCGGTTCAGTGAAAGGTGACATTCCACCGGCACGGACCACCGTGTGCAACACCTTCACGCGGTCGCTGCCGCCCGCCCTGGCGTCCGGCGCCGCCGCGCACATCCGCAGATGCGGCAGCGCCTGCGTCCCGGTGAACGGCAGGGCGACACCGGTCAGCAGCCGCTCCGTCCCCGCCGGATCGTGCGGGGCGATCCGGTCCAGCTCGCCCAGCAGCGCGGTGCGGACGTCGAACTGTTCGTCCAGGAGGTCGAGCAGTACCGGCCCGCAGTCGGCCGCCCCTTCGCCCAGCAGGGACCGGGCCATCCGGTGCACGACATCGGGGAGCAGGTCCGCGCAGTCCACGTCGAGCAGCCGCGCGATCCGCAGCAGCTGCACGGTGCGCGCCACACTGCGGCCGGGCACGGTGGGCACGCTGGGCGCACCGGTGGCGAGTTCGGTACGCAGGTCGTCGCCCAGGGCCGTGACGAGTGCGGCGGCGGCACGCTCCCCGGCCGGTTCGGCGAAGGCCGAGCGCGCGGGCGGTTCGAGTGTGACATTGCCACCGCGTACCGCCTCCGTCACCAGCAGAGCGGCGAGCGATGCGGTCGTGGCGGCGGGAGACCGTCCGTCCAGAGCGGTCAACAGCCGTGCCACACAGGACAGTTCGGCGCTCGTGCGGTCGATGCCGGGAGCGGTCAGCGCGTCGGTCAGCCGCCGCGTCCGCTCCTCGTCCAGCGCGTACGGCCGCTCGGCGGCCCAGTCGGCCGCCGCGGCACGCTCGGCGGGGCCGAGCGCGACGCCCGCACAGAGTGCCGTGACCGCGAGCGGTCCGGCGGCGAAGGGTTCGCCGGGCAGCTCCGCCGCCGCCCGGAACAGCTCCGGAGACCGGCTCCGCCAGATCCGGGCGCAGGTCTCGGCCCAGGTGTCGTCCACCGGTCCTTCCGGGCGTGGCCCGGTGCAGGTGTGCACCCGCAGTCCATTGTCGGAGCCGTTCGGTTGCGGTGTGTCCTCCGGCAGCACTCCGACGACCCGGTGCGGGGACTGCGCCGGACGTCGGGTGTAGGTCGTGAAGGTCAGCCGCTGCGCGTTCCTTGGCGGGAGTACGGATCCGGCCAGGGCGATCCACCGGGCCACATCGGCGCTCTGCCGCTCCACGAGAACCACTCGCGCCGAGGACGGTTCCTCGCTCGCCCGGCGCAGGTCGGCGAAGACCGCCGCCAGCCAGGGGCTCCGGGAGACCGCGAAGTCGTTCAGCGCCTCCGGCCCGAAGGCGGCGGAGGCGGGCAGCGAGGCTATTCGGCCGGGCGTGCCGCCGTCCGGTGTGGTGGAGGCCCAGTTCGGCGACCGCCATGCCGTGATCGCCGGCACGTCGCCCGGCAGCCCGGTACCGGCCGGGAGATGCACCGCGTGCGCGTGGAAACGGCCGGCGCCGGGGCCGCCGAGCGCCACCGTACGGCTCAGCAGATGGCTGCCGTCGGACAGTGCGCTGAAGCTGAACGCCTCCGGGAACGACCGGAGTTCATCGGTCGTGGGGTGGTAGGGGGCTCCGGCCGGCGGCTCGTAGCCGAGGAGTTGCTCGGCCTCGGCCAGCACCGGCGTGGGTATACCGGCGCTGACCGCTGAGAACCGTGCGCCGCCCCCGTCGTCCCCCGCAGAGGCAGAGGTGTAGTGCAACTGCGCGAGGCTCATGCGTCGGCCCTCTTCGTCCTTGCCGCGAACGTCCCCGTACCGTCAGCACGCCCGCTCCGTCGGCCGTCCGTCGAGGGCAGGCCGTCCGGGCGCAGCGACGACCCCGGCGGGGAGCGGTCCGCAATCGCGGGAGCGACGCTATCAAGGCACACCGCTCCCGCATGCACCCTGCCGGAAGGTCGCCCGGTCATCCCCTCTCGAGACGTTCGGTCCAACGGGACGGTACGCAGCGCCCGTACGCCCGGCGAGGTCGGGGTTCCGACGTTCAGCCGGCCCTTGTCGGCGGAGGATGCCGCCGAGTCCGCACCCACCGGCGTGCTGGTCATCGGCCGGGACGCGGCACAACGCTGCTTCTCCGCCTCGGACATGGGGCCGGTGCGCTGGAGGATGCGGTCCGGTACGGCCCGCGAGGGGCCGTCGATGACCGCGTGCAGCCGGTAGTCGTCCTTGCCGCTGAGGAACCAGCCCTCGACCCGTTCGCGGCTCGGCTGCATCTCGACCCAGCTCACTTCACCCGGCTGGATCTTCTCCACGATCTCCCGCCGGTCGCTGCTGAACCACTGCCGGGGCCGCTGCCGGCCCTTCTCGTAGGCGAGGGCGGACTGGGTCGCCATCGGGTGCTCCTTGATCCGCTTCTCGTCCTCCGTGCGGTCGCCGGTGGTGGGCAGCCTGGCGACCTCCGGGAGTGCGGGGTTCGAGTCCACATAGGTCTGCGAGATGCTGTCGTGGCTGCGTTCGGCGGTCCGGGAGGCCGACGACGTCAAGCAGATCGCCCTGTCCGGCAACCGCATCGGCGTCCTCAAGGGCGACGGCGACGCGCGGGTCAAGGAAGGCGGCCTGAGCGCGACGTGGGTCCTGGAGGCCGACAACGTCATCGAGCTGGCGCTGTCCTGACGTCCGACGCCTGACCACTGATACCCGCCGTGCCGCGCAACGGAGTTGATCCGCTGCGCGGCACGATGTCGCGCCGTCCGCGTCCGGTCAGCCGCTCACGGCGTACGCGACGAAGCCGGTCCAGGCGGCGGGGGAGAGGGCGAGCTGTGGGCCCTGCTCGACCTTGGAGTCCCGTACGTGGACGGTGGTGGGGCAGGTGGCTACCTCTACGCAGGAGTCGCCGGATCCGCCGCTGTAGGTGGACTTGTGCCAGGAGAGGGCGACTTCTACGCAGGAGTCGCCTGAGGGGCTGCTGTAGCTGCTCTTGAACCAGGTCAGGTCTGTGGTGCTCATGCTGCTCCTCGCATCCGCTGCAACAGGCCCGCGGAGTATTCGAGGGAGTGGGCCTGTGAACGCATCCTGGCTTACCGCATCTGGAGCGTGCTGACGACCTTTGGGTCTGACATGAAGTGGCCATGCTCCTGGCCTTCGCCGTAGCCGAACCACTTGTTCTCCGGTGTTTCCAGCAGTTGCATGGGGCCGTGCAGTCCTGCATGGCGCTCGCGTACCTGCGGCATTACCTGGATCTCGATGTTTCGCAGCTGAGACAGATCAAGCACATGGTCGATGAGCTCTGAGGTGACGGACCGCCCACCTGTGTGTCGCAGGAAGAGATGCTCTTCGAGGATGAAGCTGTAGTTGGTGTTCGGTCGATCCCGAAGCAGGCGTTGCCGCTCCATCCGTGCTGCAAGCTGGTCCTCGATCTGCTCGTCGCGCAGTGGGGGAAGCTGGTCAGCGAACGATGCGCGCGCGTACGCCTCGGTCTGCAACAGGCCTGGAACCAAGCGGCATTCGTAGGTGTATAGGCTGACTGCCTCCGCTTCCATCTGCGCCCACTGCCGGAACCAACTCGCCAATCCCGGTCGCCGCGATAGATGCTTGGCCGCGGCCCTGATGACCCCGAACGCATCCAACACATCCTCCGCCCGGTCCACGAACGCCGGCGGCGGGAACCTCCGCCCCTGCTCGATCGAGGCGACCGTCGGCACCGAGTACCGCACCTTCGGGGCGAACTGCTCCTGTGTCAGCGGCGCTCGTTTACAAAAGGCCTTGACGACCTCCCCGAACGCCTTCAGGATGTCCGAGGGTTCCGGCTCCCCGTTCGCGCCCGTCGCCCCACCCGTTTCGCCGACACCGTCCGTCATGTCCGGCCACCTCCTGTGCCCTGCGCCCGTCCTGGCTCGCAACTCGCCCATGGTCACGGACTGTTACGCATACCGTCTACCCTCCGCGCCCGTACGCTGACTCAGCGTACGAGTCGCTGAGCTGGTCCGATGGGCGTTCCGGTCGTCACGGTGGGCGCATGGAAGCACTTTCCACTTCCCAACCACCGTTCACCGTACGTGTGTTCGCTCAGCGCTTCAGCTCCACACCGCGAGGAGCAAGGCTCGCCCGGCATCTCGCACTGCACGTGCTGCACGACTGGGGCATCCCGTACCGCAGTGACGCATCGGAGACGGCGGCGCTCAACGTCGCCGAGCTGGCCGCGAACGCGGCGACGCCCTCCGGGGCTGGGGCAGCTTGTACCGTCGCCGCCCGGTTCCGGCAGCGGGCACGGGCTGATTCTGGTCGAGGCGCTGGCCGACCGGTTGGCGGTGCTGGACCGCGTACCGCCGGGAAAGACGGTCCGAGCCGAGCCGGACCTGCTGTACTGAGCGGCGCGCGCGGACCGTCCGTCGCAGCCGGATCATTCGGGCAGTGAGGACGCCTCACCGAAAGCCGCGAGCAATTGGAGCGGAAACTCGGGATCGGCCTGGCCGATGGTCAGCGCGAGCCATCGTCCGGGAGCGGTAGGCCGCCAGACCTGCATGCTGCCTGCGACGCAGCACAGGAAGCCCACCGGCTCGGGTGCCATGAAATCGGGGTCGGGACTGTCGACGCTGAGATACGGCCACAGGTCGACGGTCTCCGGTTTGCCCCAGCGGTCGGTCAGAACCGCAGTCAGCACGGCAAGATCGCCTTCGAGCGCCTGCTCGGCAGCATCGACGATCTCCTCACTGCGGTCCTCCCAGAAGTCCTGGCTCTCCCGGAGTACGGCCAGGTGATATCCGGGGCCGCTCCACCGCTCCCCAGCCCGCTGCTGCTCTTCCTGGTCGGGGAACGGCAGGGCGTTGAGGCTGTCGATGACGGACAGTTGGTCATTCGTCGAACGCGTCGGACGCTGGTTCTGCACGGTCGCAGCCTAAGACCGACCGGCACATGGGGCGGCGTCGCGGGGCTGGGCACGCGCATCTGCGGCGTTGTCGTCGGTCACCAACTCCCCCATAGCCTTGAAGGCATGGGAGGGGCCCCTTCGCGTTGACTCCTTCCTCCGCCTTGCAGCTGCACGCACCCAGCCCCGCTCCTTCACCCGCCCCCATGTGCCGGTCGGTCTAAGCCTCGTTGCACCGATAAACAGCCGGTCCAGGGCCTGGGTATGAAGAAGTCGATGCCCTCCGAGCTGGGGCGATGCGACTTCCTACGGTTGCGTACCCGCAGATCGAGGGAACATGGGCGACGCGTCGGTCCCTATACGTCGCGGGCGATGGCGATGAATCGTTCGAGTTCGCCGGGGATGTCGGGACCGGTGGGCTGGTAGGCGATTTCGGTGATGCCGTCCCGGGCGTAGGCGCTGAGCCTGTCGCGGATGCGGTCGGGGGTTCCGGTGACGGTGGTGGAGGTGATGGCCTGCCAGCTTCCTGCGTTCCAGGCAGCGGTGTCGGCCGCGTTGAGGGCGGTGAGGTGCTGGTCGTGTACGGCCAAGTGGCGTTGGGCGCGGGGATGGGCGGTGATGGCGTCGAGCCAGGCTTGTCCGCCGGGCAGGGCGGTGGGGTCGCCGCCGAATTCGTAGGCGGCGTGGTGGGCCAGAGCGTTGCCGGGCCCGGCGGCGGCGCGGACGCGCAGGGAGTCGAGTGGTTCGTCCTCGCCCAGGACGGTGCCGTGGATGACCAGGGCGGCCCAGGTGAATTCGTGGGCGTGGGCGGTCTCGCCGTTGGCGCTGAAGAGGCCGTCGGCGACCTCGCGGGTGACAGCGAGACCTTTGGGGCCGAGCGCGGAGACCAGCACCGGAATGTCGATGGGGCGCTGCGGTGCGTTCGTGCCGGGATGCATCATGCGCATGGGGGCGCCGTCCCACTCCACGGTCTCACCGCGCAGCAGACCGCGTACCGTCCGGACGTAGGTGCTGAGATAGGACCAGGTGGCCGGGGGTGCGCCGAGGGCGCGCGTGCCGTTGAAGCCGGTGCCGAAGGCGAGGGTCACTCGGCCGGGTGCGAGGGCGGCGAGGGTGGCGGCGCCGGAGGCGTTGACCATTGGATGGCGCAGTGTCGGGACGAGGACACCGGGGGCGAGGTCGATGCGATGGGTGCGTTCGGCGGCCAGTGCCAGCATCGCCCACACGTCGGGGCTTTGGGCGGGAGTGTCGTGGAGCCAGGCGCGGTGGTAGCCCAACTGCTCGGCGACGGCGATGTGTTCGGGCGAGTGCAGGGATGTGGCGAACTGACAGGAGATGTCCATCGGTCAGGCTCCTTGGGCAGGAAGGAAAATCCCACCCCCCCCCGGGCCCAGGCCTTCGGGGCTCTGAGCCGGGCGGGTGATCAATCGGCACGTGCGGCGTGCAGCGGGTGGTGAGCACCATCCGGAAGCGCGCGACGGGCCCGCGAACCGAACGGCACTGTCCGATGCGTCGTTGCGTTGTCAGATCTGCGCTCTGCCACCATCGACGAAGAGTTCGATTCCCGTGACGAAGCTGGAGTCGTCCGAGGCCAGGAAAAGCGCCGCCTTGGCAACTTCGTCGGGCTCCCCCATGCGGCCCATCGGGATGGTGGACACAATCCTCTCGATGGCCTCCTCGGGTTGCGCCGCCACGAGCGGCGTTCTGATCGGACCAGGGCTGAGGACGTTGGACCGGATACGGCGATCCTTCAGCTCTACAGTCCATCCTCGAACGAAATTCCGGATGGCAGCCTTGCTGGCGCCGTAGACCGAGAACTCGGGGGTTCCTTTGACGCTTGCAACGGAGCCCGTGAGAATGACAGAAGCACCGTCATTCAATAGCGGTAGGGCCTTCTGTACCGTGAAGAGCGTCCCTTTCACATTGATGTCGAAAATTTTGTCGAAATGGTCTTCGGTGACGTCTTCCAGCGAAGCGATCTCACCCAGACCGGCGTTGGCGAAAACGACATCGATCCGCCCCTTCGCCTTGACGGTCTCGTAGAGGCGGTCAAGGTCGGCCGGTTCGGTGACGTCGCCCTGAACGCCGCATACGTTGCTGCCGATTGCCTGCACGCCTTCATCGAGTTCTTTCTGACGGCGGCCCGTGATGAAGACATAGGCGCCCTCTCTGACGAAGAGCTTTGCTGTGGCCAGCCCGATCCCTGTGGTGCCGCCGGTGATGACCGCAATTTTTCCCTGCAGCTTACCCATGGTCACTGCTCCCGATAGTGGTGGACGTGGATGGTCGAACGGCCCGGGGTTCATCCCGGACGACGCAATCATCATTCGGAGAGATCGGGTCGATCCGATACACACACCCCATGGCGAATTAATCCGCCGAGCGGCGGTCCTGTGCCTGAGCAAAAAACTCTGGCGGCGATTTTTCTGTGAGTCGAAGCGGTCGCCGGTACCCCGGCGCATGGTTCCGGCCGCAGGCCCGGAACCATGCGCCGTGATGGTTCTCCCGGGTAGTCATGGGGGCGGGATCACCCGGGGCGGGTAGTCAGGGATCTGTGCCACCAGTTCTTTTCCCGTACTCGCCCCTTTGAGGAGCCGTCGTGAAATTCGGGGTCTCGACCTTCATCACCGACCAGGGCATCAGCCCGACCTCGCTCGGAACCGCCCTTGAGGAACGTACATTCGACTCTTTGTTCATCGCCGAGCACAGCCATATCCCGGCGAGCCGCGAGACGCCCTACCCGGGGGGTGGTGAGCTGCCGGAGATCTACTACCGCACCCTCGACCCCTTCGTGGCTCTGACCGCGATCGGTGTGGTGACCGAGCGGCTGCTGCTGGGGACCGGCATCGCGCTGATCCCGCAGCGCGACCCGATCATCACGGCGAAGGAGGTGGCCTCGCTCGACCTGGTCTCCGGTGGCCGCGTGATTCTCGGCGTCGGTGTCGGCTGGAACCGTGAGGAGATGAGGAACCATGGCACCGACCCCTCCACCCGCGGCCGGCTCACCGACGAGCGGCTGCGTGCCATGCGGGAGCTCTGGACCGCGGAGAAGGCCGAGTTCCACGGCGAGTTCGTGAACTTCGATCCGGTCTACGCCTGGCCCAAGCCCGTGCAGCGCCCCCATCCACCGATCTACGTCGGCGGCGGCGAGGGCGCGTTCCGACGGGTTGCGCAGCTCGGAGATGCGTGGCTGGCCAACAGCGTGCCGCCGCAGGAGCTCGGTCCGCAGATCGAGCGGCTGCGCGCCCTCGCCGACCGCGAGGTGCCGGTGACGGTGTACGCGGCTCCCGACGATCCCGAGCAGATCGACGGCTACATCGGTCTGGGGGTCGAGCGGCTGCTGTTCTACGTACCGACGATGCCTGAGCGGGAGACGCTGGAGTACCTGGACCGACTGGCCGAAGTCGCTGCCCGCTACCGCTGAGGCGCCGGAGACCGCTGCGCCTCGGGAGCGCGGGACCGATCCGAAATTCCGTAACCGCCGTGACTGCTGGAAGGGGGTGCGATGCCGACTCTGACGAGCGCTGAGGCGCGGGAGAGGTTCGCCGCGGTGCGCGTCGCCCATCTCGCGACGGCCGACGCGGAGGGCCGCCCGCACCTGGTTCCGGTGGTGTTCGCCCTGGACGGCGACTCGGTGATGCTGGCCGTGGACCACAAACCGAAGCGGACGACGCGGCTGAAACGTCTGGCCAACATCGCCGCCAACCCGTCGGTCTGTCTGCTCACCGACCACTACGAGGATGACTGGGACCGCCTGTGGTGGGCCCGGGCCGATGGCGAAGCCCGCGTGCTTTCGCCGCCGGACCGGTCCCCGGAGTCGGCCCGCTGTATCGGCCTGCTCACGGCGAAATACCAGCAGTACGCCGACCGGCCCCCCGACGGACCGGTGGTCGAGGTCTCGGTCCTGCGCTGGAGCGGCTGGCGCGCATCGTGACAGCACGTCGTCGGAGAGTGCGAGCACTTCGGCCCTCAAATCCAGGAGGCGCCCCGGGCCCCTGCGGTCGAGCAGCCGCGCTGTCGCGCACCTGATGCCGGAAGCGACCCGGGGCACCACTGCCGGCAGCCCTCGACATGACGGGCGGACATGCCTGCACTGCCGGCCCCGGGCTCTTCCTGGCTGTTCAGCCGCGTACGCCGTCCCGGACGGGCCTCCCCGGGTCGCCCTCCGGGCGGACCGGCCGCCTCTCGCATGGCGCTGCCGCCGCAGGTTCGAGGCGGACAGGGTCGACCGCGGCAAGCCAGGCGTCGGCGATCAGCCTGTGGCCGAGGGGGCTCGGATGGACTCCGTCCGGGGCCAGCTCCGCTGTCCCTTGCTCCTCTGCGGCGCGGAGCAGGGCGAGGTCCGCACGAACGACCCGGGCTTCGTTGGCCAGCGCGGCGCGAAGTACGGCGTCGGTACGGGGCGACAAGTCCTCGTACCAGGCTTCCTGGCCGGAGGTGACCGGGAGCAGAAAAGGGGTGATGACGACCAGTCGTGCGGACAGTTTCCGGGCGGTGTCCGCGAGGAGGCGGTCGAGGCACGCCTCGAACTCGTCGACCGGGCTGATGAGTCCCCGGTCGTAGCGCCGCCAGGTGTCATTGATGCCGATCCCGACCGTGACCACGGTGGGCCGGTGATCGATGACGTCGGTGGTCCAGCGGGATTCGAGGTCGTACACACGATTGCCGTCGAGGCCCTTGTTGATGACAGCGGGGCCGGGCCCGGCGCTCGCCCGGGCGCGCAGGGTATGCGCGATCTCCTGGACGTATCCGCTGCCGAGCGATGCGGAATGTGTACGGTCGCGGCCCGCATCGGTGATGGAATCACCGATGAACAGAAGTGTGTCCTCGTCCTTGATGTGCATGTCTACCGTCCTGGTGTCGGGTGGGGTGGAATGGGAGCGGCTCGTCAGCAGGTCGCGTACACGCATTCCCATGCCGGTGACAGTGCAGATCACCATGGGATGCGCCAGGGCGAGGTGACCTTGACGATCACCGCGTCGGTGACTGCCGCGCGATGCTCCCGCCAGACCGCCTTCGTGCGGTCAACTACGCCGGAGGCCCAGGTCGGTGAGCCACCGCGCGCCGCAGCGTCGCGGCCTCGCGCGCCAGCACGGCGGGATCGTCGCCGGGCACGAACTCCAATAGCGCCTCAAGCCCCTCGCGCCGCACCTTCAGCAGGTCGAAGACCCCGGCCCACAGGTCCTCACGGTCTGCCAGCTGCAGTCGGCGATTGCCCGGCCACCACGAGAAGACATGCACCGCGCTGACCCGGTCGCCGAGCTCGGCAAGCCCCGCCACCGCCTCCTCGTCGGGAGCGTCGAGCGGCGGCTGCCAGTAAGTGCGGAGATTGTCCGCGCCCACCTCGTCCAGCAGCCGAAGGGTCGAGGCGACGGTGTCGCTGAGGGTCTTTGAATGGAACTCCAGCGCGAGCTCCAACCCGTGGTCCTCGGCGATCCTGGCCGCCTCCCGCAGGCAGGCCACGATCCCGCCCCGCTCCTGCGGCGTGGCGGCCCGCGACCCGATTCCGCCCGCCCAGACCCGCACCCGCGGCGCCCCGAGGAGCACTGCGGCACGGGCGACCGCCGGAAATTCGGCCAGTTCGCCCGGGGTGGCGCGGAAGTACGAGCCGTACGAGCAGCAGACGAGCCCGTACCTGTCGGAAGCGTCACGGGTCGCGCGGACAGTGCCGGGATCCTCCGGAGGCGCATGCACGTCCGCTCCCCACTCGACCACCTCCAGGCCGGCGTCCGCGGCGCAGCGTGCGACGTCGGCGGCGGGCAGCTGCCGGAAGGTGACCGAGCACAGACCCAGCCTGGTCACGGTGCCACCCGACCCGGTCGGTGGGCGGCTCGGAACGCGGTACGCCGCACTACGCCTCTTCTCCTCACGGTCACGCCCTTCCTGTGGCGCCTTGCGGCGCGTCTTCTGTGGCCCTTCTCGGGGCCGTACGGTGGCGGTCGACGGGCCCCGGGGCGGGCCTCTGGTCGGGCGAGGCCCGGACGGAAGCCCTGGAGACCGTCCTGGGAGGCGAACTGCCCTCGCGGTTCTGTGGGAACGGCCACCGAGCGGTGGCCGAGTCCGATCAGGCGCTGGGCGCCGGCCCGGATCCCCATGGAAACAGTCAGAGGGCGGTGGCCAGGGCCCTTGCGGCCGGTACTCGGGCCTGCCGCGGATCCGCAGACCCAGCCGGTCCGCTCCGACCGGGACGACGGCGAAGAGGTCCGGCCGGGGCGGAAGGACTCTCACCGGCGCCCCGTCACCCGCGGCCGCTCACGATGCGTTCGGACCCACGTCCGCAGCCGTGAGGGGATGACGGAGGGCGGGCAGAACCGAGTACTCGTCGGCACCGATGTCCCGCGTGCTGCCGCGCGAGTCGCCGTCGATGTCATCGTCCACGGCCGGGCTGCCCAGCGTGGCCGCGCCGATCGCCGGGCTTCCCGCCGACAGCCTCAGGACACCGTCCGGTCCCCGGCTGAGCCGGGGGTCGGCCCGGGTGTAACCACCGGAAGGGATATTGCCGTTGGCGGCCGCACCCCACACCATGTTGCTCTGCCAGGTGAAGCCGGTGGTAGCCCCCATCTCGACCAGGCTGCCGGAGTTGCCGACCAGCAGGTTGTCGGCGACGACCACGTCCCGGGGCTCGTACTCGCGGGTCTCGCCCGAGAGCGTTCCGGCGTTGTCGAGAAGGGAGTTGTGCACGATCACCGCGCGGTCGCACGCGTCGTTCCCCCGCCTTTCATCCGCCGTCTCGCCGGAATTGTGGTCACGGGTGGTGCCACTGCCGATCACCAGGGCCCGGGACGACAGTCCGCTGAGGTAGTTGTTGACGATCAGGTGATCGTTACCGTACAGGCGCACCCCGTCGGTGCCACCGATCACGTAGTTGCCCTCCACCGTGGAGCGGTTGCCGTGGCGCAGCACGATTCCGCCACGGCTGTCGCGGATGGTGTTGTAACGGACGGTGTTGTCCGAGGACTTCACCGAGATGGCCTCGGGGTCGCCGTTGCA
The DNA here is from genome assembly GCF_042882185.1 of Streptomyces sp. NPDC058239. Lineage (NCBI taxonomy): Bacteria > Bacillati > Actinomycetota > Actinomycetes > Kitasatosporales > Streptomycetaceae > Streptomyces > Streptomyces sp. NPDC058239. The sequence goes on from NZ_JBHVWS010000002.1 coordinate 201,110, forward strand.
GCGCTCGAACAGGTTGTACTCCACGACCGCGTGGGCGCTGGACAGTGCCCGGCCGCTGACGCCGAGCCGGATCGGCTCACCGCCGTTGGACCCGGTGAAGCTGTGGTCGGAGAAGTGGTTCCTGAAGATGTGGAGGTTCTGGGCCATGTCGGTCGAGCCGGGGCCGTCGACGACGATGAAGATGCCGGCGGTGGTCTTGTCGTGGAAACGGTTCCGGTCGATCTTCGAGTCGTTCGCCCGTACGACGACCCAGTACAGGCCGTCGATGTCCGCGAGCTGGAAGTCGTTGCGGGTCAGCCGGATCGCCGAGCAGTTCTCCGGGATCTCCATCGTGGCGGTCTGCCGGAAGGCGAAGCCGCTGATGGTGATGTTGCTCGAATTGCTGAAGACGAAGCTGCGTTCGCCGCGCAGCACGGCACCGCCACGGGTTTCCGAGACGATGGTGATCTGCGCGGCGTTGGTGCCGTTCTTGCCGGAGACGTTGACAGCGCCCCCCGACGGCACGGTGTAGGTACCGTCGGCCACGACGATCCGGTCGCCGGCTGCGGCGCCGTTGATCGCGCTCTGGAGTTCGGCCAGGGAGGCGACCGGTATGTCGGCCGCCGATGCGCTCCCCGACAGCGAGGTGGTGAGGGGCACGGCGGCGAGTGCTGCCACCGCGGTGCTTCTGAGGAACGTGCGTCGTTGCATGATGCCTCCTGTAGGGACAAGAACGTACCGGGCCGATCCGTACAGCCCCCGCGGCTGGACGTGCTGGGTGACCGGCGGTGGGGACAGCCGGAGGCGAACCGGACCGGCTGTCCCTCTCGGGGCGCGTGCTCAGCGGGAGTGAGGGCCGACATCGGCCGGGGTCAACGGCCGGCGCCCGGGTGGCCTGCTCGAGTACTCGTCCGCGCCGACGTCCCGTGCCCGGCCGCGCGGGTGCCCGTCGATGTCGTGCGTGACGGGCGGCCGTCTGAGCGTGCCCGCGTCGATCGCCGGGCTGTCCGGGGCCGGCCGGGCGATGCCGTCAGGGCCTGTCACCAGCTTCGGGTCGATACGGGTGTAGCCACCGGCCGGGATGTTGCCGTCGGCGGCGGCGCCCCACAGGATGTTGCCCGACCAGGTGAACCGGACGGTGTTCGCCATCGCGACCAGCTCGCCCGAGTCCGCGACGAGCAGGTTGTCGGCGACGGTCACGTCCCGCGGCTCGTGCGGACGCTGGCTCTCCCCGGAGAGCGTGTCGTGGTTGTTCACAAGGGTGTTGTACGCGATGACGACCCGGTCGGGTGCGTCGTTGCCGCGGCGCTCGTCGGGCGTTTCGCCGGGCAGATGGTCGCGGGCCGAACCGCTGCCGATCACCAGGGCCCGCCCGGACAGGTCGGCGAGGTAGTTGTTGACGATCAGGTGGTCGTTGCCGTAGATCCGCAGACCTTCGGTGCCGGCGATGAGATGGTTGCCCTCCACCCGGTTGCGGTTGCCGTGCCGCAGGACGATCCCGCCGAGGCTCGCGCGGATGGTGTTGTACCGGATGACGTTGTCCGAGCTCTTGACGGAAATGGCCTCCGGGTCACCGTTGGCGTGCTCGAACAGGTTGTACTCCACGACCGCGTGGGCGCTGGACAGCGCCCGGGGGCTGACGCCGAGCCGGATCGGTTCACCGCCGTTGGACCCGGCGAAGCTGTGGTCGGAGAAGTAGTTCCGGTACACGTGGACACGCTGGGCCATCTCCTCCGTGCCCGCGCCCTCGACACCGAGGTAGATGCCGAGCGTGCTCTTGCCGTGGAAGTGGTTGTGGTCGACCGAGCTGTCGTCCGCACGCACCATCACCCAGTGCACGCCCTCGATGTCAGCGAGCTGGAAGTCGTTGCGGGTGAGCCTGATGTGCGAGCAGGTCTCGGGGATCTCCAAGGTGCTGCTCTGACGGAAGGAGAAGCCGCTGACGGTGATGTGGCTGGACCGGTCGAAGACGAAGCTGTGGGCGCCGTCGAAGACGACGCCGCCGCGGGACTGGGCGACGACGGTCACGGGCGCGCGCCCGGTGCCCTGCTTGTTCCGGATGATGACGGGCCTGTCCGACGGCACGGTGTATCTGCCGTCGGCGACGACGATCCGGTCACCGGGTCGTGCATGGTCGATCGCGGCCTGGAGCTCGTCCAGTGAGCCGACGGAGGCCGTGGCCGCCGTCGCGCTTGCGGTCAGGAGACCGCCGGTGGGGACGGCGACCAGCGCCGCCCCTGCCGCGGTACCCATGAGGAACGTGCGGCGTTGCATGATGCCTCCGTGAGTGTGGTGGTGGATCGGGGCCGGGATCTGCCTCAGCCGTCGGCCCGGTCGGCCGGAGTGTCCAGGTACAGCTCGATGACGGGCACGGGGGTGTCGGGGCGCTGGACGGGGACCTGGAGCGTGAGCGTTCCGGCGGGCTGCCCGCCCATCTCGGTATTGAGCGCGGGCCGGTCAGGGTCGATATGGACCTGGGTGATCTCGGACGCGTCGTTCAGCAACTGGGCGTAGCGCACCCGGCCGGCGAGTCCCGGCAGGTGCAGATGGCGCAACGGCCAGGCGAACAGGTGGACGTAGAGCCGGTCGCCGCGCTGGGTGTACCGGCACTCGGTGGGGGCGGTGTACGGGGACGGGCCGCAGCCGCGGACCGACCGCTCGTGCAGGTCCATCCACCTGCCGATTTGCCCGAGGACGGCGACGGCGCGCGGGTCGAGGTCGCCGCGACCGGTGGGGCCGACGTTGAGCAGCAGGTTGCCGCCCTTGGACACCCCGTCGACGAGCATGCGGATCAGCAGGTCGGCACTCTTGTAGTCGAGGTTGTCCCGGTCGTATCCCCAGCTTCCGTTCAGCGTCTGGCACGCCTCCCACAGGACAGGCCGCCCGTCCTTGGTCATGGGGCCGGCGGGCTGGTACTGCTCGGGGGTGACGAAGTCGCCGGGAAGGCCGGTCCTGTCATTGACGAGAACGTGCGGCTGGAGTTCGCGGATCGTCGCCAGAAGCTTCCGGGAATCCCAGTCGTCCGGGCCCTTGCCGCCCCACCAACTGCGGCCCGCGTACGAGAAGTCGAAGAACAGGTAGTCGACGCGTCCGAAGGACGTGAGCAGTTCACGGACCTGGCCGTGCAGATAGCGCTGGTAGTCGCGGATGTCGCGGTCGGCGGTCGCGGCCTTGAACTCCTCGTCGTCACGCTGCGGATGGGTGCCGTCCACGGGAAAGGACGGGTGGTGCCAGTCGATCAAGGAGTAGTAGAGGCCGACCTTGAGCCCTTCGGCGCGGCACGCCTCGACGAACGGTCCGACGAGGTCGCGGCCGTGCGGGGTGTTGGTGACCTTGTAGTCGGTGAGGGCGCTGTCCCACAGGCAGAAGCCGTCGTGGTGCTTGGTGGTCAGGACGAGGTACCGCATGCCCGCCGCTCTGGCCTCCTTGGCCCACTGGGCCGGGTCGTAGCGGTCGGGATCGAAGTGGTCGAAGTAGACCTGGTATTGCTCGTCGGTGAGCTTCTCCCGGTTCTTGACCCACTCGTGCCGTGCGGCGAGGGAGTACAGGCCCCAGTGGACGAACATGCCGAACCGGTCAGTGGTGAACCAGGTCGTCTCCGGGGTCATTGCAGGATCCGGGGGCGCGGCGGGCGCGGACGGACACGCCGATGAGATGTCAGTGTTCGGGGTCATGGGGGCATCGCTCCTTGTCGTCGGCGTCCGGTGACGCGTTCGGTGCGCTGTCGGCGTTCCGGTCGGCGCGACCGGAGGGCTGGTTGTGCGGTGTGGTTCGGGATATGGCGGGCGCGGGCGGGATTCGGACCGGCTGACGGATGTCCGCGCCGCAGCCGGCCGACGAGGCGCCACGTGCCGGGTGGGCGGTGTCGTCGCCGCGGCGTCGGCCCGCAGGCCGGGCACCGCTCGGGCGGACGAGCGCGTCGCGGTGCAGTTCCACTCCGGGACCGGGGTCCTGAAGGGCAGACAGCTTGCCGGGGGGTCAGCCCTTCAGGGCGCCGGAGGACAGACCGTGGACGAAGGAGCGCTGGAAGAACAGGAAGACGATCACGGAGGGAAGCAGGGCCAGCAGAGAGGCGGCCATCACCACTCCGGGGGTGACGGCGGGGTCGATCCGCAGGGTTCGCAGCGCCAGGGGGAGTGTGTAGGAGGAGGAGTCGGTGGAGACGAGGAGGGGCAGCAGGTACTGGTCCCAGATCATGGTGAAACCGAAGACTCCGATGACCCCGAGCGCGGGCTTGCACATCGGCAGGATGATCTGGGCGAAGATGCGCAGGTCGCCCGCACCGTCGATACGGGCGGCCTCTTCGAGTTCCCGGGGCACGTCCTTCATGAACTCGGTCATCACCAGGATGGAGAATCCCCAGGCTCCCAACGGGACGATCATTCCGGCCAGGGTGCCGATGAGGTTGAAGTGGACGATCGGCAGATCGGCGAGGATCAAGGACAGCGGGAGGGCCAGGATCTCCTCGGGCAGCATCAGCGTTGCCAGGATGGCGACAAGCACCAGCGTCATCCCGGGGAAGACCTTCCTGGCCAGCGCGTATCCGGCCAGGACGGAGACGGCCACCTGGAGCAGCAGTCCGAAGCCGACCACGAAGAACGAATTCAGCAGGTACGCGAGCACGCCCTGGTCGAAGGCGATCCTGAAGTTGTCCAGAGTGGGGCCCGAGGGGATGACACTTAGCTGTGTCGGGTCCTTGACCTGGCTGAAGGCGCTGACCAGCAGGGCCATCAGGGGCCCGGCGAAGACGATCAGGACCAGCAGGTAGGTGACGGCCTTCAGGATCCGCCCGCCCGGGCTCCTGCTCTCCGCCAGGCCCAGCGCGGTCTCGGTCGGCGCGTTCATTTGCTCTCCCTCCGTCGCAACAGGTGGACGACGACTGTCAGGATCAGCGTCGCGATGAACAGCAGGACTGCTCCCGCCGCGCCGACGCCGAGTCGGTTCTGCTCCAGCCCGAGCTTGTAGATCAGGGTCATCACGACCTCGGTGGAGCCGTCGGGCCCGCCGTTGGTGAGCAGGAACACCTCGGTGAACACGCGCAGTCCGCGGATCGCGGCGAGGATGAACAGGATCGAGAACACCGACCGCAGTCCGGGCACCGTCACATGCCACACCCGCTGCAGCCTGGAGGCACCGTCGACCTTCGCGGCCTCGTACAGACCGCGGTCCACACTCGTAAGCCCGGCGAGGAAGATCATCATGTCGTACGGGGCGCCCCGCCAGATGCCGGTGAGCATGATGGAGGCCATCGACGTGTCGGGGTCGTTGATGAATCCCGAGGGGCCGAGCCCCACCAGGCCGAGGACGGAGTTGAGCATTCCGTCCCCGGTCGGGTGATACATGATCCGCCACAGCTCGGCGACGACGGCGATCGGCACCACTACCGGCAGGAAGGCCGCGGAACGCACGAATCGCAGTCGGCGGCTCTGTCCTTCCATCAGCAGCGCGAGTACCAGGCCGAGAGCCATCGAGCCGGCTGTCTGCCCGGCGGCGAGGACGACGGTGTGCCACGCGGCCTCGCGGAAGCCGTCGGAGTGGAGCACCGTGGAGTAGTTCTCGGTGCCGACCCACTTGTTTCCGAGGTAGGGCTGGACGTCCTGGAAGGACATGGTCAGCGCGCTGGCCATGGGGATGAACTTGAAGTACAGGAAGAGGAGCAGTGCCGGGGCCAGGAACAGCCACGGCGTCCACCACCGGCCCGCCCGGCGGTTGCGCCTGCGGCGGTCGGCGCCGGCCCCGCCGGCCGGTCGGACCGATGTCCGGGTGGCGGGGCCGGCCGCCGAGGGGACGGCCGGATTCGCCTGGTCGAGAATCATGACGCGGCGATTCCCTGTTCCTCGAGCATGTCGGCGAGCTGATTGTCGAGCTCACCCAACTTGGTCTCGATGTCCAGGTCGCAGTCGGCTATCAGTGCGTTGATGGTCTCCGCGGTCGTCTGCCGTACCGGGGTCCAGTTCGGGATGGACGGTGCGTACCGCCCAGAGTTCTGGTACACCTGGGCATAGGTCGTCCAGCGGGGGTCGGGGCGGACCTTGGAGATGTCCAGCGTCTTGTTGACAGGCAGTTGCACGGTGAAGCCGGTGTCGCCCTGCATCCCGGTCTTCTGGCCCTCGGTGGAGATGGCGAAGTCGGCGAAGGCGTCCTGGCCCGCCCGGTTCTTGGAGCCCGCCATCAGGTAGAGGGAGCCACCCTCGGCAAGCACGGTGGCGTCCTTCGGACCCTTGGGCATCGGCACGACCTCGTACTTGTCCTTGCCGAGGGTCTCGTCGAAGCGAGGCATGAGGTACGGGCCGACGACGAACATGCCGGTCCGGCCCGCCTCGAACGTCTCATTCGTGGGCGGGGTGTCCATGGTCACGGCACCGGGCTGGATGACCTTGTCCTTGCAGCCGAGGCCGCGGAACCACTGCACGGCCTCGACCGATTGCTTCGTGGTCATCGCGGGCTTGTACTTGCCGTCCTTGGTCTCGGTGATGAAGTCTCCGCCCGCGGCCCAGAGGAAGTTGGAGAAGTACCAGGAGGCGTATCCGCGCTTGGTGGACAGGGGAGCGGCGAGGCCGAAGGTGTTCTTCTTGCCGTCACCGTCGGGGTCCCTGGTGGTGAAGGCTTCGGCCATCGCGGCGAAGTCGTCCCAGTTCTGCGGGACCTGGAGCTTCAGTTTCTCCCGCCAGTCCTTGCGGATGAGCAGCGCGGACGCCTGCGCCGAGTACGGCAGGCCGAACTGCTTGCCGTCCACGCTCTTGCCGGAGTCCAGCGCCTGGCCGACGGTCTGCCTACTGCTCTTGACCTTGTCCAGGTCGATCTCCCGGAGCAGGCCTTGGCTGTGCATGGCGCCGAGCTGCGTCACATCGTTCATGACGATGTCGGGGAGGTTCTTCTGAGCGGCCCGCTGCTGCAGCTTGGTCTCGAAGTCGTCGAAGATGGCCGTGACCTTGACTTTGTAGCCCGTGGCCTTCTCGAAAGCGGCAGCGACTCTGAGCGTGCCCTGCTCTCCCGGTCCGCCCGGTGTGGTCCTGGTCCATAACTCGAGCGGTGCCTTGGGGTCCTGCTTGGCGTCCACTCCCGCAGGCCCGGATGTACAGCTGGTGAGGACCAGTGCCGAAGCGAGGAAACCCGCACCGACCCACCGCGATCTCTGCATGACAACTCCCGTTTCCCGCATCACAGTTGGCCTGGAAAGCGCTTACTGGGGACGCTAACGGGGGAGTGAATCGGCGGTCAATAGTCCGATGAATACAAAAACCTTGCGGTGGCTCGCGAGATCTGCGCAGATGCGCCTCCGTGCGCCACCCCCACAGTTCGACGCCGCCGCGAGGGGTGTGGTGCCCCGAAGTAATACCTGAAAGAACGGCAGTTCAGTCGCGCGAGGCGCCGAACGCCCAACATTGTGCACGATCGTGACGGTCGCCGGGGCGGTGAACACCGGGCGGCCGAGCTTCACTTGAGGGTTTTTCAGTCATCCGATGTATCGTGTTGCAGTGTGTTGTCGGGGCGCTGAACAAGGCACGCCAATCTTCGACATCCGGTCAGACATTTCCCCACACGCCCGACCAGGGGCCGCGAGTCGATTCACTGACGTCCTGTCAGTGAAAGAGCTGAGGAGCGCAACCGATATGAACGAGCCGGCACCCAGACCGACAGCACTGCTGGTCATGGAGGAAGAACGCAGGGCAGACGTCTATCCCCGCGAGGTCCTGGCCGAAATCGACCGGCTCGTGCACCGGCAGGGTCCACCTCTCACGCGGCAGCAGCTCGATGAGGATCCCGACGTGTTGGGGCGGACCGACGTCCTGCTCACGGGCTGGGGCGCGCCCGTCCTCGATGCCGCCTTCTTGTCGCATGCCCCTCAGCTGCAGGCCGTCCTCGTCGCGGCGGGCTCCGTACGGCACCTGACCACGCCCGCCTTCTGGGCACGCGGTATTCCGATCGTCTCCGCGGCCGCGGCCAACGCCGTTCCGGTGGCGGAGTTCACTCTCGCCCAGGTCCTCCTCGGGCTGAAGCAGGTACACCGCATCACCCGGGAGATGGCGAGCAGCCGTCGCTTTCCTCACAATCCCAAGGTCCCGGGTGCCTACCGGTCACGCGTGGGCTTGATGGGGCTCGGGCACATCGGTCGCCTCGTTGCGGCTCACCTCAGCCGCTTCGACATCGAGATCCTCGCCACGGACCCCATCGCCTCCGCCGACACCGCCCGGCGGACAGGCGTCCGGCTCGTCGGCATCGAGGAGCTCTTTGCCACCTGCCACGTCGTCAGTCTTCACGCACCCCTCCTGCCTGAGACCCGCGGCACGATCGGGGCACGGCTGTTGAACTCCCTGGGGCCGGGCGTGACGCTGATCAACACCGCGCGTGGCGCGCTCATCGACGAGCGAGCCGCAGTGGAGGTCCTGCGTGCCAGACCCGACCTCACCGCTGTACTCGATGTCACACACCCGGAGCCTCCGGCCCGTGACTCGCCACTCTTCACCCTTCCCAATGTTGTCCTGACACCCCACCTCGGCGGTGCCCTCGGGGCCGAACGTCACCGTCTCGGACAGCTTGTGCTCGACGAACTCCGCCGCTTCACAGGGGACCAGCCTCTTCAGTTCGCCATCGACCCCACCCGCGCCGCGTCCCTGGCCTGACGCCGCAGAAGTCGCAGCGGCACCTGCGGGCCCGGGGGTTCGGACAGGTGCCGATGGTGGGCCAACGAACCTCACAGTGCGGCAATTTGCACCACTGCTGGGGTGCTCGCCGGCAACCGCATGCCGGGTGGGAGCCCGCGTCGAGCACGCCTTCGCCCGCATGAAGAACTACAAGATCCTCCGCGACTGCCGACAACGGGGCGACGGCCTACACGCGGTCCAGGCTGTCGTCCACATGCACAACTTCGCCCCGACCGCGTGGCCAGAACCACCGCATCCGGCCCTGACCTGTCGGAACACAGCCTTGTGCAAAACGCCCCAGTCGGCACTGCCCTGGGCGGATTCGCTGCTCCGCGTCAGCCACAGGCCGATCCCGGAACCGACCGCGACGATCGCGACGACCGCGCCGGCAAGGGCCAGGATCGATGTGGTGCCGGTGAGGTCACCGAAGTTGGTGAAGTGGACGGCTGCGGCAAGAGCGGCTACGACCAGAGTCCAGAGCTCGTACGGTTCAGGCAGGTCCCACGACCCGGAAGCCAGGACGAAGTCCTGTTCCGGAAGCGGAAAGCCGACGGGCGGGTCCGCTACGGACACCGACACGAGAAATCCCCCTCGCCATCGACACGACACGCTGAAGGCGGCGCTCAAGCCTGGACGGAGCAGGCCACGGCGTCAGGCGCGTGATCGGTCCGCCACCCGACAGGGCCCGATGACATCACATTTCGTGATCCCTCTCTGTCCCATTGTGATATCTCGTCATGCATACGCCCGAATCCAGCCCACCGTCCCGCCCGATCCGATAGCACGCGCGCTCCTCAGCAAGGTCGAGGATGTGGTGCTTTGGCGTGCGCCACCGGCATAGGTTCGGGGCAGCGCACGACCCTGTCCGTCGCGAATCGAGGAGAGTGCACACGGCGTGACCGAACAGCCCTGCACATCGCCGGCACCGCAAGTGTCCGAGGTCCAGCTGTCCGCAGGCCCGGTGGAGTACCAGGACACCGGTGGTGACGGCCCCGTCGTCGTCCTGCTGCACGGCGTGGCCATGGACGGCTCACTCTGGCGGCATGTCGTCGCCGATCTGAGCTCCGATTACCGATGTGTTGTACCGACCTTGCCACTCGGTGGCCACCGTCGGCCCATGAAGCCGGACGCGGACCTGTCGGTCCTCGGGGTGGCCAGGCTGGTCGCGGAGTTCCTCGATGCGCTCGATCTCGCCGATGTCATCCTCGTGATGAGTGACTGGGGCGGGGCGCAGGCTCTCGTTGCCGACGGGCGGGATCAGCGGATCGGAAGGCTTGTCATCACGTCCTGCGAGGCGTTCGACAACTTTCCGCCGGGGCTGCCCGGGAGCAATCTCCACACCTCCGCGAAACTGCCCGGCGGGCTGAAATTGGCCTTCTCCCTGCTGAAGGCGAAGCCGATGCGGCGGCTGCCCATGACCTGGGGGTGGATGAGCAAGCGTCCGGTGCCGCACGAGGTGATGGACGCGTGGTTCCGACCGCTGTGGACGTCGAAGGAGATCCGGCGGGATCTGCAGAAGTATGTCCTTGGCGTGCCGTCCAAGAGCGAACTCCTGCGGTGGGCCGAGAAGTTGCGTGACTTCGACCGCCCGGCGCTGGTGGCCTGGGCGACCGAGGACAAGGTCATGCCGCCCGAGCATGGGCGCAGGCTCGCCGAGATGCTGCCCAGGGGCGAACTCGTGGAGATCGCCGACAGCTACACACTCATTCCCGAGGACCAGCCACAACAACTCGCCCTGCATATCAGGGAATTCTTGCGGAGCTCCTGAAACTTGGACCGTTCCTCATGTGGTCAGGCGGACGAGCCGCTTGGAGACCAACGGCGAACACCACGATGACGGGATACCTGGCGTCAGACTCGCTGCGCTTGAGGGCCTTTTCCGGGCCACTCGTAGTCGATGGACGTGCGAAGCGGCGGGGCCCGGTCGTGGCCCCGCCGCGTTCTGTCCGGCAGCCGGGTCAGGCAACGATCCTGAACCGCTGGTTATCCGTGCCGGCGCACTCGTACTGAACGACCGGGGTGTCGTCCGCCGGGCTCTGCCCCTTCACGTCGAGGCACTTGTCGGCGAAGGTCCGGATCTCGAACTCTCCGTTGCCGACGTTCCTGATCCTGAATTGCTGGTTGGCCGTGCCGGCGCACCCGTACTGGATGATCGGGGTGTCGTCCGCCGGGTTCTGCTCACTCACGTCGAGGCACTTGTCGGCGAAGGTCCGGATCTCGAACTCTCCGTTGCCGACGTTCCTGATCCTGAATTGCTGGTTGGCCGTGCCGGCGCACCCGTACTGGATGATCGGGGTGTCGTCCGCCGGGCTCTGCTCACTCACGTCAAGGCACTTTTGGACGAAAGTCTGGATCTGAAAGGTCTCGTTCTGCAGGCCTGCGCCCGACGCGCTTGTGGTGGATGCTGTGGCCACAGCAGCTGCTGCGAGGGCCAGAGTTGTCAGGACGCGTCGCCCCGGCGTTGTTGCAAACCGCATGAAACAGCCTTCTCTCATTCCCGACCCCATGCGGGATCACACAAAGCAACGACGCCGGGGGTGTTAAGTGGCTGTCATGGCGGTATGTCATGCTTTCGTGTACCAAGTGGTCATCCCGGGCCCCCTCGAAGCCCGATGGCACCCGCTCGCCGGTTCGCCGGTACGCGATCGAGGCAGGATGAACTCCACCGGCTCCACTGGTCTGTCAATGCAAGCTGAAATTGCGGGCTTATTCAAATGTTTGGATAATTTTGCCGTCCTTGGACACTTGGTAATAGTTGGCCGCTGATATTTCCAGTTTGAATACGGTTCCGTACTGTTTACGGATGTCCGCCACTGTCTTCGATGTCGGCTCATGCAGGCACCGTGTGACAGGTGGCTCACTCTTCACGCACGGATCCTGCTCCTCGACCAGCTTCTTCCGGCTGCTGCGCACGGTGTCCCATGACAAGGTCTGCGAAGGGTCGAACACCTGGGCCGGTTCTTGCGTGTGAGGGCCCGTCGGGTTCGGGCCGTGGCCCCGGTAGTAGTCGACGAGGTGTCTGCGGTAGTAGTCGTGGTTGAACGGGATCGTCCCCCCGGGGGCTCCGGCGAGGGAGTCACGGTCGCCTGCGGTGAAGATGCCGTCCAGGACGTCACCGATCCGATGCGGGTCGGCTCCGTAATAGGCGGTGACGCGCATGGCGCAGCGGATCTTGTACTGGTCATCACCGGTCGGGAAGAACCACTCTTTCGCTGCTCCCCCGATACACATGTCGTTCACCGTGACCAGGCCAAGGGTGAGGGCGGTGTTCTTGTCGTAAGCGTGCACGATGTTCCGAAGATGCTCCTCGGCCGCCTTCCGTGACTGTTGAGCCTGCGTGCTGTCCGCAAGGTCGCGTACCTCCTTCGGGCTCGTGGCGCGGTTTTGGGAAGAGCAGGCGGAGAGGGTGAGGACGAGGAGGAGGGAGAGGAAGCCGAGGAGGCGTTTGACGGCGTCACGCATGGCAGATGCGGAGGCCGGTGCCCACTTCACAGTCATGTGGCAATTGTCGTAAGGGAGTTGGCGGCGTCCATCCGTACTCGTACTCATACGGGTTCGTGGGCATCCCGCGCAGAGGCGCGCCCCGGCTCCTTCGGTGGGACGAGTGGGCGGGCAGGCCGTACTTGTTGATGGCGGCCTTCAAGTCGACCTCGACCGCATAGGAGTGGAACGCGGCAGCGACATCGGTCAAGTGGGCGTCGTCCCGGTACAGCGGGATCCGGTCCAGGACGTCCGCCCGCCAGATGCCGCACTCGTGAAACGTGGGGCCCAACCGCGGCTTTTCCACGCGCAGTTCCGGAAGCGGGCAACTCTGCTTCACCAACTCCTGCAGCTCCCGACCGCGTCCGGATGCCAGGGCGAGCATCGGGGAGAACCACTGTCCGGCATGTAACGCTGACCGACGGCGCCGAGCGGCTCCGAGCCCGCGCACACCCCCAGAACACGCGCGCCCCTGCGGTGCCGCTCCACGATCCACTGCCGCAGCCGTGCCTCGTAGGCGCCGGCGGGGTCGGCCACCGCAGGCACGACCACCACGTCGGGCTCGGTACCGTGCCGCGCTCCACCTCCGCCTCTCTTGCCAGTGCAAGTAATGTGCAGCAAGCTTGTCCGGTCCTTACTGCCTGCCCTGGATGCGGAGCCACGTCATGCCTCGTCTGCTGCCGGACGCCGGACCCCAACGCACCATCGCGGCATCGAACTTCGTCAACACCGTCGGCAGCGGCCTCTATCTGACCGCCGGGGTGCTGTACTTCACCGAGGCGGTTCACCTTCCGGCAACACAGGTGGGGCTCGGGCTCGGCATCGCCGGATTCGTCTCGCTCGCCGTGGGCATCGCCATCGGCCGCCTCGCGGACACACGCGGAGCACGCGGTGTCTATGCGACCACCCTTGTCGTCCGAGCGGCGGCAACAGCCGGTTTCCTGCTGGTGGACAGCTTCTGGCCGTTCGTCCTCGCGGTATGTACAGCCATCGGTGCTCAGGCGGCCGGACTGGCTGCACGCAGTCCGATCATCAGGCGTTACGGCGGGGACCGGCCGCAGGAATTCCGTGCCCATCTCCGTGCCGTGACCAATATCGGCATCTCTCTCGGTGCCCTACTGGCGGGCTGGGCCGTCCAGGTGGGCACCCACACCGCCTACCAGCTCCTCGTCCTCGGCACCGCGATCTCCATCGCGGCTTCCGCGGCCGTCCTGGTCTTCCTGCCGCCGGTCGCGCCCGGGCCCGTCGTCAACGGCCCTCGCTGGATCGCCCTACGGGACCGCCCCTACCTACTGATCACCGCACTCGACGGCGTCATGGCCATCCAGTTCAAGGTGCTCACCGTGGCCATTCCGCTCTGGCTGGTCGCGGCCACCACCGCCCCGCGCTGGCTCATCTCGGGCACCATGCTCATCAACACCGTCATCGTCATCGCATTTCAGGTACGGGTCAGCCGCGCCATCGATTCCCCTGCGGCTTGCGGAAACGCCTACCGGCGATCAGGAGTGGCCTTCCTGGTCTCCTGCTCGCTGATCTCGCTGTCCGCAGGGATACCGACGTGGGCTTCCGCCACGCTGCTCATGACCGCGGTGGTGATCCACACGGTCGGCGAGCTCTGGCACTCCGCCGGAGGCTTCGAGGTGTCGTTCGCTCTCGCCCCGCAACATGCCACCGGCCAGTACCTGGGCGTGTTCGGTCTGGGCGCCGGCCTGGCCGAAGCCCTGGGGCCGAGCCTGCTCATCTCGCTCTGCATCACCTGGGGCCGCCCCGGGTGGTACGTCGTAGGAGCGTTGTTCACCCTGACGGGCCTGGCAGCACCACTTGCCGTCCGCTGGGCACAGCGTCATCAGCACGCCGGGCAGACACACCCTGAAGCCGCGGAAAAGACGTCGGCCGTCGGAACGCCTTGATGCCGCAACAGTTCTCCCGAGCGCTGCCCACGCCGAGCCCGCGATCACCGAACGATGCGGTAACGGGGAGACGGGGATGTTTCTCCACCGGGTCGATGACGGTCGGGCGCGCTTCCCGGGGCCGTACGGAAAGGTGTGAAGCGGAGCCGGGGAACGGTATGAGGCGGAGCTGCGGAAAGGCATGAAGCGGAACTGCGGGCGCGCTTAAGAAAACCTCGATGGACCTGTGGCGCGGGGTGCGGCAGATTTCTCCGTGACGGCAGAGGATGGTGCGCGGCAGCCGATCGACGCGTGCTGCCATGCCGTCCCTCTTTTCTTCCCCGGGCCGCAGGCTTCCTCAAGGCTGCCCCGGCCCGGGGTACTCAACGCCGTACCAGCGCAGGGAGCCGCAGCCGTGAAGGCACTCGTGAAGCAGAAGGCCGAGCCGGGACTCTGGCTGATGGACGTGCCCGAGCCGGAGATCGGCCCCTCGGACGTACTGATCAAGGTGCTCCGTACCGGCATCTGCGGCACCGATCTGCACATCCGGAACTATGACGGCTGGGCGCAGCAGGCCGTGAAGACCCCGCTCGTCCTCGGCCACGAGTTCGTCGGTGAAATCGCGGAGATCGGCGCCGATGTCGTCGACATCAACATCGGTGACCTGGTCAGCGGCGAGGGCCACCTCGTGTGCGGGAAGTGCCGCAACTGTCTGGCGGGCCGCCGCCACCTGTGCCGCTCCACGCTCGGGCTCGGCGTCGGCCGGGACGGGGCGTTCGCCGAGTACGTCGCCCTGCCCGCGTCCAATGTCTGGGTGCACCGGGTCCCCGTCGACCTCGACATCGCCGCGATCTTCGACCCGTTCGGCAATGCCGTGCACACCGCGCTGTCGTTCCCGCTGGTCGGCGAGGACGTCCTGATCACCGGCGCCGGACCGATCGGCATCATGGCTGCGGCCGTCGCCAAGCACGCGGGCGCCCGCAACGTCGTGATCACCGACGTCAGCGAGGCCCGCCTGGAACTGGCCAGGAAGGTCGGCGTCAGCCTCGCCCTCAACGTCGCCGAGGAGACCATCGCCGAAGGGCAGAAGCGCCTCTCACTGCGCGAGGGCTTCGACATCGGCCTGGAGATGTCCGGCCGGCCCGAGGCGATGCGCGAAATGATCGCGAACATGACGCACGGCGGCCGGATCGCCATGCTCGGACTGCCGTCCGAGGAGTTCGCCGTCGACTGGTCCCGCATCGTCACCTCGATGATCACCATCAAGGGCATCTACGGCCGCGAGATGTACGAGACCTGGTACGCCATGTCCGTACTGCTGGAGGGTGGCCTCGACCTCGCCCCCGTGATCACCGGCCGGTACGGCTACCGAGACTTCGAAGCAGCCTTCGACGACGCGGCGAGCGGCCGCGGCGGCAAGGTCATCCTCGACTGGACCTCCTGACCCGACGCCCTCGTAGACAGCTGGGAGACACCCCTCATGTTCGACTCCGTACGCGACGACATGCGCACCACCCTCGACGAGATCGAGGCCGCCGGACTGCACAAGCCCGAGCGCGTGATCGGCACCCCGCAGTCCGCGACCGTCGCCGTCACCGCGGGCGGCCGCCCCGGTGAGGTGCTCAATTTCTGCGCCAACAACTACCTGGGCCTCGCCGACCACCCCGACGTGATCGCCGCCGCCCACGACGCGCTGGACCGCTGGGGCTACGGCATGGCCTCGGTCCGCTTCATCTGCGGCACCCAGGAGGTCCACAAGGAGCTGGAGCAGCGGCTCTCCACGTTCCTCGGCCAGGAGGACACGATCCTCTACTCCTCCTGCTTCGACGCCAACGGCGGCGTCTTCGAGACCGTCCTCGGCCCGGAGGACGCGGTCATCTCCGACGCCCTCAACCACGCCTCCATCATCGACGGCATCCGCCTCTCCAAGGCCAAGCGCTTCCGCTACGCCAACCGCGACATGGCCGACCTGGAGACGCAGCTGAAGGAGGCGTCCGGGGCCCGGCGCCGACTCGTCGTCACCGACGGCGTCTTCTCCATGGACGGGTATGTCGCCCCGCTGCGCGAGATCTGCGACCTGGCCGAGCGCTACGACGCCATGGTCATGGTCGACGACTCGCACGCCGTCGGCTTCGTCGGCCCCGGCGGCCGCGGAACGCCCGAGCTGCACGATGTGATGGACCGCGTCGACATCATCACCGGCACCCTCGGCAAGGCGCTCGGCGGTGCGTCCGGCGGTTATGTCGCGGCCCGCGCCGAGATCGTCGCGCTGCTGCGCCAGCGCTCCCGCCCGTACCTCTTCTCCAACTCGCTCGCCCCGGTCATCGCGGCGGCCTCGCTCAAGGTCCTGGACCTGCTGGAGGCCGCAGGCGACCTGCGCGAGCAGCTCAATGCCAACACCGCGCTCTTCCGTACCCGGATGACCGAGGAAGGCTTCGACGTCCTGCCCGGCGACCACGCCATCGCCCCCGTCATGATCGGGGACGCGGCGAAGGCAGGCCGGATGGCGGAGCTGCTCCTGGAGCGCGGTGTGTACGTGATCGGGTTCTCCTACCCGGTAGTCCCGCAGGGCGCGGCCCGTATCCGCGTCCAGCTCTCCGCCGCGCACTCCACGGCGGATGTGAACCGCGCCGTGGACGCGTTCGTCGACGCGCGGGCCGCACTGGGGGAGTAGCGCCCCGTACGGGGTGCCGTCCCGGGTTTTGTCCGGCATCCCCATCGGACAGTCCCACCCGGGAGCCTCACCCGGGCGGCAGGGTTCCCTCCGTGACCTGGGACAATGGGGCACATGATCGATGCACGGCGGCTGCGCATTCTCCGTGCGGTGGCGGACCACCGCACGGTGACTGCCGCAGCCGCCGCGCTGTATCTCACCCCCTCCGCGGTCTCCCAGCAGCTCGCCGCGCTGGAGCAGGAGACCGGGCACCGGCTGGTCGATCGCAGTGCGCGCGGCGTCCGGCTCACCGCCGCCGGCGAGATCCTGCTGACCCACACCAACGCGGTCCTCGCCCAGCTGGAACGGGCGGAGGCCGAGCTCGCCGCGTACAGCGCCGGGGACGCCGGTACGGTCACGGTCGCCGCGTTCGCCACCGGCATCGGCCTGGTCCTCGCCCCCGCGATAGCCGAACTGACGCTCACCGCGCCCGGCATCCGGGTCCGTGTCCAGGACGCCGAGGGCGATGCGAGCGTGCCGATGGTGCTCGACCGGCAGGTCGATGTCGCGGTCGCCGTCGAGTACCGGGGTGCGCCGGGCGAGGACGACCGGCGGCTGACCCGGGTGCCGCTGTACTCGGAGCCGTTCGACGCGGTGCTGCCGGTGGGGCATCGGCTGGCCTGCCGGGAACAGGTGGCGGTCGCCGACCTGGAGAAGGACCCGTGGATCGGTCCGTACCCCGGCAACCCGTGTCATGACGTCGTGGTCCTGGCCTGCGAGTTCGCCGGGTTCCAGCCGAGGCTGGAGCACTCCTCGGACGACTTCCGCGCGGTGGTCGCGCTGGCCGGCGCGGGTGCCGGGGTGGCGCTGGTGCCGCGGTCGGCGTTGCGGGGGATGGACCTCACGGGGGTGGTGGTGCGGCCGGTGGAGGGCAGCGCGCCGACCCGCCGCGTGTTCGCCGCGGTGCGGCACGGCGCGGAGGGGCATCCGCTGATCGCGCCGGTGCTCGATGCGCTGGCCACGGCGGCGGTACGGGAGGCGGCGCTGCCGCTGCCGGCCTCGCGGTGACACGCGCCGAGGGGGCGGGGATGTCCGCCTCCGGTGACGCGCGTCGGCGGCGGGCGTCGACCTCTTCCGCCGGGCGGGCTCAGACTCGGCGCCCCAGGACCAAGCGGCCGCCGGACGAGCCCGGCCACATCGCCCCCGCACCCGCCGCCACCGTCACGGCCAGTGCCAGCGCCCCGTACTGCACCGGCGGCAGATAAGGAACCGAACCGGTTGTCGACACCGCGAACGCCACCAGCGGCACCGCCGCGACCAGTGTGCCGATCGCCAGGCCCGCCACCGCCACCAGTCCCGTCTCCAGGACCAGCGTCCGCCTCACCTGGCGGCGGCCCGCGCCGACCATCCGCAGCAGGCGGAATTCCGGGCGGCGGCCCACCGTGATCAGGGACAGCGTGCTGATCACCGCGAGCAGGGCGAAGCCGCCGATCACCCCGACACCGATGATGATCAGGGCGTTGTCCTGGTCCGACGACGGCGGGGCGATCCGTACGTCGTCCGCCGTCGCGGTGCGGACCTGCACACCCGGGTACGGGGAGAGGGCGCGCCGTACGGCCGAGGCCGACCCGCCGTCCTTTGAGCGGATCAGGATCTGCTGGTCGCGCGGTGCCGAGACATGCCCGGCCAGGGCCTCGCGCGGCAGCATGAACTCGCCGAGTCCCAGGGCCCGTTCGTAGAGCGCCACCACTCGGAGCCGTACCTCCGTACCGTCACCGAGGCGGAGCTTCAGCCTGTCGCCGGTGCCGATGTCGAGGTCGGCGGCCCGGTCCTTGCCGACCGCGACCGTGTCCCTGCCGGTGAGGTCCGCCGGATCGCCCGCCGTGACGTGCGGGTCGAGCGTGCCGGGCAGTTGGTCCGCCGTCACACCCAGCACGGGGAACCGGTCCAGCTTCGGATCGCCCATCTCACGATGGGCGAGGACGACGCTGGAGCGCAGCAGACCGGTCGCCGCCTTCACCCCGGGAACCTTGCGCACTGCCTGCGCCGCATCGGCCGGCAGTCCGGCGACCGGACCGGTCGCCACGAGGTCCGCCCGGAGCGCGGCAGCGGCCTGCCGGTCGGAGGCCCGCTCCAGCGTCGAGCCGGCCGCCAGTTGTACGCAGACGAACGCGACGACCAGCACGATCGGGGTGATCGCCGCACCGAGTCGCCGATTGTGCGCGGCGGCGGACTTGGCAGCCAGGAACCCGGAGACCCCGCCCGCGCGCCGTACCGGTGTACCGAGCACCCGCATCGCCACCCGGGCGATCCACGGACCGAGCAGCGCCACCGCGATGATCAGCGAGGTTGCCGCACCCGAGGCGGCCACCGCGGCGGCCTGCCCGCCCTGCGCCGTTGCCGCGCCCGCCGAACCGATACCCGCGACGGCCAGCACCGCTCCTGCGGCCGTACGCAGCCGGCCGGGCTCGCCCGGTTCGGGCGCACTGGCCGCGCCCAGCGCATCGGCGGGCCGCAGCCGGGTGATGGACCTGGCAGCGAGCATCGACACCGGACGGGCCGCCGACGCGATGAGCACCGCGGCCGTGGCGCCCGCGGCGAACGGCAGCCACACCGGCACGGGCAGCGGCAGCGGGTCCGTGGTCAGCAACGACCGCATCAGCAGCCCCAGCGGTACGGCCCCGGTCCCGCCCAGCACCGCGGCGGCGCATGCCACCCGGCTCACCTCGCGGCCGACTGCCGACCTGAGCTGCCGGGGCGTCGCCCCGACCGCGCGCAGCAGCGCCAGTTCACCGGAGCGCTGGTGGACCGCCTGGGAGAGGGTGGTGGCGATCACCAGGAGCGCCACCATGAGGACCGTTCCCGCTATGGAGGCGAGCAGTGGGAGCAGATCGCCCCGTGCGCCGAGTGCGTCGATGTACTCGGCCTGCCCGCGTTCCGAGCCGGTGAGGACCAGGACTTCGCGGTCCCCGTGTGTGCGGTCGGGCAGCGCGGTGTCCAGGGACACCCGCAGTGCGTCGGCCGACACGCCCTTCTCGGCGACGACACCGATGGCGTCGACCGTGCCCGGGTGTCCGGCCAGCGCGGTCAGCCGCTGCTCGGTGAAGAAGACGGCGGGGGCGGCGCCCCGATGACCGGTGTCGGCGACACCGCTGACGGTGTACGGCTGAGAAGCCCCGTCGACCTGCAATGTCACATGGCTCCCGGGCTTGTTCCCGGCTGCGGCCGCCAGCGCGCTGTCGACGACCACCTCGGTGGACGTCCTCGGCGCGTGTCCATCCGTCAGCCGGTACGGAGTGAGCGCGGCGGACGCCCAGGAACGGCCGACAGCCGAAGCCCCGCCGGCCCCGGTACCACCGCTCCCGCCGCCCACGGCCACCGGGACCGAATCGTCCGCGACGGCCTTCGCGACCCCGTCCGCGGCGGCCGCCTTCGCCACCGCGGAGCGGTCGAGACGGACCCGTTCCGACAGATACGTCTTCGCGGTCTGCGGCTCGCTGCCCCACGGCTTCGCCGTGTACGTCACCTTCTGGTCGGCCGCCACCACCGCGTCGGCCCCGGCATGACGCTCCACCGGCGGCCGCGCGAGCAGCAGTGAACCGAGGACGAAAGCGAACGCGCCGATCAGCGCAGCCGCGGCCGTCGTCGCCGCGAACACCGCGGCCCAGGCCCGGCGATGAGTCTTCAGCGAACGCCGGGCGAGGAACGCCGATGCCCGCCGCACCCCGGACCGCACATCCGCATGAGGCCTTCGCGTGTCCGTACTCGTGCCCATGCCCGTACTCGTGCTCATCGCAGCCGGCCGCCGTCCATCGTCAGCACGGTGTCGGCCCAGCCGGCCGCCACCGGATCATGGGTGACCATGACGACCGTACGGCCGTCGATCCGTACCGCGTCCCGCAACAGACCGAGCACCAGCGACGCCGACTCCGGGTCCAGGGACGCCGTCGGTTCGTCCGCGAAGATCACATCGGGTCCGGTCACCAGCGCCCGTGCCACCGCGACCCGCTGCTGCTGGCCGCCGGAGAGCGTCGCGGGGCCCTGCCCGCCGCGGCCCGCCAGGCCGACCCGGGCCAGCAGATCCCGGCCGCGCGTCAACACCCGTTCGTCCGCCGGATCGGCGCCCGCCAGCACCAGCGGCAGCACGACGTTCTCCTCGATGTTCAGCGAAGGCACCAGATTCAGGGCGTGCGACTGGAAGACGAAGCCGATCCGGTCACGGCGCAACCGGGTCAGTGCGGCCTCGGACAGCGAGCCGAGATCGGTGCCCCCGACCCGTACCGTCCCCGCCGTCGGACGGTCCAGGCCCGCCGCGCACTGCAGGAACGTGCTCTTCCCCGATCCCGAGGGGCCCACCACCGCGGTGAAGCTCCCGGCCGGGACCGCACAGCTCACCGCGTCGAGCGCGATCGCCTCCCGGCTGCCGCCACCACGCCGTCCGTGGCGTCGGCTCACCGACTCCAGACTCAGCGCGGTCGCCCGCACCGCTGTGATCGTGTCCACCGTCGACTCCACCGTTCCTTCTCTGCCTCGTTCTTTCCGACCTGCATGAACGCTATGAAGAACGGGGTGTCCGGGCGAGGGTGCGCGCTCCCGGACAGGGGGTACAGCCGGCTCCACCACGGTCAGGGGGAGGCCTCCACTCCGGTGCCGGGTGAACCCCCGTAACGTGCTGTGTCATGAGCACCACTCCCGCCCCGCTGACGGTCGCCATCCGGCGTTCGTGGGATGCGGCGCGCTATCTGTTCATCGGCGTTCCGATCGCGCTGCTCGCATATGTGGGCACGTTCCTGGTGGTGGCGACCCTGATGTTCGCCGCCGTGATCATCGGACTGCCCGCCCTGCCCGAGGCGGCCAAAGTGTTGCGCCGGTTCGCGGAGTTCGAGCGCCGCCGGGCGGCCGCGCGGCTCGGTGTGCCGTTCACGCCGACGCCGTATCCGCCGCTGGACGGCGGCGAACTCTCCGAGCGGGTCCGGCGCGTACTCACCGACCCGACGGTCTGGCGCGACGCGCTCTGGCTGCCGATCCAGGCGCTCATGGGCAATGCCCTCGGCTACCTCGCGATGGTGCTGTGGCCGGTCGGGCTCCTCGTCGACGGGGCCGCGCTGCCCGTAGTGCACCTGCTGGACCGGCGGGCCGCCGACGAGTACGGGACGCCGCTGCCCGCGCGCCGGGGCTGGGTGCTGCGCTGGCACTCCGTACTCGCGGACCTGTCGGCGAGCTGGACCCGGTCCCTGCTCACCTCCTCGCCGTCCACCGCACTGGCCGAGCGGATCGCCCAGCTGACCGAGAGCCGGGCCGGGGCGGTCGAGGCGCACGGCGCCGAACTGCGACGCATCGAACGGGATCTGCACGACGGAGCCCAGGCCAGGATCGTCGCCCTGTCGATGCGCATCGGCCTCGCCAAGCAGCTCCTCGACCGCGACCCGGCCGCCGCGCGCATCCGCCTCGACGAGGCACAGGACGGCGCGGAGGCGGCCCTCGCGGAACTGCGGCACGTGGTGCGCGGCATCCATCCGCCCGTACTGACGGACCGTGGACTGGCGGGAGCGGTAAGGGCGCTGGCCGCCGATGTCGCTGTGCCCGTCACCGCGGAGCTCGACGGTGTGGAGGACGGGCGACGGCTGCCGGCCGCGATCGAGGCCGCCGCCTACTTCGTCATCGCCGAGGCCCTCACCAACATCAGCAAGCACAGCGGCGCGACAGCCGCGACCGTACGGATCGACCGGACCCCCGGCACCCTGCGGGTGACCATCGGCGACGATGGTCACGGCGGCGCGGACGAACGCGCCGGCAGCGGGCTGGTCGGAATCAGGCGACGGATCGCCGCCCTCGACGGCACCACCCGCATCAACAGCCCCACCGGGGGGCCGACGCACATCGAAGTGGAGCTGCCGTGCGGATCGTGATCGCAGAGGACAACGCGTTGCTGAGGGAGGGGCTGATCCTGCTGCTCACCAGCTCGGGGCACGAGGTGGTGGCCGACGCGGCGACCGGGCCCGAGGTGCTGCCCGCCCTGCTCGAACACCGCCCGGACGCCGCCGTGCTCGACGTACGGCTCCCGCCCAGCTTCCGCGACGAGGGGCTGCGCGCCGCACTCGCCGCCCGCGCGGAGATGCCCGAACTGCCGATCCTGGTCCTCTCGCAGTACGTCGAGGAGACATACGCCGCCGAGCTGCTCGCCCAGGGCGCCCAGGGCATCGGGTACCTGCTGAAGGACCGGGTGGGCCGCGTCGACCAGTTCCTCCAGGCGCTCGACCGGGTGGCGGGCGGCGGCACTGCGCTCGACCCCGAGGTCGTGACCCAGCTGCTGACCCGCAAGTCGTCGGCCGAACCCCTGCAGAGCCTCACTCCGCGCGAGCGTGAAGTCCTGGAACTGATGGCACAGGGCAAGGCGAACGGCACCATCGCCACCGAACTGGTGGTGACGGAGCGGGCCGTGAGCAAGCACATCGGCTCGATCTTCGCCAAGCTCGGCCTGGAACCGGACGACGGCACGGTGCACCGGCGGGTGCTTGCGGTGCTGGCGTATCTGGAGGGCAAGGGCACGCGCTGACGTGCGCCGTGCCTGGCTGACGGGGGTACTGTCCGGCCGGGCCGGTCGTCCGGCCGGGCCGGTCGTGCGGCGCGCGACCGGCAGGGCAGTTCATTCAGCCGTGCCGGCCCTTCATACGGGCCACGGCCCACTTCGCCTCCTGGGCCAGTTCGCCGATGCCTGCATTCACCTGCCACTTCGCGCGCTTCATCAGGACCTTCGTCGCGGTCAGCGATTCATGGGCGAGATCGGTCCGCCCTTCCCCGGCGGCCGCAACGCTGATGCGCAGCTGTTCCTCCACGACGATGTGGCCCACGCGGCGTCGCCTCCAGTCGCCCTGCCCTTCGTCGAGATCGGCACAGGCCTGTCGGACGGCCTCCCAGGCCCCGGAAAGGTCTCCGGCACACCTTCGCAGCAGGGCCAGATGCAGTCGGCCCGTGCCCCGATCCGACGGTCTTTCCTGAAGGGAGACCCACAGGGCCTGTGCCCGAGCCGCCTGCGGGTGGTCCCCGAGCAGTTCGAGCTCCCTGCGCAGTCCGGCGAGCCGGTCCGCATCGGGCCCGGTGTCGTCGAGCAGGCGGATCAGCGTGGACCTTGCCGTTTCCGTCCGGCCCTGGCGGCGGGCCAGCCCGGTCCACAGCAACGGGGACTGTGCTTCGAGGTCTTCTCCGAAGTGAGCCCGGTCCAGCCCGCGTGCCCACTCGGCGAGCTCCGCCGCCCCGTCCGGCCACGGGTGCAGACCCCACCGCAACGCGCTGTTCCTCCCCCGCAGACCCCGCAGCAGGGACACGTCCTCGGCCAGTCCGTGCACCCCCACCAGAACCACCGCCAGCCGGAGCTCCTCCGTCAGGCCCGAGGCATCATCGGCCTCCGCCGTCAACAACCGGCGCAGCAACAGCAGATCGTTCCGCCGACGATCGAACTGGGCAGCTCGCAGCACGGTCGCACGCCGTACCGGATCCCCGGTGGTCCGAGTGACAGCGGGGCTGCCGGCTGCTCTCCACCGGGCCAGGTCGGCGCGGCCCGGCTTCAGCACCGTCTCCCACAGGGGTGCGCGGGGATGCGGGTCCAGCGGCCCGGCAGCCACCAATTCCGCATCGTGCAGCAGGAGATGGTCCGGATCTGTTCGCAGCAGGCAGTCGTGCAGCCGCCCGATCAGCTCGACAGCGGACCGGTCCGGCAGGCCGAGCGACCTCCGCAACCGGGCACGCCGAGCGTCCATGTCCGGTGCGCACATCTCACGGATTTCGTCCTCGATCCGCTTGACCGCCGCCAGTATGCGCGCCTCGCCGTCGGCGGGCGACAGCCGGACGTGGTCACGCCACCCCGGCAGCCCGATCAGGATCTCGAGCGTCTCGTCCACCGTGTCGCCGATCAGCCCTGCCCGGCCCTCGGAAGACGCGTAGAGCACCGGCCCGTCCGGACCTTCGCCGCACACGAAGTACGTCCCACCCGTGCCGTCACCGGCTATCGCGGTCAGCCGCGCCCCCGACGCCAGGCGTACCGCTTCGGCGTGCTCGGCGCGGTCCAGGTCGAAGTCGAAAGGGAACGCCGCCAGTTCGGCGAGGTCCGGACGGGTACGCAACCGGTGAAGGGCACGATCGGTCATGCGTCCAACGTAACGGTGACCACCGACAACTTCCGCGGACGCAGCCGCCGCAGGTCAGGGCCGCGTGGGCTGGAGCAGATCCCAGCGATTGCCGTACAGGTCCTCGAAGACCGCCACCGATCCGTATGCCTCGTGCCGCGGCTCCTCCAGGAACCGCACCCCGGCGGCCAGCATCCGGGAGTGGTCGCCCGCGAAGTCCTCGGTGTGCAGGAAGAAGCCGACCCGGCCGCCGGTCTGTGCGCCGATGCTCGCCCGCTGCGCCTCGTCCCCGGCGCGGGCCAGGAGCAGCCCGGTCCCCTCCGTGCCGCGCGGCCGCACGACCACCCAGCGCGAGCCGTCGCCCCGGTCGGTGTCCTCCACCAGCTCGAAGCCGAGGGCGTCCGTGTAGAAGGAGACGGCTTCGGCGTAGTCGCGGACGACCAGGGTGACCAGGGCGATGTGCGGCATGAGATTCCTCGGACGGGGGCGGGCAGCGGTGTGGTGAGCCAGTTGGTTATACGTAACACTACTCGCCTCTGCGGGAACCGCGCGGTCCGCACCGCCATGACGTCCGTCGGGCACGCGGCGGGACAATGCCCCGCATGGACATCAGTGAACTCACCGAGCTGACGGCGCGCGCCCTGCGCCTCGCCGTCCCCGGCCACCGCCGCATCCTCGGCATCGCCGGACCGCCCGGAGCCGGGAAGTCCACCCTGGCCGCACAGCTCGTCGACGCTCTCGACGGTCTCGCCGTCCTCGTCCCCATGGACGGCTTCCACCTCGCCCAGGCCGAGTTGGAACGGCTCGGCCGCGCCGGACGCAAGGGCGCCCCCGACACCTTCGACGCCGCCGGTTACGCGGCCCTGCTCCGGCGCCTGCGCCTCCCGGAACCGGAAACCACTGTGTACGCCCCTGCCTTCGACCGCGCCCTGGAGGAGCCGATCGCCGGGGCCGTCCCCGTACCCCCGGACGTCCCGCTGGTCGTCACCGAGGGCAATTACCTCCTGCACGACGAAGGGGCCTGGGCGTCCGTACACCGGCTGCTCGACGAGGTCTGGTTCCTGGAACTCGAACCGGCCCTGCGGGTACGCCGGCTCGTCGACCGGCATGTGCGGTTCGGCAAGCCCCGGCCGTACGCGGAGCAATGGGTGGCCGGGTCCGACGAACCCAACGCACGCCTGGTCGAACGGGGCCGCCCCCGCGCCGGCCTCGTTGTACGGCTGCACCCGGAGACCTGACCCCCGCTCGCGTGGACGGGCACGTACGGGCAGGATGCTGTATGCCGTGTCGCGTCGCCAGGAGGTCCGCATGTCCAGCCCGAACCAGCCCGTACCGTTCACCGCCGACGACTACCGGGCCCGGATGACGCGTGCCGCCGAGAGCGCCGCCGAGGCCGGGCTCGCGGGAGTGCTGGTCGCCCCCGGACCCGATCTCGTCCACCTCACCGGCTACCAGCCCGTGAACACCGAACGCCTCACCGTCCTCGTCCTCGCGGCCGGCCAGGACCCGGTCCTGGTCGTCCCGACCCTGGAGGCCCCGGACGCCGAGAAGGCCGTCGGGGCGCCGGCCCTCACCCTCCGGGACTGGACCGACGGCAAGGACCCGTACGCCGTCACCGCCCCGCTGCTCGACGGCCGGGGCCGGTTCGCGGTCAGCGACAACGCCTGGGCGATGCATCTGCTCGGGCTGCAGCGGACGCTTCCGGACACCTCGTACGTCTCCCTCACCGAGGCCCTGCCGATGCTGCGCGCCGTGAAGGACGCCGCTGAGCTGGAGCGGCTCGCGGCTGCCGGGGCCGCCGCCGACGCCACGTACGGCGAGATCCTCAAGGTGCGCTTCGCCGGCCGCAAGGAGACCGACATCGCCGCCGATCTGGCCGGTCTGCTCAAGAGGTTCGGACACTCCCAGGTCGACTTCACCGTCGTCGGATCCGGCCCGAACGGCGCCAATCCGCACCACGAGGCGGGCGACCGCACCATCGAGCAGGGCGACATGGTCGTGCTCGACTTCGGCGGCCTCAAGCACGGCTACGGCTCCGACACCTCCCGTACGGTCCATGTCGGCGAACCCACCGCCGAGGAGCAGCGGGTCCACGACATCGTGCGGGAGGCCCAGGAGGCGGGCTGCAACGCGGTCCGGCCCGGCGTCGCATGCCAGGAGATCGACCGGGCGGCCCGCGCCGTCATCACCGAGTTCGGCTACGGCGAGCGCTTCATCCACCGCACCGGCCACGGGATCGGCGTCACCACCCACGAACCGCCGTACATGATCGAGGGTGAGGAGCGGCCGCTGGTGCCCGGGATGTGCTTCTCCGTGGAGCCGGGCATCTATCTGCCGGGCCGGTTCGGTGTCCGGATCGAGGACATCGTGACCGTGACCGAGGACGGTGGCCGACGCCTCAACAGCACCGCGCGCGAACTGGCGATCGTCGAGTAGCGCCCGGCACCAACGGTCGCGGTCGCTCGGCCGCTCCAGGACGCCGTACGGATACGGCAGCGGGCGGGCGCTCGCCGCGTCCGGCCTCGCCGTCCGGTGGGCCGTCAGCTCCCCGGCCCACGGCGCCGGGACTGTCGGTGAGCTGCTCGGTGGTGCGCGCCCCGATGAGGGGGAGCGCACCCGAAGGCAAGGGCCTTACCGCGCGTCCCCGGAGATCAGTCGTCGGCCAGTACCACGCACGACTCCGGCGGCAGATGCAGCAGCCCGTCGCCGCCCGGGGACTCCACCGGCTCCCACGCGGCCACGACTCTGCCTCCGGCTCCCCGGCGCCGGCCGCCGCCCAGCGGGATCGTCGCCGGCTTCTCGTCGAGGTTGACGGCGATCCGCAGATCTCCCCTGCGGTACGCCAGCCAGCGCGCCTGTTCGTCGTGGGCGGTCCGCACCGACGCCAGGTCCGGGTCCGAGAGGTCGGGCAGGGCGTGGCGCAGTGCGATCAGCTCGCGGTACCAGGCGTGCAGACGGGCGTGCGGCTCCTGAGCCGGTTCGCTCCAGTCCAGGCAGGAGCGGTTCCGGGTGGCCGGGTCCTGCGGGTCCGGAATGTCGTCCGCCGCCCAGCCGTGCGCCGCGAACTCCCGCCGTCTGCCGCCCCGGACCGCCTCGGCGAGCGCCGGATCGGTGTGGTCGGTGAAGAACTGCCAGGGGGTGCGGGCGCCCCACTCCTCGCCCATGAACAGCATCGGGGTGAAGGGCCCTGTCAGAACGAGGGCCGCGGCGCAGGCCAGCAGACCGGGCGAGAGCGTGGCGGAGAGCCGGTCGCCCAGTGCCCGGTTGCCGATCTGGTCATGGGTCTGGGCGTAGCCGACGAAGCGGTGGGCCGGGGTGCGGGCGATGTCCACGGGGCGGCCGTGGGTACGGCCGCGGAAGCTGGAGTACGTCCCGTTGTGGAAGAACGCGCTCGTCACGGTCTTGGCGACAGCGGCCAGCGGGGCGGCGGCGAAGTCCGCGTAGTAGCCCTGGGACTCACCTGTGAGCGCGGTGTGCAGGGCGTGGTGGAAGTCGTCGTTCCACTGGGCGTGCAGGCCGATCCCGCCCGATTCGCGAGGCGTCGTCGTCCGCGGGTCGCAGAGGTCGGACTCGGCGATCAGTGAGAGCGGACGGCCGAGTTCGGCGGCGAGCGCGTCGGTCGCCGTGGACAGCTCCTCCAGGAAGGTCAGCGCCCGTGTGTCGGCCAGGGCATGGACCGCGTCCAGCCGCAGTCCGTCGAGCCGGTAGTCGCGCAGCCAGGCGAGCGCGCTGCCCAGCAGATACGCCCGCACCTCGTCCGAACCGGGCGCGTCGAGATTGACCGCCGCGCCCCACGGTGTGTGGTGGGTCTCGGTGAAGTACGGGCCGAAGGCCGGGAGATGATTGCCGGACGGGCCGAGGTGGTTGTGGACGACGTCCAGGACGACCGCGAGTCCGAGACCGTGCGCCGTGTCGACAAAACGCTTGAGCCCCTCCGGGCCGCCGTACGGCTCGTGCACGGCCCAGAGCGACACCCCCTCGTACCCCCACCCGTGAGTGCCGGGGAAGGGACAGACCGGCATCAGCGACACATGGGTGATGCCCAGTTCGGCGAGATGGCCGAGCCGGGCCGCCGCGGCGTCGAAGGTGCCCTCGTCGGTGTACGTACCGATGTGCAGCTCGTACAGGACGGCGCCCGGGAGCCCCCGGCCCGCCCAGTCATTGCGCCAGGTGTACGCCGAGTGGTCGACAACGGCGCTCTCGCCGTCCGGCCCGTCCGGCTGACGGCGCGAGCGCGGATCGGGCAGCACGGGCCCATCGGCCCCGCCGTCCGCGCCTTTGTTCAGCGCAAAGCCGTAGCGGTCCCCGTCCGACGCCTCCGCCTCGGCGGTCCACCAGCCGGCCCGTACGGGATCAGGCCCCATTGCCCGCAGCGCACCCGCCAGCCGCAGTTCGACCGAGTCCGCATCCGGTGCCCATACCTCGAACAGCATGCAACGCTCCTCGTCTCCTCGTCCCCGTGCCCCATGGTCGGCATCAGCCGCGACGACTGACTCGCGACACTGGATCGAGCCCGTTACTGGCGATTAAGGTCTGGTTCTGATCACTGCCCCGCCAGGTTCTGCTCAATACGCACTCCTCAATACGCACTCCCTCTTACGGCTGTGGAGGCCGAGATGAATGTGCCGTCGTTCCCGCCCGGTTTCCTCTGGGGAGCCTCCGCCTCCGCGTTCCAGACCGAAGGGGCGTCCGACACCGACGGCAAGGGCCCCTCCGGCTGGGACGCCTTCGCCGCACAGCCAGGACGGATCAAGGACGGCACCGACACCACCCGCGGGACCGGCTTCCACCAGCACTACCGCGAGGACGTCGCCCTCCTGGCCGGCCTCGGCGCCGACGCCTTCCGGTTCTCCGTCAGCTGGCCGCGCGTGGTGCCCGGCGGCAGCGGACCCATCAACCCGCAGGGGCTCGACTTCTACGACCGCCTCGTCGACGAACTCTGCGCCCACGGCATCACCCCGGCCCCCACCCTCTACCACTGGGACACCCCGCTGCCGCTGGACGAGGCGGGCGGCTGGCTCAACCGGGACACGGCCTACCGTTTCGCCGAGTACGCGGGCATCGTCGCCGAGCGCCTCGCCGACCGCGTACCGATGTGGATCACCATCAACGAACCGGCCGAAGTGACGATGCTCGGCTATGCCCTCGGCGAGCACGCACCGGGCCGCACCCTCCTCTTCGACGCCCTGCCCGCCGCCCATCACCAGCTCCTCGCCCACGGCCTGGCCGTGCGCGCACTGCGCGGCGCGGGCGCCGACAACATCGGCATCGCCGTCTCGCACACCCCCGTCTGGACCGCCGGGGACTGCGAGGAGGACCGCCTGGGCGCGCAGCTGTACGACACCATCACCAACTGGATGTTCGCCGACCCGATCCTCACCGGGCGCTACCCCGACGAGAACTTCGCCGCGCTGATGCCGGGCCCGGTCGATGACGACCTGTCGACCATCTCCACCCCGATCGACTGGTACGGGGTCAACTACTACAGCCCCACCCTTGTCGGCGCCCCGGACACGGAAGCCCTGGAAACCTTCTCCGGCTTCGAGATGCCCGCCGAACTCCCCTTCGGCATCCGCGAGATAGAGGGCTACGAGAAGACCGACTTCGGCTGGCCCGTCGTCCCCGACGGCCTGCGCGAGACCCTCGTCCAGCTCCACAGCCGCTTCGGCGACCGGCTCCCGCCGCTGTACATCACCGAGAACGGCTGCGCCGTCGACGAGCCGGCCCGGGACACCCGCCGGATCGCCTACCTCGAAGGACACCTGAAGGCCCTGCGGACGGCCATCGACGCGGGCATCGACGTCCGCGGCTACTTCACCTGGTCGCTCACCGACAACGTCGAATGGACCGAGGGTGCCAGCAAGCGGTTCGGCCTGGTCCACATCGACTACGAGACGCTGCGCCGGACGCCCAAGGACTCGTACGACTGGTACCGCGATCTGATCCGTGCGCAGAAGACCGGCACCGGCGGCTCAGCTCACTGACCTGATACGCCACACCAGCACCCCGCCCGCCACCGTCACCACGGTCGACGCCAGATAGAGCCCGGCATAGCCACCCGCGTACGCCACGATCGGCGCGGCCAGTGCCGGGCCGAGGACCTGCGGCGCGGAGTTGGCGACATTGATGACACCCAGGTCCTTCGCCCGGTCGACGGCCGTCGGAAGGACCTGGGTGATCAGCGCCTGGTCGACCGCCACATAGATGCCGTAGCCGAGCCCGAGCACCACCGCGGCCGCCATCGCAGCCGGCCAGGTGTGCCAGAACGTCAGCAGCAGCGACCCCGCCGCCATCACCATCGAACAGGCGCTGACCATCATCTTCCGCTTGCCCAGCCGGTCCGAGACGATGCCGCCCGCCACCGCCGTCACGACCACACCGCCGGTGTAGAGCAGCGTCAGATACAGCACGCCCATGTCCGGATCCGGGTAATGCACCGCGTCCTTGAGGAAATACAGCAGATAGAGCGTGCCGATCGCATTCCCCAGCTGGACCAGGAAACGGGTCAGCCACGCCCACCCGAAGTCGGGATGCAGCCGCGGACTCACCCAGAAGTCCCTCAGCCGGACCACCGGCCCCCGCACCCCGGGCACGACCGGGTCGCGGGTCATCAGGACGAACGGCAGCGCACACAGCACCACGAGCCCCGCAAGCACCAGATAGCCCGCACCGGTTCCGGTCACCGCCACGGACACCAGCAGCACCCCGAAGACCAGCCCCAGCGTCTGCGGTATGCCGATGAACCCCGAAACCGCCGCCCGCTGCCGCACCGGCACCTGGTCGGGAACCACCGCGTTGGTGCCCGCCAGCATCGTGTTCAGCCCCAGCTGCGCCAGACACCAGCCGAGCGCCACCCCGACCACCGTCGTCTGCGCCGCCGTCACCACCAGACCCACCGCGCCCACCAGCGCACCGCCCAGGATCCATGGATGCCTGCGGCCGAACCGTCCGCCCGTACGGTCCGACAGCGCGCCCGCGACCGGGTTGGCGATCACCGCGACCAGCGCTCCCGCCCCGGTCGCCCAGCCGAGCGCGACCTCCTTGCCGGACGAGGTCAGATCATCGATCTGCTCCGCGAGCAGCACCTGGATCGGGGTGAGAAAAGCCATGTACAGGCCCAGATTGGCCAGCACCAGACCGCCGATCCAGCCACCGCCGACGCGGTGCTGCGGTTCCGTACGGGGATCGTTCAGGATCATCGGCCGCTCGCCATCGCTCGTCAGGGTCCGGCAAGGTGCCCCGGAGGTGCCCGGATCTTACGAACGACCCCCTGTGTGATCAATACTTCGCGCCATGGTTGCTTCATGGTGGTCCCGGGCCCGACTGGGGATCTTTGTGCACTGGACGCCCGCCTCCGTACCGGGCTGGGCCCCGCCGTACGTCCCGGCGGACGAGCTGCCCCTGGCGGGCCGCCGCTCGCCGCTCGGCTGGACGTCGTACGCCGAGTGGTACGAGAACGCGCTCCGCTTCCCCGACAGCCCCGTGTCCGCCCACCACCGCGCGACCTACGGCACCCGCCCGTACACCGCCTTCGGGGGCGACTTCAACGACGCGCTGGACACCTGGGACCCCGCCGCCTGGGCCCGCAGTTTCCGCGCCGCGGGCGCCCGCTACGCCGTCCTTGTCACCAAGCACCACGACGGCTTCTGTCTCTGGCCCTCCGGGGTCCGGAACCCGCACCGCACCGGCTGGCACACCACGCGCGACGTGGTCGGTGAATTCGCCGAAGCCGTCCGGGCCGAGGGGCTCCGCTTCGGCGTCTACTACTCCGGCGGTCTCGACTGGACCTTCGACGACCGGCCCATCGGCACCGGCGCGGACACCGTCTCGGCCGTCCCGCGCGGCAGCTACCCCGCGTACGCGGGCGCCCAGGTGCGCGAACTGATCCGCCGCTACCGCCCCGACATCCTCTGGAACGACATCGCCTGGCCCGGCTCCCGCTTTGACGTCCAGCGGCTCGTGGAGTACTACCGCTTTACCGTCCCGCACGGCGTCTTCAACGACCGGCTGTTCCCGTACGCACCGATGTGGCGTGCACTGCAACTCCCGGGCGCCAAGGCCCTGTACGACCGCTGGGAGCGCCGCACCATCGCCCAGGGCGAAGGCTTCGTCCCGCGCAAACCCCCGTACTACGACTTCCGGACGCCCGAATTCGCCCGCTACACCGGCCCCGACCCGTACGAGATCACCCGTGGCATCGACCACAGCTTCGGCTACAACCGCAACTCCCCGCCCGAGGCGTTCCTCGGCCGGGACACGCTGGACTCGCTGGTACGGGAGACGGCGTCCGCGGGCGGCAATCTGCTGCTCAACGTGGGGCCGCGCGGCGAGGATGCGACGATACCCGCCGAGCAGCAGCTCCGCCTGGACTGGCTGGCGGAACTCAGCCCTGAACTCACACCGGATGGATGCATTCCTGGCTGATGCGATGCCCGGCGCGGGCGAACGCGACCGCCATGGGCGCGTTGCCCCGGTCGGTGGCGGCCCCGGCGCCGGGCCGCTCCCGCCGGTCGGCCGGCCACCTGGCCCGAAGGCGGCGCGGCCGACGAGCTCACGGCCTTGCGGGGTGGGGAAAAGATGTGGTCGCTCTCGGTGAGCGCGCGGATGCCCGGTTCGGTCGTGGAAGAGCCCTCCGGAAGTCCGTGGCGGACATGTCCACCGCACGAACAGCCGGCTCGGACACCATGACCACCAGCCTTACTGTCCATGAGCCGGGAACAGTGCGTACCCGTACCACTTCATTCCCGCGCTTCCGTCCCGTTGTCGGCCGCTCTTCCACTGCGCCGGCGGACGCGGACGCCGGCGATCAGGAGGGCGGTACCCAACAGGAGGAACCCCGGGAGCAGCATCTTGAGTGCGACACCGCCGGGCGCTTCGACGTCCATGGCTGCGGCCGGGGCGATGCCTTGCCCGTGCGGGAATCCGATCTTCGCGCGGAACTTCTTGACGAGCAGTCCGCTTTTCAGTTCAAGGGTGGCGCGCCAAGGGCCGTCGGCCACTTCGTCGGTCACCGGAATCATCACCGGCTCGGACTGATGGGGTGCCAGGCTCGTGCCCAGCTGTACCTGGTAGGGGCCCGCGCTGATGCTTCCCGACACCGAGGACAGCTTCAGGGTGCCGGACAGGTCCAGAGCTCGGCCCCCGGTGTTGATGATCTGGGCGCGGACGATCGCGCGCCCGTCCGGGCCGCGTTCAGCCGTCATCGTGCGCGCGGTGAAGTCCGGGGCCGGGGGGTTGTGGCCGCCGACTGAGAGGTACATCCGGATGCCGGTGCGGCTCACCAGGGCGACACCACCACCTCGACCGCCACTGACTTGCGCCCAGACCACGGCATAGCTCTCGCCCGGCGCCGCGTCCTTGGGCACGGCGATCGTCACGGTGTCTCGGATGGTGCCGTGGGCGGGAACATCGAGCGTCCTGTGTTTCAGCCTTGTCCAGGACGAAAGCTCGTTCCGCGTCCTGCCGGCTGCCCCCACGAAGGAGCCGTGGGTGATGGTGGCGGCGGCCGGATACACGTCGACGTGCAAGGTGGAATCAGTGGTGTTCAGCACTTCGATGCGGCGGTGCACGGTTGTGCCCGGTGTCAGATTGTCGACGATGTAGTGCCGTGCTCGTGGATCGTCGGCCAGGTCGACCGGGATGTCGACGAGGCGAACGCCGACGCTTCCCTGGCCGGAGGCCGACGAACGGGCCGGACCCGCCGCGTCGGCGGCCGCAGGTGAAGCAGCGCCGGTGGCCACGATGAGTGCTGCGGCCACCAGAGCCGGTACGGGAATGGAACTGCGCATGGTGGGGACCCCCCCGGTGATTTCGGTGTGCTGTGATCAGGCCACGGAGTGGGTGATCGTCGAGCTGTAGGTGCCGGCCAGGGCGTCCGCAGGGATCGTGACGGAGATGGTCGGGTTCCAGACGGCGGTGTTGATCCCGGACACACTGGTGGCGGTCTGGACGGGGCCTGGCGGGTACAGGGGAATCAGGTTGCTGGCGTTGACGGTGGCCGTGCCGGTGACCGTGGCGGCCGGCGTGTTGTAGCTGCTGGAGCCGGGGGCGGAGACCGAGATGTTCTGCGGTCCTGTGAAGTCGGTCCCGTTCGCGGTGACGACCCAGCCGGTCGTGCCGCCCCGGTTGTCCGTCACGGTGACGTTTCCGAGCTGTTGACTGACCGTCTGGGGGGTGCTGCTGGCAGGGACGGTGCCCAGGCTCACCGGCCCCGTCGGCACAGTGATGTCGATGGTGCCGGTGGTGACCGAGAGGGTCACCGGTGTGGTTCCGCTCTGATCGGCCGATGCCGGCAGGGGGTGGGCCAGAGCCGCAACCAGGCCGACTGCGAGTGAAGCGGCCGCGATACTTCTGCGCATCTTGATCCTCCATCGAGGGGGTCACAGGTGCAGGTGGAATTCACCTCCCCGTCGGTATCGGCAGAAGACCGCATTCATGATCACTTTCGTCGCCCTTTCCACCGGATCGGCGCATTCGCTCTCTAGGATGGTTTTTCTATGACACTCCATGGCTTCGCCTGGCGGGCCGTGTTGTGGGCTGATCGTGCGAGCCGGTCCGTTCGCCGGCGGGCTGCCGGTTCTGCAACTGCCGGATGGCTGTGACGAGGTTGCTGCAGCCGGATCGCCGGGTGGTCACGCATGCGGCGGTCGCTGACCGGCTCGCTGCCATCGGACCGTCCACCGGATTGAGACCGGCCGGCGAATGGGGACGC
>NZ_JBHVWS010000002.1:236599-352363 GCF_042882185.1 Streptomyces sp. NPDC058239
TCCCCCGCCCCCATCCGCCGGCCGGTCTCAATCCCAGACCATGTCGAAGGAGCGCTCGAAGTTCACATATCCGAGGCGCTCGAAGGACTTGGCCATCGGGACGTTGCCGAGGTCGGTCGAGGCCCGGATCCGTTCCACGTCGTCCTGTGCGGCCAGCACCCTGGTCCCCTCGGCGAGGATGTCGTCGATGTAGCCGTGGCCGCGCAGGGCGGGCAGCACGCCGATGTAGGCGATGACCGGGTTGTAGTTGTTGCGCGCCGGGATCACGAACCCGACGGGTTCACCGCCCGGGAGTTCGGCGATGCGCCACCATTCGCGCGGTGTCGTGTACGTCGCCAGCTCCTCGGCGTAGTGCTTCTCGGCCGCCTCGCGGGCGCCGAGCCCGGATGCCAGGTCGGCCCGGCCGTGGGCGTCGAGAGTGCCCTCCATCACCGGTGTCATCAGCGCGAGGAGATCCTCCGGCCCGTCGACCGGGCGGAACCGCAGCCGGCCGCTGTCGGCGGGGACCGGAGTACCGGCGCGCCATTCCAGGCGCAGCCGCTCGACCAGCATCCGCGCACCGGAGCGCTCCATGACCCGTATCCGGGCCTCGACGACATCACGGGTCGCAGGGTCCTCGCGCCAGTCGGCCGGTACAAAGCGTCCGTACTCGGGCCGTGGGGCACCGGCGGGCACGACCGCCGCCGTCGCCGCCTCCAGCAGTCGCAGGCCCGCGTCGCCGCGTTCGGGCTCGGGCAGGGTGTCGTCGAGGTCGAAGAAGTCGAGGAACAGGGGTACGTCACCGTCCCGGCTCCACCAGGCGATCCGCGCGACCACGCGTTCGCCGCGCAGCGCCACCCACATCCACTCGGGACGGCGACGCCCGCTCTCCAGGTCCTCGGCGAGCTCGTGATCGAGTACGTACGACAGCCGGTGGAAGAGCGCGAGCTCCTGCGGACCGGCGAGCGGACGGATGGTCAACTCGTGTGGTGCATGGGTCACAAAGTCTCCTTGAGGCGCGCAGAGGGCTTCGGTGATCGACCGGTGGCCTGCGGCGGGAGAGGGTAGCAACGTCTTCCCGGCATGGTCCGGAAATTCCGGAGCAGGTGTTCCGTGCAGGTCAGGAGCGCGGAATACGGGGTTGTTCTGGACACTCCGGGGCGGTCGGCCCGACAATTGGCTCCGTGACGTCCCCCTTCGAGTTCCACACGTATCCCGCGCGGCTGTCCGACGCCCAGCGCGACCGTGTTCTCGGCGTGCTCAGAGACGGCGCGGCACAGGGCAAGCTGTCCCACGACACCTTCATGCGGCGCATGGAACTGGCCCTCACCGCCCGGCGCTCGGAGGAACTGGAGGCGCTCACCGCCGACCTGGAGAGCGAAGACCGCTGGTCACGGCGGATACTCCGGGTCGTGAGCGGAGTGTCCGGCTTTCCCGGCCGGGTGCGCAGGGTCTGGCAGACCGAACGCCTCCCGAAACTCCTGCTTCCCGCTCCCAGCCCGTACCCCCTTCTGATCGGCCGCGATCCGGGCAACGGGCTGCGGCTCAACCACGAGACCGTCTCCCGGCTCCATGCGGAACTCACCGTGCAGGGCGGCCGCTGGCTGCTGCGCGATCTCGGCTCGACCAACGGCACCTGTGTCAACGGACAGCGGGTCACGGGTACGGTCCCGGTCCGCGACGGGGACCAGGTGAGCTTCGGACGGATGAGCTTCCGGCTCTCCGCGCCCGTCCTCGGGCCCCCTGCCTGACCCTGCCCGAGTCGGACGCCGGCCCGGCGAGGCGGCAGCAGGACCTGATGGAGACCGCGGCCGGCCAGGGCGAAAATGGCTTCGCCGACCGCCTCGGAGAACGTCGGACGGTCGTGGCCGTCCAGTACGGCCGTACCTCCCGTGCCGAGCTGACCGGGGCCGCCACCGCGTTCACGGATCTGCTCGGAGTCCCCTGGCCGCTGCACCCCGGTCGCCCATGGACTGAGACCCGCCGGCCCGACCGGGTACACCGTCGTCACCCGGACAGCCGTACACCGACTGCGCAACGCCCCCGTCGGTGATCGGCTGGTGGGGAACCGCGCCGCACACCGGCGCCCTTACGCCCCGGGGGTACCGATGCAGGCCGACGCGCCCGAGGGCATACCCGTACCGGACCCCGGCCGCCGGCCCGGCCGGACGGCGCGCGGATCCCGTCCCGGCACCGGCCCCAGCCTGCTCGCACCCGGCGCCGCACACGACCCGTACCGGCTCTACCGCATCCTGCGCGAGGAATACCCGCTCAGCTACGACGCCCCCCTGGGCGCCTGGCTGGTCAGCCGGTACGCGGATGTGACCACGGCCCTCAGCGACCCCCGGTTCACCGGGTTCCCGCACGACAGTGCGCCCCGCGGCGGCCCCGCACCCCTCGGACTCTGCCACGGCAGCACCCTGTGCACGCCCCGCAAGCAGCGCAGGGCCGCGACCGGTTCAGTACCACGTCACATGGCCGAGCGGATCGAGCGCACCGCCTACGTGCTGGCGCACCGCATCGCAGGCCGTCAACAGGCCGACCTCGTCAAGGAGTTCTGCCGATGGCTGCCCGCCGGTTCCGCAGCCGACACGCCCGCCCGCCCGTACGCGACACGGCTGCCCCGCACCGGACCGGGAGGCACCGCACCCTGCACCCGGCACACCGGCCTCCGCGAGACCGCGCTCGCCTCCTTCCTGGCCAACCTGCTTGACGTCCCCGACCTCCTGGCCGCGCTGCGCATCGAACCCGCCCTGGCGGTCCGGGCCTGGACGGAGTCGCTGCGCCGTGACCCGCCCGTCCAGGTCGTGCTGCGCCGCACCGTCACCGATGTCACCCTCAGCGGCGGCACGCTGCCTTCCGGGGCACCCGTCGCCTGTCTGATCGGCTCGGCGGGCCGCGATCCGGAACGGTTCTGCGCACCCGACCTCTTCGATCCCTTCCGCCACGACCAGGGCCGGTCCCTCACCGGACCGGCGGGCTGCCCGGCCGTCGTGCTCGGCCGGCTGGAGGCCCAGCAGGGTCTGCGGGCCCTGCTCGACGCGATGCCCCGGCTCCGCTGGGCGGACGGATTCCGCCCGGCCGGCACGGGGGTGCTCACGCGCGGTCCGCGGGCCCTTCTCGTCCGACCCGGCTGAGCAGCGCCACCGGACGTTCCGCGAAGAGCTCGACGAGCGCGACCGTGGCCCCGGTGAACTTCCGGCCGGGCGCCAGCAGATCGGTCCACGGTCCGTCGTCCGGCAGCGTCAGCTCCGTCCCGCGCCAGCCGCCCGACTCCGCCAGCCGCAACGACAGCCTGGTCACCGCAGTGACCACCTCGCCCGAGCGGCAGAAGGCCAGACAGTGCGCGGCCGCCGGGCCATGGGCGCTCAGCGGGGCGTACGTACCCGACTCGCCGAAGACCTCCGGCCGTTCGCGCCGCAGCCGCAGCGCCGCCGCGGTGAGCTCCCCCTTCTCACCGAAGGCCCCGTCCCCGGACGGGCGGCAGAACGGCCGCCGGTTGTCCGGGTCGACCAGCGCCAGGTACTCCCGTTCCGTGCCCTGATACAGATCAGGCACACCCGGCATCGTCAGCTGCACCAGCGCCGCGCCGAGCACATTGGCCCGTACGTACGGCTCGAGCGTGCCTGCGAAGCGCTCCAGTGCTTCGCGCACCGGGCCGTTGCCGGCGGCCGGTCCCGCCGCGACGAAGTCCGTCATCGCCCGCTCGTACGCCGGATCGGGCTCGGTCCAGCTGGTGAAAAGACCCGACTCGCGGACCGCCTTCAGCAGTGCGGGCTCCAGCCGGCCCGCCATCTCCCGGACCGGCAGCTTCACGCAGCCGAAGGCCGTCTGCCAGGCCTGCCATGCGAGCTGCGCATCGGGAGCGGTCGCGGGAGTCACCCGCCCCAGCTCCACCAGCAGCCAGGACCACTGCTCCGGGCACTGGGTCAGCACCGCGACCCGGGCCCGTACATCGGCGCTCCGCTTGGTGTCGTGCGTGGTCAGCGCCGTGCCGGTGGCCGGCCAGTCGCGCGCCAGCCGGGCACAGAACGCATGGAACTCCTCCGGCGTCACCGCAGGCTGCCCGGGATCGCCGCCCACCTCGTTCGCCGAGATCAGCGGTACGTACCGGTAGAACGCCGTGTCCTCGACCGACTTGGCGTGCAACGCCGACGCGGTCTGGGCGAACCGGGCGCAGAACGCCGCCCGGTCGGGCCCCTCGCCCAGCCGCCCCATTGCCAGATCCCGCACGACCTCGACGGCCGAAGCCTCCTCCGGAACGGAGAACACCGCCTTCGCGTCCCGTACGGCCGCATCCGAGAGCGCCGCCTCAGCCGTCCTTGTGCGGGGCCCGCCGGGTGTCACGTACGGGCGGTAGACAGGTACGCGTACAAGCAGTTCACACACGGCGGTGTGCAGCGTCCACGGTGCGTGGTCGCGCAGCGCGGGGTCCTCGGCACAGATACGTACGGCGAGCCGGGTCAGCAGCCCGGTCTCCGCGGCCAGC
The DNA here is from genome assembly GCF_042882185.1 of Streptomyces sp. NPDC058239. NCBI lineage: Bacteria > Bacillati > Actinomycetota > Actinomycetes > Kitasatosporales > Streptomycetaceae > Streptomyces > Streptomyces sp. NPDC058239. The sequence continues at coordinate 241,068 of NZ_JBHVWS010000002.1, forward strand.
TCATGCGTCACCACCCGGTACGCGGCCCGGCGGACGGTCGACGTCCAGTCACCGCCGCGGTCCCCGGCGGGCCCCGCGTACTCCCGGTAGCGGCCGATCAGCTCCGCGGCGCCCATCGGATCGATGAAGAGGCCGTCGATCCGGTGCAGTGCGTCGTACCCGGTCGTCCCCGCGACGGCCCAGCCCGCGGGCAGCGGCTCGGTACGGCCGAGGATCTTCTCCACCACCGTCCACCGCCCGTCGGTCGCCGCCGAGAGCCGCTCCAGATAGGCCGCGGGATCGGCGAGTCCGTCGGGGTGGTCGATGCGCAGCCCGTCGACGACCCCGTCCCGGACCAGTTCGAGGATCTTGCCGTGGGTGGCGGCGAAGACCTCGGGGTCCTCCACCCGCACCCCGATGAGGTCGGAGATGGTGAAGAACCGCCGGTAGTTCAGCTCGGTGCGGGCCAGCCGCCACCAGCCGAGCCGGTAGTGCTGGGCATCCAGCAGCTCGGGCAGCGGCAGACGGGCGGTGCCGGTCCGGAGCGGGAACTCCTGCTCGCCGTAGCGCAGCACCTCCCCGTCGACCCGGAGCCTGCCGATCTCGTCACCGATCCGTCCGGCCAGCACCGGCAGCAGCACCTTGCCGCCGCCCGCCGCCCAGTCGATGTCGAACCAGCGGGAGTACGGGGACTCGGAGCCCTCGCGCAGCACCTCCCGCAGCGCGTGGTTGTGGCGGGGGACCGCGGCCATGTGGTTCGGCACGATGTCCACGACCAGTCCGAGACCGTGTTCACGCGCCGTGCGGGCCAGCTCCCGCAGCCCCTCCTCACCGCCGAGCTCGGCGCGTACCCGGCTGTGATCGACGACGTCGTACCCGTGTCTGGAGCCGGGCACGGCTTCCAGGACCGGGGACAGATGCAGATGGGAGACGCCGAGCGTGGCGAGATACGGCACGGCGTGTCCGGCGGCCGCGAACGGGAAGTCCGGCTGGAGCTGCAGCCGGTAGGTGGCGGTGGGCGTCATGCGCCGTTACGTACCCAGCCTGCGGGCTCCTGTGTCACCGAACGCCGCAAAGGGCTCGACCGGCGGTGTCGTCGAGCCGACGGCCGGGCCGGAAGCCCGGGCCTATGCGGGCCGCTGCAGCACCGCCATGCTCCGCCCGACCAGCGTCACCCGTTCGCCCGCCGACACCTTCGGCCCCGAGCCGGGAAGAACCCCGGTGGGGCGGGCCGTGTCGACCACCACCAGCCACTGCCGGCCGTGATTCACCGGAACGGAGAACTCCAGAGTGTCGGCGCTCGCGTTGAACATCAGCAGGAACGAGTCGTCGGAGATCCGTTCGCCGCGCGGCCCCGGCTCCGAGATCGCATGGCCGTTGAGGAAGACCGTCAGCGCCTTGGCATGTGCGGCCTGCCAGTCCCGTTGCTTCATCTCGCCGCCCTCCGGTGTGAACCATGCGATGTCCGAGAGCTCGTCGTGCGTGCCCTCGACCGGACGGCCGTGGAAGAACCGGCGGCGCCGGAAGACCGGATGGTCGCGGCGGAGCCAGACCATTGCCCGGGTGAACTCCAGCAGACTGCTTCCGAGACCGTCCCCCTCGGCCGGATCGGCCTCGTCCGCATCGTCCGTCGCGGCCTCGGCCGGGTCGGGCCAGTGCACCCACGACAACTCGTTGTCCTGGCAGTACGCGTTGTTGTTGCCCCGCTGGGTACGCGCGAACTCGTCGCCGTGGCTCAGCATCGGCACGCCCTGCGACACCATCAGCGTGGCGATGAAATTCCGCATCTGCCGTTCGCGCAGCTCCAGAATCTCCGGCTGGTCCGTCTCGCCCTCCGCGCCGCAGTTCCAGGACCGGTTGTGGCTCTCGCCGTCCCGGTTGCCCTCGCCGTTCGCCTCGTTGTGCTTGTCGTTGTACGAGACCAGGTCGTGCAGCGTGAATCCGTCGTGACAGGTGGTGAAGTTGATCGAGGCGAGCGGCCGCCGGCCGTCGTCCTGGTACAGGTCCGACGACCCCGTCAGCCGCCCGGCGAACTCGGCGAGGGTCCGCGGCTCGCCCCGCCACAGGTCCCGCACGGTGTCCCGGTACTTGCCGTTCCACTCGGTCCACAGCGGCGGGAAGTTCCCCACCTGGTAGCCGCCCTCACCCACGTCCCAGGGTTCGGCGATCAGCTTCACCTGGCTGACCACCGGGTCCTGCTGCACCAGATCGAAGAACGACGACAGCCGGTCGACCTCGTGGAACTGCCGGGCCAGAGTGGCCGCCAGATCGAACCGGAAGCCGTCCACATGCATCTCCGTGACCCAGTACCGCAAGGAGTCCATGATCAGCTGCAGCACATGCGGCGAGCGCATCAGCAGGGAGTTCCCGGTTCCCGTGGTGTCCATGTAGTACCGCTGATCGTCCGCGAGCCGGTAGTACGAAGCATTGTCCAGGCCCCGGAAGGAGAGCGTCGGACCCAGGTGATTGCCCTCCGCGGTGTGGTTGTAGACCACATCGAGGATCACCTCGATACCGGCCTGATGCAGCGCCCGAACGGCCTGCTTGAACTCCAGCACCTGCTCACCGCGGTCCCCCCAGGAGGCGTACGAGTTGTGCGGGGCGAAGAAACCGATGGTGTTGTAACCCCAGTAGTTGGCCAGCCCCGCGTCCACCAGGCGGTGGTCCTGGACGAACTGGTGAACCGGCATCAATTCGATCGCCGTGACGCCCAGTTCCGTCAGATGGGCGATCACCTCCGGATGGGCCAGCCCCGCGTAGGTGCCGCGCAGCTCCTTCGGCAGCCCCGGATGGAGCATCGTCAGACCCTTCACATGGGCCTCGTAGATCACCGTGCGGTGGTAGTCCGTACGGGGCCGCCGGTCGTCGCCCCAGTCGAAGTACGGGTTGACCACGACCGAGGTCATGGTGTGCGGCGCAGAGTCGAGATCGTTGCGCGCGTCGGGTCGGCCGAACGGATAGCCGTACACCGCCTCGCCCCACTGGATCTGCCCGGCGACGGCCCTGGCGTACGGGTCGAGCAGCAGTTTGGCCGAATTGCAGCGGATGCCGCGCTCCGGTTCGTACGGCCCGTGGACCCTGAATCCGTACCGCTGACCGGGCATCACCCCAGGCAGATAGGCATGGCGGACAAAGGCATCGGTCTCCCTGAGTTCCACCGCCGTCTCGGAACCGTCGTCGTGCAGCAGGCACAACTCGATTCGGTTTGCGGCCTCCGAGAAGACCGCGAAGTTGGTCCCGGCGCCGTCGTACGTGGCACCGAGGGGATACGCCTGTCCCGGCCAGACCTGCATAGGTTGACTCTTCCACTTCTGATCCGGGTGCCTGGGGCTTGCGGGCTGCTTGAGCCAGATCTTCCCCGAAAGAGGTGCGGCTACCTAGGACGTCGCGCGGTCCGGTCAACATCGGGCCTCTCCGTGTCGCCCGGATCCGGAATCCGGGGACCTGAGCCGGTCGCAGGCCCGGTACAGGGCCCCGGACGGGGTGCTCAATCACTATGAATCCGCTCACTACGGCAGATCTTGCCGTGGGGAACGTGCCTGCGCCATAGGGGAGTTGGCGAAGCAGCCTGTGCATCCGGCTGCACCGGCTCCCGCTCGCGGAGTACCCTTCCTTGATCGTTGGTGGGGGAGTGGAAGGCGGTGCGCGGGTGAGCTCGGGAGGGTTCGAGCTGCCCCCAGGTGACACAGGTCACGAGGGGGACTCAACCGATGCCCCGCCCGGGGCGGTCTCACTTGCGCAGCCCATGGAGATCGGCGCGGAACTGGACTGGGGAGCGGACGCCTGGAGCGAGGTGCGCACGCGCGCCCAGCGGGCCGGGCGTGCCTATATCTGGCTGAATCTGGTGGAGCAGCGGCTGCGCGCCGTGGTCGCCGCGGTGCTCCGGCCCATCTACGAGCCGGTCCACGGCGAGGACTGGGTGGTGGCCGCCGCCGGACCCGCCGGGCAGGAGTGGGTGCAGCGCGCCGTCGCCGTACGTGAGGTCTCCCGCCGCAAGGGCTATCTGCTGGACCCGGCCGACGACAACGTTCTCAGCTTCCTCACGCTGCCGCAGCTGCGTGAGCTGATGGTCCAGCACTGGCCGTGCTTCGAGCCGTACTTCGACGACCGGCGCGAGGTGGAGCTGGCGCTCGACGAGCTGGAGGTCGCCCGCAACGTGGTCTCCCGCAACCGCGCCCTGAACGAGGCGGTCCTCGCCCAGGCCGAGCGCGCCTCGGCCCGGCTCCTGGAGATCCTGGGCAGCGGCGCCGCAGTCCCGTCGGCCGACCGGCTCCCGGTCGACGCCGTCGAGGAGCTGGTCGGCGACCGGTACGCGGACGTGGTCTCCGTCCACTCCGACCGGGTGCGGCTCCAGCGCCAGCTGCCCGCCGAGGATCTCTTCGGGGGTTCGCGCCGACTCGACGCGATCGGCATAGGACTCAACCTGCTCGTGCAGAACTTCTCCGGACGCAGGCTGGTCCGGCTCGCCGAGTCGGGCTGCCGGGTCCGGCTGCTCTTCATCAACCCGGCGAGCAGCGCGGTCAAACGCCGGGAGCGGGAGCTGGGTCTCAAGAAGGGCGAGCTGAGCCGGTCGGTGGAGATGAACATCCTCCATATGCGCCGGGTCCGCTCCAAGCTCCGCGATCCGGGCGCCTTCGAGATCCATGTCTTCGACGAGACGCCGCGCTTCACGGCCTATCTGGTGGACGGCGACGGGTCGGACGCGGTCGGGGTCGTCCAGCCGTATCTGCGGCGCGCACGCGGCATGGAGGCGCCCGTGCTGGTGCTGCGCGGCGGGGGGCGTGCGGTGGTCAGGGCGGGGCAGGACAGTGAGCACGGCCTGTTCGAGACGTACCGCGAGGAGTTCGAGTCGGTCTGGACGGACTCCAGGCCCGTCTCCTGACGCCCCTTCCAGCGTTGTCAGTGGTGCGTGCGAAGGTGGTCATCACTTGGGGGAACGCACCACAGAAGGAGTTACGGGATGAGCTGGCACCAGGAGCGCCCGGTCGGCTTCGGCCTGGAGAAGACCGGCACGGACCCGCTGGGGGCCCGGACCGCCACCGCCGCGGTCGTCGGGGCGGGGGCAGTCCGATGAGCTGGATCAGCGGGCCGTTGATGGCGTTCGACCTGGAGACCACGGGGACGGATGTCGAGACCGACCGAATCGTGACGGCGGCGGTCGTCCGGCTGGAGGCGGACGGATCCGTGTCGCAGGAGCGGACCTGGCTGCTGGATCCCGGTGTGGCCATACCCGAGCAGGCATCGGCGATCCACGGGATCTCGACGGAACGTGCCCGCGAGCACGGGGCGCCGGCCGCGTCCGCGATCGACGAGATCACACGGGCCGTCGTCGACGGGCTGCGCTCAGGGACGCCGCTGGTGGTGATGAACGCCCGCTATGACCTGTCCCTGCTCGACCGGGAGTGCCGGCGGTACGCGGTCGAGTCGCTCAGCGAGCGGCTGGGCAACGCACCTTCGCCCGTCATCGATCCGTTGGTGATCGACAAGCATGTCGACAAGTACCGGAAGGGGAAGCGAGCCCTCCACGCGCTGTGTGCCCACTACGGGGTGTCGCTCGACGACGCGCACGACGCGAGGGCGGACGCCGTGGCCGCTGCCCGCGTGGTGCGACGTATGGGGGAGAAGCACCAGCCCGTCGGAGTGATGCCGTTGGAGGACCTGCACGGTCTTCAGGTGCGCGCGGCGGCCGAGCAGTCGCTCTCCCTGCAGGCCTACCTCCGGCGCACCGCGGATCCGGCTGCGGTCGTCGAACCGGCCTGGCCGCTCATCCCCCGGAGGCGGGAGCCCGCAGGCGGTTGAGGGTGATCCGACGGGCGAGGGGTGTCAGTTCGGAGCCGGCGAAGCCGTCTCGTCGGCCTTGAAGCCGTAGTGGATCTGCTTTCCGTCCACGGAGGTGACGGTGACCGTCACGCCCAGGGTGCTGCCGTCGTTCGCGGTGAGCGTGCACCGGGTTTCGGTGCCGACCTTCCCGGCGAGGTCCTCCGGGCACGTGATGTCCGGCTTCGGCTGGCCCGTCGTGGAGGCGAGCTTGTCGGCGAGCGAGGTGGCCAGCTTGTCCGAGGACAGCTTCGGCTCGGACTTTCCGGCGCTGACCGACGCCGAGCAGCCGACGAGCAGCGCGCCGGCGGCCACGGCCGAGAGGCTCCACTTCGCTGCGGTCGAGCGGGCTATGGTCATGGGTGCTCCATCCCGAATGATCAAGGCATATGTGGGACCGTGTTCCGCGGATGCCGCCGGAGGGACGGGCGTCCCCGCAGAAGGCGGGGGAGGCGGGGAGGCGGGGCGGGGCGTCGAGTCGTGGTCCCGCAGACCTCACAGCTTACCGAAGATCACTCCGCGCCAGGTCCAGCCCGACTCGAGGGCGGCGTTCCGCAGGGGGTTGGTCAACTGCGCGCTGTCGAAGCTGAATGTCTCCGTCGCTTCGAGGCGGCCGTTCTCCCCGCGTTGGAGCGTCCAGCGGCGGGAGACGGTCCTGCCCGCGCCGCGCGCGTACTCCGCCGAAGTCTGGAGCCGCGGAGGATTCCCGACGCGGGTGACCTCCCACTGCTCCTCGACGGCACGCACCTCAGGGACCTCCTCGACCAGGCGCATCCGGATCCGGAGGGCGTGCGTCAGCTGGGACCCGATGAAGAAGGTCTGCCAGGCGGGCTCGGCGATCCGCCACTCCGCCACCAGATCGGCGTCATGCGCTGCGCCGTCGCTGATGATGTACGGGACATCCGGCCGGTTGAGGCCGAGCAGGGCTGCCCGCAACTCCTCGGCTGAGCGTGGCACGACCCCGTCCTCGGGGCGCTTGGTTCCGGTCAGCATGTCGAAGAATCCCATGAGCTCAACCTATGAAGGGTCGGATTGGCGGTGCAAGAAGGGCCGTTCCGGCGGGACGTCCTACGAAGCCGCGCCGGTGTCCGGGCGGACCGTGCGCACGAAGTCCCGGAAGTCCTCCAGGACGGCGAGGTGCTGGGACGCGGTCACCGTCAGGATCAGACGGATCACCGCCCGCCTGCTCGGATCGGTGACGTGAATGCCGCGCTTGTCGCGCCCACTCCGTCCGGCGGTGTGGCGCGCCAGCCATCCGGCAGTTCGAATGCGATCGGTACGGGCAGGGTGGTGGTCATCCCGGCCTCTCCTTACGGCAACGGTGTGCTTACGGCAGCGGGTCCGCGGTGGCGTGTGTCAGAACAGGCTGCCGATCCCGCCGCCCACCCAGCTCGCTGCATCGCCCACGGCCCCGGCCGCATCGCCCACCGTATCGACGACCTTCCCCGGGTCGACGGTGAACTCGAAGCCCACGGCCCCACCGAGGGCAGGGGAGATGCCCACCTCGGGGCCGAAGTGCCATACGCCGTTGGCGTCCTTGCCGGCGTTCAGACTTGCCTCCGCGTCGGGACCGGCCCAGCCCTCGGCCGTGACACCCACGCCGATCCCCCCGACGTCCGCGCCCGCGCCGACGCCGCCCTTCGCGCCGGCGAAGGCCTCGGCGCCCATGGGTGTCCCGGGGCACGGCGGTGCGGGCGGGGCGGCCCGCCCGCGTGCATCCAGCACTTCCGCGCGACGGGAAGCGCCGTTCAGAAGGGGTACCAGCGCACCTCGGGGGCGTCCTCGCGCAATGACGCCACCCTGCGCCGGAATTCCGTCAGCGCCTTGGGGTTCGACGGGGCGTGCTGGGCGACCCAGGCGCAGCTCGCCGTCTCGCGGGCGCCGCGCAGAACCGTGCATCCTTCCCAGGTGCGTACGTCCCAGCCGTACGCTTCGGTGAACGCGTCGTAGGCATGGGCGGGCAGGCCGTAGCGGTCGCGGGAGAGTGCGAGGACCACCAGATCGTGCTCGCGCAGATCGGCGGAGAAGGTCTCGAGATCGACCAGCACCGGCCCGTCCGGGCCGACGTGGACGTTGCGGGGGAGCGCGTCGCCGTGGATGGGCCCCGGCGGCAGATGCGGGGCAAGGGCCGCCGCGGCCTTCGCGAAGCCGTCGCGCCGGCCGCGCAGATAGTCGGCGTCGGCCGGATCGATCGCGTCGCCCGCGAGCCGCAGCCAGCGCTCGACGCCGCCGAGCAGCTCACGGCGCGGCAGCGTGAAGCCCTCCGGGGCGGGCAGCGCGTGCACCTGGGTGAGCAGCGGGGCGAGATCGCGCGGCTCGGCCGGGCGCACGGCCTCGGGCAGCCGGTGCCAGAGCGTCACCGGGTGGCCCTCCACCAGCCGCGCCCCGGGCTCGGCGGCCCGTACGGCGGGGACACCGCAGGCGGCCAGCCACTGGGCGACGGCGACCTCGCGCTCTGCCCGGTCCCGCAGTTCCGGGTTCTGCGCGGCGTCCCGGCCGACCTTGACCACCAGGTCGTCCACGGCGAACACCGCGTTCTCACCCAGCGCGAGCAACTCCGCACGGCCGGACAGTCCGGCAGCGGTCAGCACCTCGCGCGCACGCATCTCGTTCATGGCTCCGATTTTCGCATCTGTGCAGGCCCGCTTGACGAACCGACGGCCCGTCAGCACGATGACGAGGGCCACCTGAGCGGCCAGAACGGTATGAAACCGATCGAATGACGCAAGGGGGCGGATTTATGACATTGGCGAGTGCAACCGTACGATCCGGAAGGCACGGTCCGCCCGGCAGCCCGCACGACAAGCAGACCCGGCCGGTCAACCGGAATGCCGGCACCTGGTTCCTGGTACTGCCCGCGCTGATCCCGATCCTGATCCTCAGTGTCGGCCCGCTCCTCTACGGCATCGCGCTGGCCTTCACCGATGCCCAGTCCGGCCGCACCCGCTCCACCCAGTGGGTCGGCGGGCTGAATTTCCAGGACCTGCTCCACGACGCCCTGTTCTGGGAGTCGTTCCGGATCGGTCTGCTGTGGGCGGTCGGCGTCACCGTCCCGCAGTTCGTACTGGCGCTCGGCCTCGCCCTGCTGCTCAACCAGAATCTGCGCATGCGCTGGCTGGCACGGGCGCTGGCGATCATTCCGTGGGCGATGCCCGAGGTGGTCGTCGGCATCATGTGGCGGCTCGTCTACAACCCTGACGCGGGCATCCTCAACGAGACGATCCGCGATCTCGGCCTCGGCGACGGCCGGGACTGGCTCACCGGGCTCGCCACCGCCCTGCCCGCCGTGGTCGTCGTGGGCGTCTGGGCCGGCATGCCCCAGACCACCGTCGCCCTCCTGGCCGGACTGCAGAACACCCCGCACGAACTCCACGAGGCGGCCGCCCTGGACGGCGCAGGTGCCTGGCGCCGCTTCCGTACTGTCACCTGGCCCGTGCTCAGACCGGTCGCGCTCTCCATCACCGCGCTCAACTTCATCTGGAACTTCAACTCCTTCGCCCTGGTCTACGTGCTGACCAACGGAGGACCCGGCGGCCGCACCCGGCTGCCGATGCTCTTCGCGTACGAAGAGGCCTTCCGCTACGGACAGTTCGGCTACGCCGCGGCGATGGGCTGTGTGATGGTCGCGGTGATCTCCGTGATCCTCGCGGTGTATCTCGTCGGCCGGCTCAGGGGAGGCGAGGACCGGTGAGCATGCGTACCAGCAGACCCGCACGCGCCGGACAGTACGTCGCACTGCTCGGCTATCTCGTCTTTCTGGCGTTCCCGTTCCTGTGGCTGATCTCCACCGCCTTCAAACCGGCGCGCGAACTGGGTTCCCTGCACCCGACCTGGATCCCCGAGCATCCGACGCTGGACAACTTCCGCAAGGCATTCGACGAACAGCCGCTGCTCCAGGCCGCCGCCAATTCGCTGATCGCCGCGCTCTGCGCCGCCATCGTCGCGGTGCTCATCGCCACGCCCATGGCCTATGTCATGGCCCGCCACCGCTCCAGGCTCTCGACGGCCACCAGCGGATGGGTAGTGGTCAGTCAGGCGTTCCCGTTCGTCCTGCTGATCATTCCGCTCTTCCTGGTCCTGAAGAATCTCCATCTGATCAACACCCTGTGGGGGCTGATCATGGTGTACGTCGTCTGGGCGCTGCCCTTCGCGCTGTGGATGCTGGTGGGATACGTACGGGCCGTGCCCGCCGAGGTCGAAGAGGCCGCCGCGGTCGACGGCGCGGGCCGGCTGCGGACGCTCGTCTCGGTCACCGCCCCGCTGCTGGCCCCCGGCATCGTCGCCACCGCACTCTTCGCGTTCATCACCGCATGGAACGAGTTCTTCTTCGCACTCGTCCTGCTCAAGACACCGGAGAAGCAGACCTTGCCGGTCGTACTGACCCATTTCATCGGGGCGGAGGGCGCGGCCGATCTCGGGCCGCTCGCCGCCGCCGCCTTCCTCGCGACCCTTCCCTCGCTGGTCATCTTCGCGATCATCCAGCGGCGGATCACGGGTTCCGTGCTGGCCGGGGCGGTGAAGAGCTGATGCGTGCACTGCGGACGGCGGCGGCCGCCGTGGCCACCGTGCTGGCCCTGCTGCTCACCGGCTGCGCGGGGACGGGCGGCGGCAGGGACGGCAACGGGCGGACCGAGCTCAGCTTCCAGTCGCTGGCCTGGCAGAAGGAGTCCGTCGACGCCAACAAGCAGCTGGTGAAGGAGTGGAACGAAGCCCACCCCGACATCCATGTCAACTACGTCCAGGGCAGCTGGGACACCGTCCACGACCAGCTGCTCACCTCCTTCGAGGGTGACGAGGCGCCGGATGTCATCCATGACGCCTCCGACGACCTCGCCGACTTCGCGTACGGCGGCTACCTCGCCGATCTGCGGACGCTCCTGCCGGACCGGCTGACCGCCGACATCCCGCAACAGAGCTGGCGGACGACCACCTTCGGCGACGGCATCTACGGAGTGCCGTTCCTCCAGGAGCCCCGTGTCCTGATCGCCAACACCAAGATTCTCAAGGAGTCGGGTGTCCGTATCCCGACCCCCGGCAGCCCCTGGAGCTGGACCGAGTTCCGGCAGATCACCAAAGAGCTGACGGGCAAGGGGAGATACGGCGTCGCCTGGCCGCTCAAGGAGCCCGTCTCCGTCACCCTCAACCTCGGCCTCTCCACCGGCGGCCGGCTCTTCCACCCGGGCGCCGACGGCAAGGTGACCATCCGCGCGGGCGAGGGCGACCAGATCGTCCCCGGCACCATTCACGACCAGGTCGACATCGATCACAGCGCCGCTCGCACCGCGCTCGGCATGGGCGGCTCCGACACCCTTCCCGGATTCTTCGGCGGCAAGTACGCGATGGTTCCGCTCGGCTTCTCGTACCGCCAACAAGTCGTCGAGCAGGCCCCCGAGGGCTTCGAGTGGACCGTCCTGCCCGCCCCGGCCGGCAGCGGGGGCCTCGCCCAGGGGGTGAGTCCGCAGACCCTCTCCGTCTCGGAGGCAAGCCCGCACAAGAAGGAGGCCGCGCAGTTCATCGACTTCCTGCTCCGGCCGCAGAACATGGTGCGCCTGGCCAAGGGGGACTGGATGCTCCCGACCGGCACGGCGGCCCTCGCGGACCCGGCCCTGCACACCGACAAGGACGGCTGGTCGACCGGCGTCGCCGTGGCGAAGGCGCTGCGCCCGGCGCCCGCACAGTCGGTCCGCGGCTACCCGGAATGGAAGGACAAGGTCGCCACACCGGCCCTCCAGGAGTACTACAGCGGGGCGATCGGCGCGGAAGAGCTGAGGAAACGTCTGGTCGACGACGGGAACCGGGTGCTGGCCCGCTATCAGCGCTGAGGCACCACGAAAACAAAATGCACGAGACGTTTCGTCTCGCCTAAGGTGAGGGCGTGACGAATACCGAGCGTGCCCATATCGCCATGTTCTCCATCGCCGCCCACGGGCACGTGAACCCGAGCCTGGAAGTCATCCGGGAGCTCGTCGCCCGTGGGCACCGCGTCAGTTACGCCATCCCGGCGTCCTTCGCCGAGAAGGTCGCCGCCACCGGCGCCGAACCGGTGCTCTACACCTCGGTGCTGCCGACCGAAGAGGCCCCGGACGCCTGGGGCGCCGAACTCATCGACAACCTCGAACCCTTCCTCGACGACGCCGTCCAGGCCCTGCCCCAGCTCATCAAGGCCTTCGACGGGGACGAGCCCGACCTCGTCCTGCACGACATCACCTCCTACCCGGCGCGGGTCCTTGCCCACCGCTGGGGTGTGTCCGCCGTCTCCCTCTCGCCCAACCTGGTCGCCTGGGACGGTTACGAGGAGGAGGTCGGCGAGCCGATGACCGCCGGGCTGAAACGGTCCGAGCGCGGCCGGGCGTACTACCGGCGCTTCCAGGACTGGCTCACCGAGAACGGGATCGACCGGCACCCGGACCCGTTCGTCGGCCGGCCACCGCGGTCGGTCGTCCTGATCCCCGAGGTGCTCCAGCCGAACGCCGACCGCGTCGACAGGGCGGTCCACACCTTCGTGGGCGCCTGCCAGGGCGACCGCGCGGACCAGGGGGAGTGGCAGCGCCCCGAGGGCGCCGGCAAGGTGCTGCTGGTCTCGCTCGGCTCGACCTTCACCAACCAGCCCGGCTTCTACCGCGACTGCGTCACGGCCTTCGGCGGTCTGCCCGGCTGGCACGTCGTGCTCCAGATCGGCGCCTGGGTCGACGCCGCCGAACTCGGCGACGTACCGGCCAATGTGGAGGTGCATTCCTGGGTGCCGCAGCTCTCGGTGCTGAAGCAGGCGGACGCCTTCATCACCCACGCGGGCGCCGGGGGCAGCCAGGAGGGGCTCGCCACCGCCACCCCGATGGTCGCCGTGCCGCAGGTCGTCGACCAGTTCGGCAACGCCGACATGCTGCAGGCACTCGGCGTCGCCCGTCATCTCCCGATGGCGGAGGTGACCCCCGAGTCGCTGCGGGCTGCCGTGCTCGGACTGGTGGATGACCCCGAGGTCGCGAAGAGGGCCGCGGCCGTGCGGGAGCGGATGGCGGGGGAGGGCGGCACAAAGCAGGCGGCCGACCTCATCGAGGCCGAACTGTCCGCCTGACGGGCGGGGGTGGAATCAAGCCGTCTCCTCGTCCGCCCGGGTGCACCGGCGGCGTCCGGCTTCCCGCTTGCGAAGTGTGCGGGTCGCCGCTGCGGCAGCGGCAAGCCCCGTACGTGTGACGGGTGTTGTCACGACCGCGCCCGACTTGGGTAAAGGTGGCCGGTTTCTTATTACGAAACCTTGTTGAGTAAGTCACAGCCGCATGAAGGTCTTGATCTGAGCGCGTCAATCAGCGAGGGTTTCGAGCCAACCCCCGGAGATCTTCCGGCCGGGGGTCAATCCCCCCACAAAGAATGACGAGGAGACCCCTCTTCATGGCAATTCACAAGCGCGCACGTCGGATCAAGCTGACCGCGGCGATAACCGCAGTGGCCGCAGCGGCCGGAGTCACCCTGCTTGGCACCTCCCTCGCCGGAGCCGCGCCGGCTCCCGCGACGGGCACTGTCTACGGTGCTGACGCGGCGACCGCCGTCTCGGGCAGCTACATCGTGATGCTGGACCAGAAGGCCGACAAGGCGAAGCTCGCCAAGGAGTACGGCGGCAAGCTCAAGCGGAACTACAACTCCGCCATCAACGGCTTCTCCGCCAGCGGCCTTTCACTGACCGAGGCCAAGCGTCTGGCGGCCGACCCGGCCGTCTCCAAGGTCGTCCAGAACAAGAAGTTCCACATCGACGCCACCCAGGACAACCCGCCGTCCTGGGGGCTGGACCGGATCGACCAGACCGAGACGGCCGGCGACAACGCGTACACCTACCCGGACAGCGCCGGCGAGGGCGTCACCGCGTACGTCATCGACACCGGTGTCCGTACCACCCACAACGAGTTCGAGGGCCGGGCCAGCTCGGGCTTCGACGCCGTCGACAACGACGACAGCGCCGACGACGGCAACGGCCACGGCACCCACGTCGCGGGCACCATCGCCGGTGCGACCTACGGGGTCGCCAAGAAGGCGAAGATCGTCGCCGTCCGGGTTCTCGACGACTCCGGCTCGGGCACCACCGAGCAGGTCGTCGCGGGCATCGACTGGGTCACCGCCAACCACGAGGGGCCCTCGGTCGCCAACATGAGCCTCGGCGGCGGCGCGGACGAGGCACTCGACACCGCGGTCCAGAAGGCCATCGCCTCCGGAGTCACCTTCGCCGTGGCCGCCGGAAACGACTCGGCCGACGCGAGCGAGAGCTCCCCGGCCCGCGTCCCGGAGGCCATCACGGTCGCCTCGTCCACGGTGGACGACGAGCAGTCGTCGTTCTCCAACTACGGCTCGATCGTGGACATCTACGCCCCCGGATCCGACATCACCTCGTCCTGGAACGACAGCGACGACGGCTCCAACACCATCTCCGGCACGTCCATGGCGACCCCGCACGTCGTCGGTGCCGCCGCCGTCTACCTCGCCGGACACCCGGACGCCACCCCGGCCGAGGTCGCCACGGCGCTGACCGAAGGGGCCACCCCCGACGCGATCTCGAACGCGACCGAGGGCACGCCGAACAAGCTGCTGAAGGTCGTTGAGTAACCGACCCCCGCAGCCGTGACCGGGCAGCAGACGCCCGGCGCAACGCAATCGGCGGCCGCCGCGCCCTCCCCCACGGGGCGCGGCGGCCGCACTGCGTGGACGGATCGTCCTATGGTGTGCCCATGACGATGTACGCGGCGCTGTTGCGCGGGATCAATGTGAGCGGCCACAAGAAGGTTCCGATGGCCGAACTCCGCACGCTGCTCACCGAACTCGGCCACGGGGAGGTCCGTACCCACCTGCAGAGCGGCAACGCATTCTTCAGCAGCGTGTCGGACGACGAGAACGCACTCGCCGCCGAGTTGGAGCGGGCCATCGAGAAGCGGTTCGGCTTCCCCGTCCCCTGCCTGGTCCGGGACGGTGCCTACCTTGCGGCAGTTGCCGCGGCCTGCCCGTTCCCGGCCGCCGAACTCGAAGGCAAGCAACTGCACATCACCTACTACGGGCAGCCGGTCGACGCCGACCGCTTCGCCGGGATCGACCCGGCGGCCTTCCTCCCCGAGGAGTTCCGGCTCGGCGACCGCGCGCTCTACCTCTACGCCCCCGACGGACTGGGCCGTTCCAGACTCGCCGGCGCCCTGTCCCGGCCGTCCCTCACCAAAGGCGTCATCGCCACCTCGCGCAACTGGAACACCGTGGTCAAGCTGGTGGAGATGACCGCGCCGACGGGTACCGCGAACGACGGAGCCCGCACGTGAGCGAACCGTCCCCCGGCGTGGCCGCAGCGGTGGAGGGCGAACTCCGCCTCCTCGACCCGGTGGTACGCGCCTCCGTCGAACTCCTCTCCCAGGTGCTGCACCCCGAGTACCGCGAGATCGACTCCGCAGGCCGGGTCTGGGACCGTGACACGATGATCGCCTCGCTCACCGCCGAGAACGCCCCGCGCCCCGGCCCGCTCACCGCGTCCTGGATGGGCGGAGTCCAGCTGGACGACGAATGCGTCCACCTCACCTACGACACCGAGACGAAGGGGCACCTCGCCCACCGCAGTTCGCTGTGGCGACTGACCGGCGCGGGCTGGGTGCTCTACTTCCACCAGGCCACGCCGTTCGGTGACGCCGCGAACACCGGTCCCGACGCCGACGGATGAACCCGTTCAGCGACGGGTGACGCGCTGCGCCCGCGCCGTCCACCGGCCGTCCGTACGGGAGATCCGCACCGGATGTCCGAAGCAGTCGCTGACCTGATCGGTGGTCAGTACCTCGTCGGCCGGGCCCGATGCAACGCACCGGCCGCCCCGCAGCAGCATTGCATGCGTCGTCGAGGCGGGCAGCTCCTCCAGATGGTGTGTGACCAGGACCGTCGCCAGCTCCGGATGTTCCTCGCGCAGCGTGTCCAGACTGTCGAGCAACTGCTCACGGGCGGCAAGATCAAGACCAGTGGCCGGCTCGTCGAGCAGCAGCAGCCTCGGTTGCGGCATCAGAGCGCGCGCGATGAGCGTACGGCCGCGCTCACCCTGCGAGAGCGCGGGCCAGCGAGACCGGGTCCTGCCGCCCATGCCGAGCATCTTCAGGAGCTGATCCGCCTGCGCCCGCTGTTCCTGGCTCGCGGACCGGCGCGGCACCGGCTCGACCGAGTTGCTCAGACCGGTCAGCACCACCTCGTGAACCGACAGCGGCGAACGCAGCGGATGGCGCGGATCGACATGACCGAGCAGCGACCGCAGCTCCCGCAGATCGACCCTCCCGAGGGTCCGCCCCAGCACCTCGACCGAGCCCCTGGTGGGGTGGTTGACCGCGCCGAGCAGCCCCAGCAGCGTGCTCTTTCCGGCCCCGTTCGCACCGAGCAGGGCCCAGTGCTCACCGCTGCGTACGGTCAGGGAGACCGAATCGAGCAGGACATTGCCCTCCCGGACGAGCGAGACATCCTCGGCCCGGATCACCGGGACGGCGGCGGGGGAACCGGAAGCGCCGGCCGGGGCGGGAACAGCGGCGGTGGTACGTGTGGTCACGTGCGGGTACTCCTTCATGCGGGTGCGAGCGCCTCCAGGAAGCTCATGTCCTCGGCGGACAGCCGGATCTCCCGCGCCCCCAGGTTCTCCGCCAGATGGACGGGCGAACCGGTGCCCGGAGTAGGGCACAGCACAGGGGAGCGGTGCAGCAGCCAGGCGAGGGCGATCTGCCCGCGGGTGGCACCGTGCCGATCGGCGACACCGGCGAGCGCCGCAGCTGCCTCGCCGGTCAGAGCACCGTTGGCCAGTGGGAACCAGGGCAGAAAAGCCAGGTGGTGGGTCTCGCACAGCTTCAGTACCGCGTCCGACGAACGGTCGAGGAGATTGAAGCGGTTCTGCACCGAGGCGATCCCGGTCAGGGAGAGAGCCTGCTCCAGCTGGTCGGCGGTGAGGGTGTCCAGACCGATGTACCGGATCTTACCCTCCTGCCTCAGCGCATCCAGGGTGCCCAGCTGGTCGGCCATGGGTACGTCCGGGTCCAGCCGGTGCAACTGGTAGAGGTCGATCCGGTCGGTCCGCAGCCGCCGCAGACTGGCTTCGCACATCGCCCGCAACTGCTCGGGACGGCCCGCGATGTGCCAGGCACTGTCGCTTGTGCGCACCACACCGCCCTTGGTCGCGATCACCAGATGCTCGCGATACGGGTGAAGGGCCTCGGCCACCAGCTCCTCGGCCAGCCCGGGGCCGTAGTTGTCGGCGGTGTCGATGAGCGTGACACCCCGCTCGACGGCTGCCCGCAGGACGGCCACGGCGTCCTGCCGCTCCCCGCGCGGCCCCCAGTATCCAGGGCCGGTCAGCTGGGCGGTGCCGTATCCGAGACGGCGTACGGGCAGCTCGCCGCCGAGCAGGAACACATCATCGAGAGGGGGTGACGTGAAAGACATAACGGGAACACTAGTGGCAATCGGCGCCACAACCGCTCGCGCCGGTCGTGCCGGACGTGATGCGCTGGAAGTACGGCAAGCTGCTCTCCAACCTCGCCAACGCGATCGAGGCCGTCACCGGCCCGCTCGCCGAACAGGACGCGTTCGCCCTGTTCGAGCGGGCACTCGCCGAGGGCCGGGCCGTGCTCGCGGCCGCCGGGATCGATGCGGTCGGCCAGGAGGAACAGGCCGAGGCCCGGTCCGGCAGAATCCGCTTCGAGCCGTTCGACGGGTCCCCGCGCGGCGCCGGTTCGTCCTGGCAGAGTCTCAGCCGGGGCACGGGCACGATCGAGGCCGACCACCTCAACGGCGAGATCGTGCTGCTCGGCCGGCTCCATGGCGTACCCACTCCGGTCAATGACGTCCTGCGGCGCACCGCGAACACGTTCGCGCTCGAGCGCCGGGATCCCGGCTCGATGTCCGTGGCCGAACTTGTCGCACACGTCGACGCCGCCTCCTGAAGCGCAGGTCCGGGCCGCTGTCGCCTTTCTTCAATACGGAGGCAGGGACCCGTCCTAGGGTGGGGCGTATGAAGAACGAGCACGCTCATATGACCGAATGCGCTGCCGAGGCGGCCCGTATCGCCCGCTCCATCAGCGCCGAACAGCTCGACGTACCCACCACACCCTGCGGCGACTGGGACCTGCGCCGGCTCATCAACCACTGGGTGCTGTACACCTCCTACGGCCTGGAGCACCGCGCCCTGCGCAAGGACCTCCCGGACGAGCTCACCACCCGTGACTTCACCGCCGATGCCGACTGGGCGCAGAAGTACGCGGCGCAACTGGACCGCGCCGTCGCCGCCTGGTCGGATCCGGCGGCCTGGGAGGGCGAGATCGACCTCGGGGGTTCGACCTCCCCGGCCTCAGAGATCGCCGCGATGCTCATCGAGGAGACGGCCCTGCACACCTGGGACGTGGCCCGCGCCGTCGGAGAGGAGGTCCGGCTCTCCGACGCGGCGGCCGCCCATGTCCTCGATGTCGTCGACGGTACCGCCGCGCTCTACCGGCAGTACGACGGCTTCGCCGACGAGGTGACGGTGCCCGCATCGGCGTCGGTGTTCGAACGGGCACTGGCCCACAGCGGCCGCGACCCGCACTGGACCGGGGCCTGAAAGTGGCCCAGCCGACCGGACGATGAATGACCCGGATCAGTGGGCCAATACCTGGCTGAGCCCGACGCATGACCACTCACCGCACGCCGGACGCGGGCAGCCTGGATGTGGGCTGATGAATGCCGGCCTCCACGTGCCGAGCTCTACGCGCTGAGCGGCGCCGGCCGTGCGAGCGGGACACGGGCCTCGTCGTACCGGGTCAGCAGCAGTCGCGCCAACTCCGCTGACGGACCCAGGACATCGGCCAGTACATCCGCCCCGGCCGCGCCCGCGGCGATACGGTCCGGGAGCCGGCCGGGTGCGATGACGTAAGGGGCCACCGCCACCCGCCGCACACCTTCGGTCCGCAGGGCCCGTACCGCGTCCTCGGTGCGGGGGAACCCCGCGGGAGATGCAGCGGAGGCGAACGCAGGCCGCACGGCGCACCAACCGGTGTGCCGCAGCTCCCGCGCGATTTCAGCGATCACTGCGATCGCCTCCGGGTCTGTGGAGCCCGCCGAGGCCAGGACGAGCCCGGTCGAGCTTCGGTCACCGGGACGGATCCCGGCTTCGTACAGCCGCCGTTCCAGTGCCGAATTCAGCAGGGGTGACGGGCCGAGCACCTCGGCCTGCCGGATGCGCAGCCGAGGCAGTCCGGTCCGGGCCTCGTGCAGCACCGTGGGGATGTCGGACTTGGCGTGGAAGGCCCGGGTGAGCAGCAGGGGGAGCGCGATGACGTCCCCCGCGCCTTCTGCGGCCAGCCGCTCCAGCACCCTTGGTATCGACGGCGCGTTGAAATCCAGGAAACCGGTCTCCACGCGCAGCCCCGGCCGCAGCGACCGTACCCGCGCGGTGAGCGCGTGCACCGTCGCCGCGTGCCGCGGGTCGCGGCTGCCGTGGGCGATGACGAGGAGGACCGGGGCGGACATGGCGTGACTCAGTTCTTGACGAGGAGACCGCGGCTGCGCAGCACCCACCGCTCCAGCGGACTGAAGATCAGCAGGTCGATCGCGATGCCGACGAACAGAATCAGGATGATGGCGAGGAAGATGCCGGGCATGTCCGCGTTGTTGCGGCCGTTCTCCAGCAACTGGCCGAGCCCCAGGCCGAGATCGGGGGAGGATGCGATGATCTCGGCGGCCATCAGCGAGCGCCAGGAGAACGCCCAGCCCTGCTTGAGACCGGCCAGATAGCCGGGCAACGCGGCCGGCAGCACGATGTGCCAGGTCCCGCGCAGCCCGGTCGCGCCGAGCGTACGGCCCGCCCTCAGGAACAGCGGCGGCACCTGGTCGACGCCGGAGACCAGCCCGTTGGCGACCGAGGGGACGGCGCCCAGCAGGATCACGGCGTACATCATCTTGTCGTTCAGCCCGAGCCAGATCACGGCCGGTGCCACCCAGGCGACCGACGGCAGGGACTGCAGCCCGGACAGGATCGGGCCGATCGCGGCCCGTACGAACTTCACCCGGGCGACCAGCAGACCCAGCGGCGTACCGATGGCCACGGCCATCAGGAAGCCGAGCAGACCGCGCGAGATGCTGGTCCAGACGACCTCCAGCAGCGTCCCCTGCAGCCACATGTCGGACGCGCTGTTCCACACCGCGGCCGGTGACGGCAGCTTGTAGTCGTCGGTGACCTGGGCCTCGACGAGCAGCTGCCAGACGATGATCACCAGCGCCACCGCGAGCACGGGCGGCAGCACCTTGCGCAGCAGCACCTCGCGCACCGGGGTGCGGCGCACCTGCACGGCGTCCAGCGCGTCGAGCCCGGCCTCCAGACCGGCCAGATCGTCGGGCTTCGTGTCAGTGCTGGCCATGACGGCGGATCTCCCCACGCAGTTGTTCGGTGATCTCGACGGACAGCTCCGCGACCGCGTTGTCCTCGATACGGCGCGGCTGCTCGATGTCGACCGTCCACTCGCGGGCGATCCTGCCGGGGCGGGACGACAGCAGGACGACCCGCTCGGCGAGCCGCACCGCCTCGCGCACATTGTGTGTGACGAAGAGGACCGAGACGTTCGTCTCGCGCCAGATCCGGGTCAGCTCGTCGTGCAGCACATCCCGGGTGATGGCGTCGAGTGCGGCGAACGGCTCGTCCATCAGCAGCAGTTGACTGTCCTGGGCGAGGGCCCGGGCCATTGCCACCCGCTGCCGCATACCGCCCGAGAGTTCATGCACACGCTTCCCGTACGCCCCGCCCAGCCGTACGAGTTCCAGCAGCCGCTCCGCCTCCGTGCGGCGCTGCGACTTGGGTACGCCGCGCAGCCGCAGCGCGAGTTCGATGTTCTTGCCCGCGGTCAGCCACGGGAACAGGGCGTGCTCCTGGAACATCAGGGCCGGCCGCCCGCCGGGGGTCTCGATGGACCCCGCGGTCGGGCGGTCGAGTCCGGCCACCAGATTGAGCAGCGTCGACTTTCCGCACCCGGAGGCTCCCAGGAGGGTGACGAACTCGCCCGGTGCGACATCGAGCGTGATGTCGTCCAGGACGAGCTGCTGCCCCTCCGGTCCGCCGAAGGACTTGGAGACATGTGCGATACGGGCGGCGTGCCCGACCGCTGTACGGTCCTCGGCCTTGGTGAGGGTGGTCGCCATGGTCGTCACCTCCTGGGAAACCTGGGTTCGGGTTCGGGTGGCTTACTTGACGCCGAGACCGGCGTCGGCGACCTCGGGCCTGCCCGCGGCCTTCAGGACCTTGTTCAGCGGCTTCAGGTCGTAGATGCCGGTCAGGTCCGGCTTCTCCAGCAGGCCGGCCTTCACCGCGTGCTCGGCCTGCGCGTCGAGCGTGGCGGCCAGCGGGTCATCGGTGATCTGGATCGACTTCCACGCCGGGTCGAGGACCTCGGCGGGCAGCGCCTTGCCGGTCAGCTTGGCGAGCGCCGCGTTGGCGGAGGCCTTCGCCTTGTCCGGGTTGGCGTTGATCCACGCGTTGGTCTTCACCGAGCCGCGCAGCACCGCCTCGACGACGTCGGGGTGCTCGCCGAGGAACTTCTGCGACACGATGATGTTCGTGATCACGAACTTGTTCTCCGGCCACAGCGTCGACTCGTCGAGCAGTTCCTCGGCCCCCTCGGCGACCAGCTTGGACGCGGTGGGCTCGGGGACCCAGGCGCCGTCGATGGAACCGGACTTGTAGGCGTCCGGGGTCACCTTGTTGTCCGTACGGACCACGGAGACGTCGCCCTTGCCGCTCTGGGCGTCGACCTTCCAGCCCTTCTCGGAGATCCAGTTGAGGAAGGCCACGTCCTGCGTGTTGCCGAGCTGCGGGGTGGCGATCTTCTTGCCCTTGAGGTCGTCCAGGGACTTGATCTTCTTCGGGTTCACGACCAGCTTCACCCCGCCGGAGGCGGAGCCGCCGATGATCCGCAGGTTCTTGCCCTTGGACTTGGTGAAACCGTTGATGGAGGGCGACGGGCCGATGAAGCCGATGTCGATCGAGTCGGCGTTGAGCGCCTCGATCTCGGAAGGGCCCGCATTGAACTGCGAGGTCTTGAGCCGGGTGCCGCCGAGTTCCTTCTGGAAGAGCCCCTCCTGGTCGCCGACCAGCGCGGTGGCGTGCGTGAGGTTGGGGAAGTAGCCGATCCGCACGGTGTCGGTGGAGAGCTTCTTCGCGTCGGCGGCGACGTCCGGCTTCGTGGAGTCGTCGTCCTTCGCCTCGGAGCCGTAGCCGCAGGCGGTGAGCGCCACGGCGAGCAGCGGCAGGGCGGCGGCAGCGGCGAGGCTGCGGCGGAGCGTGGTACGGGGGGCAGGCACGGGAGGTTTTCCTCTCGTTGGCCCGGTGATCGCGCCCCTGGGAAACTACGGGGACGCGGCCGGGAAGTCGGCAGGTCTTCGTCTGAACTGGCTGTGCAGGCGGTGCGGTTGGTGCAGGCGGGCGCGCAGGCAGTGCGCGTACGTCATCGCGCACATCGCGCGACGCCGCCCTGGCCGCTGCCGAGGGCGCCGCTGCCGACGCGGCCGCCCTCCTTCGCGAAAGTGGAGTAGATGTCGATACTCATCAGAAGTTCCATTCGGCGTCGTCGGTGGCCGCGTCCTCGGGCCCGGCCACGGCGGCGAACGAGGCACCGGCCATGCCGGCCGTCAGCGTGGTGCCGTCCGCCGGGTCGATCAGAAGGAAGGAGCCGGTGCGCCGGGAGTCCGCGTACGCGTCGAGCGCCAGCGGCTCCGCGGTGCGGACGACGACCCGGCCGATGTCGTTGGCGACGAGCCGGCCGGGCGCCGGGTGCTGGGAGAGGTCGTCCAGCGTGAGGCGCGAGGGGATGTCCTTCACGATCGCCTTGACCGTGCGGGTGGTGTGCTTGAGCAGCACCCGCTGGCCCACGGTGAGCGGCTGGTCCGCGACATGGCAGACGGTCGCCTCGACGTCCCTCGTGACCGCCGGCGCGTCGCCGGCCGGGGCGATCAGATCACCGCGCGAGATGTCGATGTCGTCGGCCAGCCGGATCGTCACCGACTGGGGCGCCCAGGCGATGTCCACGCTCTCGCCGAGCGCGTCGATGGCGGTGACCGTCGACGTACGGCCCGAGGGCAGGACGGTGACGGCCTCGCCGACGCGGAAGGCACCGGCCGCTATCTGGCCCGCGTAGCCCCGGTAGTCCGGGTGCTCGGCCGTCTGCGGCCGGATGACGTACTGGACGGGGAAGCGGGCGTGGCAGGCGGTGAGGTCATGGCTGACCGGCACCGTCTCCAGGTGTTCAAGGACCGTCGGGCCGCCGTACCAGTCCATGTGCGAGGACGGTTCCACGACGTTGTCACCGGCCAGCGCGGAGATCGGGATCGCTGTGATCTCCGGGACGCCGAGGGATGCGGCGTACGCGGTGAACTCCTCGGCGATGGCGGCGAATACGGGCTCCGCGTAGTCGACCAGGTCCATCTTGTTGACGGCGAGGACCACATGCGGCACCCGCAGCAGCGCGGCGACCGCGGCGTGGCGGCGGGTCTGCTCGACGACACCGTTGCGGGCGTCGACCAGGACGACGGCGAGCTCGGCCGTCGAGGCGCCCGTCACCATGTTCCGGGTGTACTGCACATGCCCCGGGGTGTCGGCCAGGATGAACCGGCGGCGGGGCGTCGCGAAGTAGCGGTAGGCGACATCGATGGTGATGCCCTGTTCGCGCTCGGCCCGCAGCCCGTCGGTCAGCAGCGCCAGGTCGGGCGCCTCCTGGCCCCGGCTGCGCGAGGCGTGCTCGACGGCCTCCAGCTGGTCGGTGAGGACCGACTTGGAGTCGTGCAGAAGACGTCCCACGAGGGTGGACTTGCCGTCGTCGACGGACCCCGCGGTGGCGAACCGCAGCAGGGTCGTGGTCGACAACTGCTCTGTGTGCTGGGTGAGTGCGGTCATCCTAGAAGTACCCCTCGCGCTTACGGTCTTCCATCGCGGCCTCGGACATCTTGTCGTCGGCACGCGTCGCGCCCCGCTCGGTGAGCCGGGAGGCGGCGATCTCGGTGATCACGGCGTCCAGCGTCGTCGCATCCGAGTCGACGGCGCCGGTGCACGACATGTCACCGACCGTGCGGTAGCGCACCTGCCGGGTCTCGACCTGCTCGCCCTCCTTGGGGCCGCCCCAGCCGCCCGCGGTCAGCCACATGCCGGAGCGGTTGAAGACCTCGCGCTCATGGGCGAAGTAGATCTGCGGAAGCTCGATGCCCTCACGGGCGATGTACTGCCAGACGTCCAGCTCGGTCCAGTTGGAGATCGGGAAGACCCGGACGTGCTCACCGGGGGCGTGCCGGCCGTTGTACAGCTGCCACAGCTCGGGGCGCTGGCGGCGCGGATCCCACTGGGAGAACTCGTCGCGCAGCGAGAAGACCCGCTCCTTGGCGCGCGCCTTCTCCTCGTCACGGCGCCCGCCGCCGAACACGGCGTCGAAGCGGTGCTGCTGGATCGCCTCGGTCAGCGGCACGGTCTGCAGCGGGTTACGGGTGCCGTCCGGGCGTTCGCGGAGCTTCCCGGCGTCGATGTACTCCTGCACGGAGGCGACATGGAGCCGCAGCCCGTGCCGGGCCACCGTCCGGTCGCGGTACTCCAGCACCTCGGGGAAGTTGTGCCCGGTGTCGACGTGCAGCAGCGTGAACGGCACCGGCGCGGGCGCGAACGCCTTGAGCGCCAGATGCAGCATCACGATGGAGTCCTTGCCGCCGGAGAACAGGATCACCGGCCGCTCGAACTCGCCCGCCACCTCGCGGAAGATGTGTACGGCCTCGGACTCCAGGGAGTCGAGGTGGCTGAGTGCGTACGGATTGTCGGTGCCTTCCGACACAGTCGCGACGGTCGTCACGCTGCACCCCTCTCGCTCAGCAGCGTATACAGCTCCGCCGCGGACTCCTGCACGGTCTGCCGGTGCGACTCGATCCGCAGATCCGGCGACTCGGGCGCCTCGTACGGGTCGTCGACCCCGGTGAGCCCGCTGATCTCGCCGGCCGCCTGCTTGGCGTAGAGGCCCTTCACATCGCGTACGGAGCACACCTCGACCGGAGTCGCGACATGCACCTCCAGGTACGCGGTGCCCTCGGCCTGGTGCCGCTTGCGTACCGCGTCCCGGCTGTCCGCGTACGGGGCGATGACCGGGACCAGCACCTTCACGCCGTTGGCCGCCAGCAGCTCGGCGACGAAGCCGATCCGCTGGACGTTGGTGTGGCGGTCCTCGCGGGAGAAGCCGAGACCCGCGGAGAGGAACTCCCGGATCTCGTCGCCGTCGAGCACTTCCACGCGGTGGCCCTCGCCGCGCAGCCGCCCGGCGAGTTCGTACGCGATGGTGGTCTTGCCCGCGCTCGGCAGACCGGTCAGCCAGATGGTGGCTCCCGTCTCCGTCACGCTCATCGAAGTCTCCTGATCAGTCGTCATCAGTCGTGCAGCCCGCACTCGGTCTTGCCCCGGCCGGCCCAGCGTCCGGCGCGTGCGTCCTCGCCCTCCAGCACCCGGCGGGTGCAGGGCGCGCAGCCCACGGAGGCGTAACCGTCCATCAGCAGCGGGTTGGTGAGAACGCCGTGCTCCGCCACGTACGCGTCGACGTCGTCCTGCGTCCAGCGGGCGATCGGCGAGATCTTCACCTTCTGCCGCTTCTCGTCCCAGCCGACGACCGGGGTGTTCGCCCGGGTGGGGGACTCGTCGCGGCGCAGCCCGGTCGCCCAGGCCGCGTACGAAGTCAGGCCCTCTTCAAGGGGCTTGACCTTCCGCAGCTTGCAGCACAGGTCCGGGTCGCGGTCGTGCAGCTTCGGTCCGTACTCGGCGTCCTGCTCGGCCACGGACTGACGCGGAGTCAGCGTGATGACGTCGACGTCCATCACGGCCTCGACCGCGTCGCGGGTGCCGATCGTCTCGGGGAAGTGGTAGCCGGTGTCGAGGAAGACGACGTCCACACCCGGAAAGGCGCGCGATGCGAGGTGGGCGACGACGGCGTCCTCCATGGAGGACGTGACGCAGAACCGCTTGCCGAAGGTGTCTGCGGCCCACTTCAGGATCTCCAGCGGGGAGGCGTCCTCCAGCTCCCGGCCCGCGTGCTCGGCCAGGCTCCTGAGATCACCGGTCTGCAGAGTGTCCGTCATATCCCGTCCCCTTCAGCGTCATTGCGCGTGAGCCCCCGGGTCAGCAGACCCAGGAACTTCAGCTGGAACGCGCGGTTGCAGGAGGCACATTCCCAGGCGCCGTGGCCGGTCTCGTGCGGGCGCAGGTCCTCGTCGCCGCAGTAGGGGCAGTAGAACGGGGCGGCGCGTTCGCTCATGACAGCGACTCCGCACTGGCGCGCGCCGCCCAGGCCGCGAACCGCTCGCCGTCCTCGCGCTCCTCCTGGAAGCGGCCCAGGACCCGCTCGACATAGTCGGGCAGTTCGGCCGAAGTGACCTTCAGACCGCGGACCTTCCGGCCGAACCCGGCCTCCAGGCCCAGGGCGCCGCCCAGGTGCACCTGGTAGCCCTCGACCTGGTTGCCGTCGGCGTCCAGGACGAGCTGGCCCTTGAGGCCGATGTCCGCGGTCTGGATGCGGGCGCAGGCGTTGGGGCAGCCGTTGATGTTGATGGTGAGCGGCTCGTCGAACTCCGGCAGGCGGCGCTCCAGTTCGTCGATCAGCGAGGCGCCGCGCGCCTTCGTCTCGACGATCGCCAGCTTGCAGAACTCGATGCCGGTGCAGGCCATCGTGCCCCGCCGGAACGGAGAGGGCTTCACCTGGAAGTCGAGCGCTTCGAGGCCGGCGACCAGGGAGTCCACCTGGTCCCGTTCCACATCGAGGATGAGCATCTTCTGCTCGACGGTGGTGCGCAGCCGGTCCGAGCCGTGGGCGGCAGCCAGGTCGGCGATCTTGGCCAGGGTGGAGCCGTCCACACGGCCGACCCGGGGTGCGAATCCGAGGTAGAACCGGCCGTCCTTCTGCTGGTGGACGCCGATGTGGTCGCGCCAGCGGCTGCTGGGCTCCGCGGGCGCGGGCCCGTCGACGAGCGGACGCTTCAGGTACTCGTCCTCCAGTACCTGGCGGAACTTCGCCGGGCCCCAGTCGGCCATCAGGAACTTCAGGCGGGCGCGGGTGCGCAGCCGGCGGTACCCGTAGTCACGGAAGATGCCGATGACCCCGGCCCAGACGTCCGGCACCTCGTCGAGAGGCACCCAGGCGCCCAGCCGCTCGGCGAGACGCGGGTTGGTGGAGAGCCCGCCACCGACCCAGACGTCGAAGCCCGGGCCGTGCTCGGGGTGGACGACGCCGACGAACGCGATGTCGTTGATCTCGTGCACCACGTCCTGCACCGGAGAGCCGGAGATCGCGGTCTTGAACTTGCGCGGCAGGTTCGAGAATTCCTTGTTGCCGATGTAGCGCTCGTGGATCTCGTCGACCGCCGGCGTCCCGTCGATGATCTCGTCGGCGGCGATCCCGGCCACCGGGGAGCCGATGATCACGCGGGGGCAGTCGCCGCATGCCTCGGTGGTGGAGAGCCCGACGGCCTCCAGCTTCTCCCAGATCGCCGGGACGTCCTCGATGCGGATCCAGTGCAGCTGGATGTTCTGCCGGTCGGTGATGTCCGCGGTGCCGCGCGCGTACTCCTGCGAGATCTCGCCGATGACCCGCAGCTGCGCGGTGGTCAGCCGGCCGCCGTCGATCCGCACCCGCAGCATGAAGTACTTGTCGTCCAGCTCCTCCGGCTCCAGGATCGCGGTCTTGCCGCCGTCGATCCCGGGCTTGCGCTGGGTGTAGAGGCCCCACCAACGCATGCGTCCACGGAGGTCATTGGGGTCGATCGAGTCGAAACCGCGCTTGGAGTAGATCGTCTCAATGCGTGTCCGCACATTGAGACCGTCGTCGTCCTTCTTGAACTGCTCATTGCCGTTGAGCGGAGTGTGGTGCCCCACGGCCCACTGGCCTTCGCCACGGTGGCGTCCGGCCTTGCGGCGGGGCGTGGTGGTCGCAGGCTGTTCCGGGGTAGCGGCCATGACGGTACGTCCTTCGGGACTGCAGGAGGGCGGCTCTGAACTGCACACTCGCGCTGAGGCGCGGCGGTGCGCAGGGTTTGCAGAGAAAAGGGGATCGCGGCGGTGCTGGGACTCTCAGCCCGCCGGACAGATGGCGCTGGACATGCGGCCGAGGTCGACGTGGCGTCGACTCACCAAGGCAATTCCAGTTCCAGACATGACGGAAGCCTGTCACGCGAATCTCGGGCCAGTCCACCACTATCCATGATGTGGACGGGAGTGTCCCGTGATACGAGACGGTGTGGTGCCCATCACTCGACCCGCCCGGGCCTGGCCGTCCTCAATGGCCGCAATCTCCCTACCTGTCGCCGGGAGTCGCTGTCCGCGTGCTACCGCGCCGCCCCCGGCCACGGCCCCGGCGTCGCCGCCTCGGGCTCCAGCTCCACCTTCGTGTCGAACAGCTTGAAGCCGCGCCGCAGATAGTTGTCCATGGCGTGCGGGCCGTCCTTGGAGCAGGTGTGCAGCCACACCCGCTTCGTCGGTGTCCGCTCGGGCCAGCGTTCCGCCAGGTCCCAGGCGCGGGCGACGCCGTGCGAGAGCAGATGGCCGCCTATCCGGCGCCCCCGGAAGGCCGGTATCAGCCCGAAGTACATGATCTCGACCACGCCGTCGTCCTGCGGGTCCAGTTCGATGTATCCCGCCGGGGTGCCGTTCTCGTACGCCACCCAGGTCTCCGCCCCGGGCCGGTCCAGGGCCTCCTGCCACTGCGCGTACGTCATCGTGAGCCGGTCCGTCCACTGGATGTCGCCGCCGACCGCCGTGTAAAGGAACCGGCTGAACTCGGGCAGCGGGATCTCGGACCGTACGATCCGCACGTCGCCCTCCGGGACCGCGGCGGGGCGCAGATCGTCGGGGGAGGTCTGTTCCAGGGACCAGATGGTCACCTCGGCGGTGGTCGCAGCGGTGTGCGCGGGGTTGCTCATGGCTGCCAGGGAACCACGCCGCGCTGCCAGGGCCCAAGCCGGTCCGCGGCTCGGACCGCGGGGCCGCCGGCAAGCGGCGGGAGAGAGGTACTAGGAGCCCTTACGTGCCCTGACCACCACCGGAGCGGTTGAGCGCGGCAGCAGATCGGCCGGATGATCCGGTTGGATCACCTCCACCTCGACCCCCTCGCCGAAGCGGTACGGGCGGTGCGCGAGCACCTCCGCGAGATGGCGGCGCATCCGCGAGATCTCCGCCCGCACCGTCACCGTCCGGGTCGCGTCGCCGAAGATGTCCTGCGCCAGCTCGGATGCCGTACGCCCCTCGCGGTGCAGCGCCAGGGCGTACAGCAGCTCCGCATGGCGCGGCGAGAGCCGCTGCGTCCAGGTGCCCACCGCACTCACCACATTGACCGTGAGCCCGCGCGGCAGGCTCAGGTCCAGGACCACCCGTCGCGGCGGCCCGTCCGAAGGCCCGTCCGTGACCTGCACCAGCCAGCCGCCGGGCAGCGGCTCGACCTGGCACATACCGAGCGACGGGAGCCACACCCTGCCCGGCTGCAACGACTTCGGCAGCGGCAGCCGGTCGACCGGCGGCATCCCGGTCACCGCGGCGAGCCAGCCGTGGGTGTCCACCGCCAGGGCCCGTCCGCCCAGCCGGCACAGCAGCGGCGCCGCCACCGAACGCAGCCGGTCGATCGCCTGGAGATGGCGGTTCCTGATCTCGCTCCCGGCCAGCCTGGCGACCGAACCGACCAGGGCGAGCGAGCTCGGATGGAACGTGGACGCCGGACCGCTGATGTCGACGATGCCGATCAGCCGGCTGTCCCGCGGATCACGCACCGGGGCCGCCGCGCAGGTCCAGCTGTGCAGACTGCGCACGAAATGCTCCGACGAATGAACCTGGACCGGTGTGCGCGAGACGAGCGCCGTACCGATCGCGTTCGTCCCCGTGCTCGCCTCCGCCCAGGCCGCGCCCTCCGCCAGACAGATGTCGTCAGCCCGGCGCAGCACCCCCGTATTGCCCTGGCGCCACAGCACCCGGCCCTCCACATCGGTGACCACCACGATCTGCTGGGCGGCATCCGCCAGGGAGACCAGGCCTTCGCTCAGCAGCGGCATCACCTCGCCCAGCGTCGAACTCCGGCGCCGGTGCTCGATCTCGTCCATCTCCAGCAGCACACTCTCGGTGGACTGATCCGGGTCGACACCGCTGCGCAGCACCCGGTCCCACGAGGCGCCGATCTCCGCGCGCGGGGCAACCGGTGAACGCTCGCCCACGAGCCTCGCCTCCCTGGCCCGGTGGATCATGCGTAGGGCCTGGCCGGACTGCGGCACAGCCGATCGCGTCACCTCGCCGGCGCTTGTCTCCACTCTCATTCCCCCCAGATGCCAGGACCGGACAAACGGCCCCCGGCCCATCCTGCCCGCCGCGAGGGTCCCGGCAGTGCGCACTCCACACAATGGTTGCAACCCTTTGCAACTCTGGCGAGGGAGTGCCGGTCCGTACGAGAGTGACGGAACACCGCACGGCGGCGCCTGTGCCTTGCTGTTCGGTGTGCACAGCATGGAGGGTGGTGCCGTGTCGGCGCAGCACCACCCTCCGTTGCTGTACCTCTGCGGCTAATGCTCGACGGGCCGCGCCCGTTCCACGACGGATGCCAGATCGAGGCTGTGCGGCAGCGTCCCCAATGCCGTGCCCCAGTCCCTGCCCAGCCGTGACGCACAGAACGCGTCGGCGACTTCCGGCGGCGCCCAGCGCACCAGCAGCGAACCCTGCAGCACCAGAGCCATCCGCTCGACCAGCCTGCGGGCCCGCGCCTCGATCCCGTTCAGATCGGCGAGCTCCGTCAGCATGTCCTTGATGGCCCCGTCCAGCCGGTGATCGGCGCCGCGCGCCCTGCCGACCTCCTGGAGGAACGCGTTCAGTGCCAGCGGCTCGCGCTGCAGCGCCCGCAGCACATCCAGCGCCTGCACATTCCCGGAGCCCTCCCAGATCGAGTTGAGCGGCGCCTCGCGCAGCAGCCGCGGCATCCCGGACTCCTCGACATAGCCGTTGCCGCCGAGACACTCCAGCGCCTCACCCACCATCGGCGTGCACCGCTTTGTCACCCAGTACTTCGCCGTCGGCACCGCGATCCGCAGGAAGGCCCGTTCGCTCTCCGTATCGGCGTCGTACGCCGCCGCCAGCCGAAGCGCCAGCACCGTCGCGGCCTCCGACTCCAGCGCCAGATCGGCCAGCACATTGCGCATCAGCGGCTTCTCGATCAGCACCCCGCCGAACGCGCTGCGGTATGTGCAGTGGTGGATCGCCTGTGCCACCGCCTGCCGCATCAGTGCCGCCGAACCGACCACACAGTCCAGCCGGGTCGCCGCCACCATCTCGATGATGGTGCGCACCCCGCGCCCCTCGTCGCCGACCCGGCGCGCCCACGTCCCGTCGAACTCGACCTCGCTCGACGCATTGGACCGGTTGCCCAGTTTGTCCTTCAGCCGCTGGATCGCGAACGTGTTCCGCGTGCCGTCGGGCAGCACCCGGGGCAGCAGAAAACACGTCAGGCCGGCGGGCGCCTGCGCCAGCACCAGGAAGCCGTCGGACATCGGCGCCGAACAGAACCACTTGTGCCCGGTGAGCAGATATTCGCCCTCCGCTGCCAGCGGCTCGGCCCGCGTCGTATTGGACCGTACGTCCGTGCCGCCCTGCTTCTCCGTCATGCCCATCCCGAAGAGCACACCGGCCTTCTGCGCCGCGGGCCGCAGCCCCTGCTCGTACACCTTCGAGGTCAGCAGCGGCTCCCAGTCGGCGGCCAGCGCCGGATCGGTCCGCAGCGCGGGCACCGCCGCATGCGTCATCGACAGCGGGCAGCCGTGCCCCGCCTCGGCCTGCGTCCACACCAGGAACCCGGCCGCCCGCCGCACATGGCCGCCCGGCCGGCCCCAGGCGTCGGTCAGACCCGCGGCGACCGCATGACCCAGCAGCCGGTGCCAGGCCGGATGGAACTCCACCTCGTCGATCCGATTCCCGTACCGGTCGTGGGAGCGCAGCACCGGCGGATTCTCGTTCGCCTGCACTCCCCATGCCTGCGCCTGCGCGGAGCCCGCGGATCTGCCCAGCTCGCCGAGCTCGCCCCGGGCCTCGGCGAGGAGCTCGGGCGGCATGTGACGTTGCACCGCCTCCGTGAGCGCGCGGTCGGCGGCGAAGACGTCATAGCCGACCAGCGGCGGTACCTGGTTGGACACTGTGTGGGTGGTGGCTGCCATGCCGATACGGTAAGGACGTGCAGGCAGCAAATGAAACACCCGAGCGGCCACCGGGTCGGCTCCACCGGGCCCGAGTCCTCTACCGCAACGTTTCCAAGCGGCAGATGGTCTGGCAGTTGCTCAAGGACACCGTCAACTCGTGCATGGAGTACCGCATTCTGGGACTCGCCGCCGAGGCGGCGTTCTTCACCCTGCTGTCGCTGCCTCCGCTGCTCCTCGGTCTGATCGGTCTGCTCGGTTACGTCGACGAGTGGACCAACACCACCACGGTCGCCTCCATCGAGCGCAACATCCTCAACGCCGCGCAGACGGTGCTCAGCCAGCGGGGTGTGAACGACTTCGCCAAACCGCTGCTGGCGGACGTCACCACCGGCGCCCGGCCCGATGTCATCTCCATCGGTTTCGCCATCGCGCTCTGGTCCGGCTCCCGAGCGGTCAATGTCTTCATCGACACGATCACGGTGATGTACGGCCTCGACGGCCAGCGCGGCATCGTCAAGACGCGGCTGCTCTCCTTCCTGCTGTACGTCGTCGCGCTGCTGCTCGGTGCCGTCGTGCTGCCGCTGCTCGTGGTCGGCCCCGACCGGGTCGTGGAGTTCATCCCGTGGGGCACCGAGGTCATAAGCGTTCTGTACTGGCCGCTGGTGATCCTGCTGTCGATCGCGTTCCTGACGACGCTCTATCACGTGTCCGTACCGGTCCGTTCACCGTGGATCGAGGACGTGCCGGGTGCGCTGGTGGCGCTCGCGATGTGGGTGCTCGGCAGCTTCCTGCTGCGGATCTACCTCACCAGTACGGTCGAGGGGCCCACGATCTACGGCTCGTTGGCGGCCCCGATCGCCGTCCTGCTGTGGATCGGTATCTCCGCGTTCGCGGTGCTGGTCGGAGCGGCGGTCAATGCCGCGATCGACCGGGTGTGGCCCTCGCTGGCGACGGCCGCGGCACGTGCGGCCAATGACCGGGTACGGGCGGCCCAGGCCGCGGAGTTCGTCGCGCGGACGCAGGCGGAGAGCCAGGACGGGGACTGGGACGACGACGATGACGACGACGGTGACAGTCCCCATATGCCGTCCGAGTTCCCGGAGCGCTGGTCGAGGTTCCTGCCGCCGGACGATGTGAAGTCCAGGCTGCAGCCGAGCCGCGACAAGGAGTCGGACAAGCCGAAGAACCCGTCCGACGACTGAGGACGCCCGCTGTCCGGCGGGTACGGCCGGTGCGGCGCCCCGGCAGACCGATTCCGTTCGCCGAAGGAAATAGCGTGGGGGGTATGGGCGACAGGTACGAGGAGTGGGCGTCGCGGTTCGACGGTGCGACCGTGTGGACACTGAGTGTGCCGGGAGGATCGGTCCATCCGGTGCTGCCCGACGGCTGCATGGACCTGCTCTGGATCGGCGGACGGCTGCTCGTCGCGGGCCCCGACACCCATGCCGGGACGTCGGCCGTCGGGACCGGCGGGCAGTACACCGGCATCCGCTTCGCGCCCGGCACGGCCCCCGCGCTCCTCGGCGTACCGGCGCACGAACTGCGCGATTGCCGGGTCGACCTCGCGGACCTGTGGCCGGGCGCGCTGGTGCGCGTACTCAACGAGCGCCTCGCCGAAGCACCCGACCCCGCCGCCGCACTGGAGACCATCGCCCTGCGGCGGGCGGCCGACACGGCACCGCCGGACCCCGTGATGCGGTCCGTCGCCGCGCAGCTCGGCGCCGGGCGGTCCGTCGCGGACACCGCACGGACGGCCGGCCTCGGCGCCCGCCAGCTGCACCGCCGCTCACTCGCGGCCTTCGGCTACGGGCCCAAGATGCTCGCCCGGGTCCTGCGGCTGCAGCGTGCGCTCACCCTCGCCCGGTCCGGAACGCCGTACGCCGAGGCGGCGGTCGAGGCGGGCTGCACCGACCAGGCCCATCTGGCGCGGGAGATGCGCGACCTGGCCGGGACCACCCTGACCGCCTACCTCACGCCCACGTAACGGGGCCGGGCAGGCACTCGGCCTCAGCCGCTGGCGGCGAACAACGACACCGCGCAGCCGTCCGGGTCGAGAACCGTCGCGTAACGCTGCCCCCACATCGCGTCCCACGGCTTCAGATGTCCCCGGTATCCGGCGCCGGTCAGGTCGTTGTACACCGCGTCCACCTCCGCCGGGCTGTCGCAGAGGAAGGCGAGTCCGAGGCGTTCCCCGCCGCGCGGCGCGGTCCAGTCGGGGTCGAACGAGCCGATGACGTCCTCGGTGTCCCACAGCATTCGCTGCCCGCCCGGGAGCGTCACTTCGACATGAGGTGCGGATTCCGCATCGGCGGGGATGTCGAGACCGAGCCGGCGGTAGAAGGCGAGCGATGCGGCCAGATCCGCGGTGATGATGCCGATCGCGTCCATTCGTGGAGTCATGTTCCGACCGTAGGTCGGGCCCCACCACGGGTCTTGTACGAAACGGACGCGGGCTGTGATCCTCGGACATCTCCGGGGCCGCGGGGCGCGTACGGCGGAACCCGCCGGGACTGCAAGCCCCCGGCAGGTCCCGCCGCTCCGTCACGACGACGCGGTGCCGGCCGTGCAGTCGGTGCAGTCGGCGGGTGACGTCCCCGGGTCCGTCAGCGCCAGGCCGAGCTGGGCGCGTTCGGTGACCCAGCGGCTCGGGCGGTGACGCGGGTCGCCCGTCGTGCGGTGCAGCGCCCGGTGCAGCTCCAGCATCCGTTCGGCGCCGATCCGGTCGCCCCAGGCCAGCGGGCCGACGGGGTAGCCGAGTCCGGCCGTGACGGCCAGGTCGATATCGGCGGGGGTGGCGATGGAGCGCTCCGCGATCGATGCCGCGACCGAGACGATCGAGGCGAGCAGCCGCTGAGCGACCGAGCCCGCCGTGTCCCGTACCACCGAGACCGCGTAGGGCTCGTCGTCGTCCGCCGCTCGGGCCAGCACCGCGCGGGCGTCGCGCGCGGCGGCCGGGTCCGCCGCCGGGGTCACGGCCAGCACCCGGCGCCGGCCGGCCGGAGGCAACGGGTCCACGCCGAAGGTGCGCCCCACAGGCAGCCGGTGTGCGGCGATCGCGGAGGCCGCCGTGGTGCCCCAGACCGGGACCAGTACGAGGGCGTCGGCGGACGGCTCCGTGCCTGTCTCGACGACGGCGCCCGCGGCGGCCAGCGCCGCTCGCAGCGCGGCCGCGTCCCGGTCCTGCGGTGCGGCGCCGTGGACGAACACCGGACGGTCCGCGTCGCCCGTGACCGGTGGTTCCGGGGCCGGGGCGGGCGCCTCGGAGCCGTGGTCGAACCAGCCGCGCCCGGTCTTGCGGCCGTGCAGCCCGGCGGCCACCCGGTTCGGGGTGAGATAGGAGGGGCGGAGCCGGTCCGCGTACCGGAATCCCTGCCAGATCGAGTCGATCACCGCGGCCGTCACATCCAGACCCGTGAGGTCCATCAGCTCGAACGGGCCCATCCGCAGGCCGAGCACATCACGGGCGATCCGGTCGATGTCCGCCGGGTCGCCGACCGTCTCCTCCAGCAGCGCGAGAGCCTCGGTCACCAGACCGCGGCCGGCGTGATTGACCAGGAATCCGGGGGTGTCGGCGACCGTGACCGCACGGTGCCCGCAGCTCTCGACGAGCGCGGTGAGGGACGGCACGATCTCCGCACGGGTGGCCGCACCCGGCACGATCTCGACGATCCTCATCAGCGGCACGGGGTTGAAGAAGTGCAGCCCTGCCAGGCGCGTCGGGTCCTTCAGCGCCGCGGCGATCCGGGTGACCGACAGGGACGAGGTGTTGGTCGCGAAGACGGCCGTCGCGGGCAGCGCCTGCTCCAGCCGGCCGAAGACCTCCGTCTTGGTGTCGAGGTCCTCCCGCACGGCCTCGATGACCAGCTCGACATCCGGGCCCTGAACCCAGGGGTCGTCCAGCGGGATCAGCCGCTCCAGGGCGGCGGCGGAGTCCTCGGCGGACATCCGGCCCTTCTGCACGGCCCGTTCGAGCATGGACCGTACGAAGTCCACGGCGGTCGTCACCGCCTCCGTACGTACGTCGCACAGCTCGACGGTGTGTCCGGCGGTCGCCGCCCACTGGGCGATGCCGCGGCCCATGGCCCCGGCGCCGACGATCCTGATACGCATGGCGGTTGCGGTCCTCTCGGGGTGTGACATGTGATTCGTCTCAGCGAAGATAGACGCGGTCCGGGTCCACGTCCTCACGCAGCAGCCGCAGTTCGGCCGCGGTCGGCGGCGGTACGGTCCCCACCTTGTCGGTGACCAGCAGGTCCCAGCCGGTGGCCGCCCGTACCTGTTCGACGGTGACGCCCGGGTGGACGGCGACCAGCCGCAGCTCCTCGCCGATGCCCGCGCGGGCCAGGATGCCCAGTTCGGTGATGACCCGGGTGACACCGGAGCCCAGCGGCCGGATGCCTTCGGCCAGTGCCCGGTCGGGGCCGGGGGTGGTGCAGAAGTCGAGGATCCCGGTGAAGGAACGCGGATTGTGGCGGCGCATCACGACGAAGACCTCTCGGGAGTTGGCCATCACCTCGATGCCGCCGCCGGAACCGGGCAGCCGGACCGAGGGGCTGTCCCAGTCGCCGATCACGGACGTGTTGAGGTTGCCCCACCGGTCGATCTGCGCGGCGCCGAGGAACCCCACGTCGATATGGCCGCCCTGGAGGACGCAGCCGAAGAGCGCGGGCATCGAGAGCACCGCCTCGGCACCGGTGATCAGGACGGCGTCGGCGATGGTCTCCGGCAGATGTGAGGGATGGGCGCCGCAGACCCCCGACTCGTACACGACCTCGATCTCCGGGGCGCAGCCTTCATCGACATCGTCTTGTCTTTCCGGTCCGTCGTGGCCACGGTGCTCCTCCGGCTCTGCGTGCGCCCCTGTCTATGCGCGTGACCCCCACCGTGTCAGCGGCTATTGATTGCTGTCCAATACCAAATTAAGGTCGCATCAAGACGTCTGACTAATGAATCGGATCGATGGATCCGGGCGGTGGGGACCGGCCGGTGACCGGAGGAGCGGGCATGGAGCTGCGTCATCTGTCCGCGTTCGTCGCCGTGGCCGAGGAACTGCACTTCGGGCGGGCCGCGAAGCGGCTGCAGATGGCCCAGCCGCCGCTGAGCCAGCAGGTCCGGCAACTGGAGAAGGAGCTGGGCGTCCAGCTCTTCGAACGCAACACCCGGTCGGTACGGCTCACCAGCGCGGGGGAGTCCTTCCTCCAGCCGGTACGGACCGTGCTCGACGACCTCGACACAGCGGTGCAGGCCGCGAAGGCGGCCGGCCGCGGCGAGTACGGGCGGGTCACCATCGGCTTCGCGGGCGCCTCCAGCCACGAGACACTGCCGCTCCTCACCAGGGCAGTGCGCGCCGCCCACCCGGCCCTCGAACTGGTCATGAAGGGGCAGACGTACGCCAATGTCGCCCTCGACCGGGTCGCAGACGGCTCGCTCGACCTGGGGTTCGTCCGGCTGCCGGTGACCCGGCCGGGGGTGGCGTACCGGGTGATCGACGAGGAGGAGCTGGTGTGCGCGCTGCCCTCGGACCACCGGCTCGCCCGGCTGGAGAGCGTCCCCATCGACGTCCTCGCCGAGGAGCCCTTCGTCTCCTTCCCCGCCAACACCGGCTCCACGGTGCGCGACGCGATGGTCGGGGCCTGCGAGGCCGCCGGGTTCAACCCGCGTGTGGTGCAGGAGGCGCCCGACTCGTACACGATCCTGGCGCTGGTCGCCGCCGGCGTCGGTGTGACGCTCACCGTCACCTCCGTACAGCACATCCAGCAGAACGGCCTCGTCTACCGGCCCCTGTCCGGACCGCCCATCCGTCTCCGGGCGGCGCTGGCCTGGCGGGCCGACAACCCCTCCGCCGCTCTGCGGGCGGTGCTCGCGGTGGCGGAGGAAGCCCTGCCCACGCCGACGGGTCCGGCCGGGGACCGAACGACCGCAAGCCGCCATTGAGACGCGCCACGTCTTGAACCAGGGCGAACTGGATATTGGACCGACTCAGTCGCCGGGTGCAAGGGTCGGCGGCATACCCCTCGTCACCGAAAGGGCGGCATACGCCCCTCGCCACCGAAAGGTCACGCCGTGCCCGACCAGCAGCTCGATGTCGTCATCTGTGAACCGCTGCGCACCCCCATCGGCCGTTTCGGCGGAGTGTTCGCACAGCAGACGCCGGCCGCACTCGCCGCACGTGTAATCGCCGAGGTCGTGGCCCGCACCGGAATCGACCCCGCCGCGGTCGACGAGGTGATCCTCGGACACGCCTACCCGTCCGCAGAGGCACCCGCCATCGGTCGGGTCGCAGCCCTCGACGCCGGACTGCCCGAGACCGTCACCGGATCCCAGATCGACCGACGCTGCGGCTCCGGCCTCCAGGCCGTCCTCGACGCGGCGATGCAGATCCGGGCCGGCTTCAGCGAGGTCGTCATCGCGGGCGGCGTCGACGTGATGAGCACCGCCCCGTACTACACGCACGACGGCCGTTGGGGCATCAAGGGCCCGGGCCTGCAGCTCCACGACGCGCTGGTCCGCGGCAGGGTCACCGCCGGCGGCGTCAACCACCCCGTACCGGGCGGCATGATCGAGACCGCCGAGAACCTGCGCCGTGCGTACGGCATCAGCCGTGCCGACCAGGACGCCCTCGCCCTGCGCTCGCAGCAGCGCGCCGGCCGGGCCGCGGCCGAGGGGCGGTACGACGCGGAGACCGTCCCCGTCACCGTACGGACCCGCAAGGGCGAGACGCTTGTCACCGCCGACGAACACCCCCGCCCCGACACGACTGCCGAACAGCTCGCCGCGCTGCGCCCGATCATGGCGAAGTCCGACCCCGGGGCGACCGTCACCGCGGGCAACGCCAGCGGTCAGAACGACGCGGCCGCAGCCTGCCTGGTGACCAGTGCGGCCACCGCCGCACGGCTCGGCCTCACCCCGCTGGCCCGGCTGGTCTCCTTCGCCCGCGCCGGGGTGCCCGCAGCGACCATGGGCATCGGCCCCGTCCCGGCAACCCGGGCCGCCCTCGACCGCGCCGGACTCGGCCTCACCGACCTCGACCTGATCGAGCTCAACGAGGCCTTCGCCGCCCAAGTGCTCGCCTGTACCCGCGAGTTGGGCCTCGGTGAAACCGACCACGAGCAGCGCATCAACGTCAACGGATCCGGCGTCTCCCTCGGCCACCCGGTCGGTGCCACCGGCGCCCGGATCCTCGCCACACTGACCCGCGAGCTGCACCGCCGCGAGGCCCGATACGGCCTGGAGACCATGTGCATCGGCGGCGGACAGGGCCTCGCCGCGATCTTCGAGCGCATCGCGTCCTGAGGAACACCACGTGCAGTGAGACGCACAGCGTCTCACTGCTTCGACAAGGTGTTCTTCCCTGAACCGGACGGGCCCATAGGCACCTTGGTCGCCTTCGCGACCTTCTGGGTCGACCGGGTCCGTTACCCCGCCCCACGTCCCCGAAATTCCCGTTGTGTCAGCCGGATGCCGTCATGCGCGAGGCCGTGTCCCGCTCCGTCTCCAGCGGCACCGCGAGATGGTCCCGCTCCGCATCCGGATCGGTCAGCCGGTTCAGCCTGGCCGGTACATCGAACCCGACCAGCAGCACCACGATCACCGTGCCCGCGAAGGTCAGCACGGCCAGCGCCTGCCCCAGATCCATCCCGGA
The DNA here is from genome assembly GCF_042882185.1 of Streptomyces sp. NPDC058239. Classification (NCBI taxonomy): domain Bacteria; kingdom Bacillati; phylum Actinomycetota; class Actinomycetes; order Kitasatosporales; family Streptomycetaceae; genus Streptomyces; species Streptomyces sp. NPDC058239. The sequence goes on from NZ_JBHVWS010000002.1 coordinate 280,675, forward strand.
CGCCAGATGCGCACCCAGCACCGGAGCCACGGCACCGCCGAGCGCCCCCACGTTGTACGTGAAGCCGAGCGCCGCGCCCCGGCTCCCGGTCGGGAAGTGCCCGCCGATGTAGCGGGGGAGCAGCCCGGAGATGCCGAAACTGGTCGCCTGCAGCAGGAAGAGCAGACCGCCGAGCAGCAGCAGGTTGTCGTGCACGGCGAAGACCGGGTAGACGAAGGCGAGCGAGGCGAGCAGCGTCAGCGCGTACGCCTTCTTCGCGCCGATCCGGTCACCGAGGAAGCCCGCGGTCCAGCAGCCGACCATGGTGCCGAAGCCCGCGAAGTACAGGACGTCGGTGACCTGGTCGGTGGTGTAGCCGAGTTCCGTCTTCAGATACGTGGGCAGCAGCGCCTGGATCGGCCACGAGTACAGGAACGCGAAGAACAGCGTCACGATCATCGACAGATACAGCACCCAGCCGCGCTTCCCGCCGAGCTGTACCGCGAACGCGACGAGTGCCAGTCCGGCGGCCACCGAGAGCACCGGCACCATTCCGGCGCCGCCCGGGGTGAAGACCAGGAACAGCGAGACGGTGGCGACGGCGACCAGGACCGTATTGACGGCGGCCCGGCCCCCGGTCATGAACAGGGGCCGGAACGGGTTGGGCCTGGTGCCCTTGTCCCCGACGCTCTCCGTCCACTCCTCCGCCTCCGGCAGGGCACGACGCATCCACAGAGCGACGGCGATCGGTATCAGGCCGAGGTAGAACATCCATCGCCAGTCGAGCGACGGCACCACCCAGTTGTAGACCTGCGCGGCGAGCACCGAGCCGACCGAGAAGCCGGAGATCAGGAAGCCGCTGGCCCGGCTGCGGAGCCTCGCGGGCCAGCTCTCCATGACATACGTGGCGCTGGCGCTGTACTCACCGGCCATGCCCATGCCGATGGCCAGCCGGGCGGCGAACAGACTCTGGTAGTTCCAGGCGAAACCGCAGGCGAAGGTGCCGAGCGAGTACAGCAGGATGCTCAGGACCATGGAGAGCTTGCGGCCGTACCGGTCGCCGACGGCACCGAGCACCGCGCCGCCCAGCCAGCGGGTGATGAACGCACCGGAGATCAGGCTGGCGGCCTGCACCGTGCTCAGACCGAAGTCGTCGCTGATCTCGGTGAGCACGAGTGTGATCAGCACGAAGTCGAAGCCGTCGAGGACGTAGCCGATCCAGGCGGCGAGGAACGACTTCCACTGCGTACCGCTCACCTCGCGGTACCAGGGAAGCGCAGGGGGTGATGTGGTCTGCACGGTGACTCCAGGATGCGGGACGGCACTCGCCCTCAAGCTGCCGGTCCGCGTAGTGGGGGCAGGTCAGGGCCGGGCGATGCCTGCGACGAAGCGGGCGGTCAGGGCGGTGGGTGCGGTGATGGCGGTGCCGACGACAACGCTGTGTGCGCCGCGCGCCAGGGCTTCGGCGGCATCGTCGGGGGTGTTGATACGGCCCTCCGCGACCACCGGGACGTCGATCGCGGCGGACAGCGAGGCGACCAGGCCGAGATCGGGGCCGGTTTGCTTCGGCGTGCCGGGAACATAGCCGGAGAGGGTGGTGGAGACGAGGTCCGCGCCCTGCCCGGCTGCCGCGATGCCTTCGGCGAGCGTGGAGACGTCGGCCATCACCAGGGCGCCGGCCGTGTGGACCGCCTGGACCAGCTCGGCGAAGGTGGAGCCGTCGGGGCGCGGCCGGTCGGTGGCGTCCGCCGCGACGACATCGGCACCGGCCTCGACGATCGCCAGGGCGTGCCGGACCGTCGGGGTGATGTAGACGCCGGTGTCGCCGTCCTTCCACAGACCGATGACCGGAAGATCCACGGCCTCGACGATCGCGGCGACGACCTCCGGCTCGTTGGCACGGATCGCGGCGCCGCCGCCGGCGGCGGCCGAACGGGCGAGCCGGACGAGGGTGCCGGTCTCCCGCATCGGGTCGCCGGGGGGTACCTGACAGGAGACGATCAGCTTGCCCCGGAGGGAGGTGGCCAGTTCCTGCGCGGTCATCGAAGGGCTCCCGGGTGGTGGAGGGGAAGAGTGGTGGTCAGGGCGGCGGCGCCGAGCACGGCCGCGTCGGCGCCGAACCGCGGCGCCTCGGGTACCAGTCCGCGCAGCGGCGGCATCAGTTCCGCGGTGAAGGCGGCGGTCAGGGCCTCCCCGTACAACGGGCCGATCCGCGGCACTCCGCCGCCTACGACGACCCGGTCGGGCCCCAGTGCGTTGGCGAGTCCGCCGAGTACATGGCCGGTGGCGGCCGCGCCGGTGGTGATGGCACGGACGGCGGCCGCTTCGCCCCGCGCGGCCCGCGCGGCGACGGTTTCGAGCCGGTCCACGGGGACACCGGTCAGCCGCTCGTAATGGGCGGCGATGCCGGGCCCGGAGGCGATGACCTCCAGATGCCCGGTGGCACCGCAGGTACAGGGCACTCCGGCCGCCTCGGGACTGGGCAGATGGCCGACATGCCCGGCGATGCCGGCGGCGCCGTGCAGCATCCGTCCGTCTACGGCGATCGCACCGCCCACGCCCGTACCGACCGCCACGAACAGCAGCGACCCGTGACCCGAGCCGTCCGCCGTCTGCGCCGCGAGTTCCGGTCCTGCCGTGGCGCGTACGTCGTTGTCGCAGGCGACCGGGTATCCGGTGCGGTCCGCGAGGCCGGCGCCCAGCGCGGTGCCGGCCCAGCCGCGTATGGAGTCGGTGGCGCTGGTGACCATGCCGGTACGGGGGTCGACGACCCCGGCTGCCGCGATGCCGAGCGCTGTGGCCAGCCGCTCCGGATCGACGGCGGCGGCCGCTTCGGCGAGTGCGTCCAGTACGGCGGTCGCGCCGTCCCGGGCCGGGGTGGGCCGGGTGTGCCGTGCCAGGACCGTGCCGTCGGCGCCGAAGAGCGCAGCGGCGATCTTCGTGCCACCGAGATCGAGACCGATCACTGTGGCTCCGGTACCTGCTTCGCCGGCCGCCGACCGGGAGAGGCCGTTCATCGGACGGGCGGCAGACCTGCGGCGCGCAGCCGCTTCGCGACCAGGGCGACGGACTCGGCGCTCAGCTGGATCTGGGGGAAGGCAGTGTCACCGCACCGGATGATGCCGAGCAACCGGAGCGCCGCCTTGAACGAGCCGAGCGCCGAGGAGCTGCGGCCCATGTCCGCCTCCGGACCGACGTCGACCATGGCGAACAGCTCGACGAGTCGCTCCTGCTCCTTCGCGGCCAGCTTCCAATTCCCGGCCCGTGCGGCGTCGTAGAGCCGTACGTAACCGGCCGGGTCGACATTGCCGATGCCCGGCACGACACCGTCGGCTCCGGCCAACAGGGCTGCGTCCACGGTGAGTTCGGAGCCGGTGAGCACGCTGAACCGCGGCGCCGGGCCGTCCTTTCGGCCGTCGCGGCCACCCAGGTCGACGATCAGCCGACGCAGTCCGCCCTCGTCGCCGCTGCTGTCCTTGAGGCCGGCCAGCGTCCCGTCCTCGGCGAGCTCGCGCACCAGCGCGGCGGAGAGCTTGCTGTGCACGGCGACCGGAATGTCGTACGCGAACAGCGGCAGGTCGACCGCCGCGCGCAGCCGCCGGAAGTGCTGGGCGATCTCCTTGTCGTGGGTGCGGGTGTAGAACGGCGCGGTCGCGACCAGGGCGTCCGCGCCCAGTTCGGCGGCGGACCTGGCGTGCTCGACGACTCGGGCGGTGGTGGTGTCGATGACACCGGCGAGCACCGGAACCCTCCCATCGGTCACATCGACCACGGTCTCCAGCGTCGTGGCGCGCTGTTCATCGGTGAGGTAGGCGACCTCGCTGGTGGATCCGAGCGCGAACAGTCCGTGCACACCGCCGCCGATGAGGTGCTCGACGAGGCGGGTGAGGGACGCGGTGTCGACCTCCCCCTGGGAGTCGAGCGGGGTGCAGACCGGCGGGACTACGCCGTGCAGCGGTGCGGTCAGAGACATGGTGAGTGCTCCAGTTCGGTTGATGCGCCGATCCGTAGCCGGAGGTGGCCGCACAGATCGAGACGTGAGACGTAAGATGTCCTATGTCCGGCCTTACCTTAATCAGATGCTCCTGCGACCGGTCAAGGGGCAATGGCACCTCAGGAGGACGTTGTGGCGCGCCCCACCATGGCTCAGGACATAGAGCGTCGGCTCAAGGAACTGATCCTGGAACGCAGACTTGCCCCGGGCGACGCACTGCCCACCGAGACGGAACTGATGGAGCTCTTCGGGGTCGGCCGGGTGTCGGTGCGCGAAGCCCTCAAGGCGCTCCAGGCCGTCAACGTCGTGGAGATCCGCCGCGGCTTCGGCACCTTCGTCGGGTCGCTCTCCCTGTCGCCCTTCGCCGAGGGGCTCGCCTTCCGTGCCGCCGTCCGTCACCGGCAGGGCGAGCCGGGCCTCTTCGAGCTGATGAAGGTGCGAGAGGCGCTGGAGGCGGGTCTGGTCGGCGCCGTCACGGCCGGTATCCCCGACGAGGACCTCGAAGTGCTGCGCGGCCTCGTCGCGAAGATGGAGGCCGAGGCCCGCGACGACGGCCGGGTGGCGCGCGGCACCGACCGGGCGTTCCACCTCGCGCTCTACGCCTCGCTCGACAACCACCTGCTCAGCGAGGTCCTCGATGCGTTCTGGGCGGCCATGGACCGGGTGCGCGAGGACCTCGACGACGGCCATCAGGACCCCGCGGCCACCTGTGCCCAGCATCGCGAGATCGTCGAGGCGATCGAGGCGGCCGACGGCGAACGCGCGGTGCGTGCCATGCGTACCCACTTCGACGGCATCCGTGGCCGCCTCGAACCGGTACCGGCCCCGTAGCCGGGCGCCTCGGGCGTGGCCGGGATGACTGCCGCCGCGGCTTCGGCCGCACCGGCCGCTCGCTGAACCTGCCGGGTGACGGGGCCGGTCACCGACGCTGGACGCTGCCGTACAGATAGCTTCTGACGCCGTTCAGCGCGGCGCGGTTCCATGCGTCGACATCGGCGGGCCCCATCGCCGGCCAGTCGGGCGTGTTCTCGACCAGTGCACGCCCCAGCCTGCGTCCCAGCTCGACCAGGCGGGCCCCCTCGGCAGTGCGCTCGTCCGCGTACCGGCTCAATGCCCCGGCCGCCGAGGAGGATTCACGCAGTGCCCGCTCCAGACACAGCGCGTCCTGGAGCGCCTTGACCGCGCCGCTGGCGGTGTGCGGTCTGGTGACGCTCGCCGCGTCGCCCGCCAGCAGGAACGGCGCTTCGGCCGCCCGGGGCACGACGAAGTCGGCAACCGGATGGAGCGCCTGGGAGGTGTGCTCTCCCCGGGCGACGACATCGGCCCACTCCGCCGGGAAGTGCTCATCGGCGATGTTCCGCACATACGCGGCGGAGACCGGGACTTCCGAAGCCGAAACCGGGGGAGATGCGTAGATGGCGTAGGCCAGCAGACGCGATCCCGGATCCGCACCCGGAATCAGATAGAACACACCGTGCCCGCCCCGGAATCCCAGCGTGATCCAGGCAGTCTTCAGCAGCTCCAGTTGCTTGGGATGGTCGCGGAGCGCGCTCAGCGCAATCGTTCCCCGCCACACCAGATATCCGGCGGGAGCAGGACGTACCTCGGGTGCGATCAGCTCGCGGGTGACGGACCGGTGCCCGTCGGCCCCGACGACGATGTCGTATTCCTGCTCCCCGTCCGCGGTGCGGATCAGGGCGCGGCCGGAGTGCGTACGGCCGACGGAGCCGACGGGCAGCCCGCGGTGATACGCGCCCTCACCGATGTTCGAGCGCAACGCCCGCCACAACAGGCCCCAGTTGCACGGCGTCACCGGGCTCGCCCGCCGCGCCAGCTCACGCGCCGAGCGCCGCCCCGGCGCCCGCGCGAGCCAGATGCGGGTGACAACCGGTGTCGTTGGCATGTCTGCGCTCAGGTACCCGCCCGTGACCAGCTCCTGATGCAGCGGCGGCGGGATGACGATGCCGAACCCCCGGTCCTGCAGCGCGCCGTTGCTGCGCTCGTGGACGGTGACGTCCGCCCCGGCCCGTGCTCCTGCGATCGCCATGGCGCAGCCCGCGATGCTGCCGCCGACCACCCCGATGCGTAAACCCGTCACTGCCACCGTGCTACCACCTGTTCTGACGCTCCGGGAGGTGCTGAACGCCGTCATCGTCGCACCCGTACAAGGGCGGGACGGGGAAGCGCGGCACCTCCCGGATTCCGGGCCGCTACGGAGTCACGGTCACCGTCGCGCGGCCGGACGCCTCCTTGCCGCTCGCCCGGTACGTGGCGGTGAGCCCGAAGCTGCCCGAGGCGCCCGCCGGCACGGTCACCGGAACTTTCACATCGGCGCCCTGGCCCGGGGTGAGAGCCGGGACGGCGACCTGACCCATCGTCCACCCGCCGGGCACCATGAGATCGACGGTCCCCCGATCGCGGCGCACATCCATCCGGTTGACCACCCTGACGGTCACCTCCGCGGTCGTACCCGCCTTCAGGGTCGCGGGCGGGGTGATCGTGATGTCCGCGCAGGTGCCGCCGAGCCACTGGAGGTCGAAGGACGAGTAGGTGATGTGCTGGTAGTCGGCCCGCTCGTAGAGCAGTCCGAGGCGACCGTCGGGCAGCCGGGTCAGCGTCGAGTAGGCCGCGGCGCCCGGGTCGACGACCTTCCTGATCGGCCAGGTCCTTCCGTTGTCGCAGGACATCTTCACCGTGAGATTGCGCCGTGCCGAGGTGTCCTCGGTATTGCTGAACAGCAGCCACGACGACTGCGGATCCGCCGGCGGGGCGTCGGCGTCGTAACGGATCACCGATGCGTTGTTCGCCGGGTCGGTGAGCCGGGTGTCCTGGGTGAACGGGGTGTAGTTGACCCCGCCGTCGGTGGAGTAGGCGACCGTCCGGTACGGCTTCGAACGGTTGTTGAGCATGACTCTGCCATCGGACAGCTCGACGGTCTTGTTCTCGTCGCCGCCTGGACCGACCGGATTGCCCATCTTCCAGGTCTCGCCGTGGTCGTCGCTGTAGGCACTGGCGGCGTAGTTGGCGCCGTTGACGCGGACGGCGTACTGCTGGATCAGCCGGCCCTTGTACGGGCCCCGGCGCAATTGGATGCCCTCCCCGGAGGCCGCGAACATGCCTGCCCAGGCGGGGTTCTTGATCTGCTCGGTGATACGGCTATGGGTCCAGGTCAGACCGTCGTCGTCGGAGTAGCTGTAGTCGGCCTGGATGATGTCCGGGTCGGTCTCGTCATTGCCGGTGCCCGAGCCGAAGAAGCCCTGGTTCACCGACGCCGCGTAGAACAGGAAGATCCGGCCGGTGGTGCGGTCGACGAGCAGGCTCGGGTCGCCGTAGCCCTTGGGGGCTGCGTCCTTGCGGACCACCTGCTGCGGTTGCCATGTCACACCCTTGTCGGTGCTGCGGCGCAGCACGATGGAGATGTTGCTCGGCAGGTCCCCCAGGGTGGGACGGGCGTCGTAGGCCGCGAGCACCGTGCCCTTGACCGAGGTGGTGAGCGCCGGGATGCGGTAGTGGGGCGAGCCCACATTGTCGACGGTCAGGTCCTGGGAGGTCAGTCGACCGGCGGTGGGGGAGGCACCGTGGGCGGTTCCGGTCGCGGTGACCACCAGCATGGCGGCGCTGAGCGGGGCGCTCAGGGCCGGCGCGCCGGCGGCAAGAAGCATGGATCGTCTGCGCACGGAAGGTGCCTCCGGTCAGGAGTGGCCGGCCCGCCCCGGCGGCGGACCGCCCTCGAACAGGGAACGCACCCAGGCCAGTTGCTCCCGCTGCTGATACGCCGCGCCGCCCTCGTGCCCGTTGAACTCGTAGACCCGTACGTCCTTGGGTCCCGCGTAGTGGTTGTAGGCCGTGAAGCAGGTGGAGGGCGGGCAGATCTCGTCCATCATCGCGATCGAGAACAGCGCGGGAGCGGTGGCGCGGGTGGCGAGCAGCGCGGCATCGAAGTACGACAGGGTGGTGAACACCGTCTCGGTGCGGTCACGGTGGAGCTTCAGATAATCGGCGATCTCGGTGTACGGCGGGTGGCCCGAAATCTCCGCGGCCCGCCGGAAGTTGCAGAGGAACGGCACGTCCGGCATCACTCCGGCCAGCCCCGGTACGAGTCCCGACACCGCAAGGGCGATGCCGCCGCCCTGACTGACCCCGGTGACGACGATCCGGTCCGGATCGACTTCGGGGTGGCCGCGCATCGCCTCGACGCAGCGCACCGCGTCGGTGAACGCCCGCCGGTAGTAGTACGTTTCGGGACTCTCGATGCCGCGGGTGACGAAGCCGGGTACGGTGCCGGCCGCACCGGCGTCCGTATCGGCGGTGGAACCGCCCGCGGCCGACCAGCCCTGACCGCGGGTGTCCATGATCAGGTGTGCGTAACCGGCTGACGCCCAGAGCGGATTCTCGTGGGCGAGGCCGCGCCCGCGTCCGTATCCGAGGAACTCGACGACGCAGCCGAGCGGTTCGGCGGCCCCGACCGGAAGGTGCAGCCAGGCGTGGACCGGCCGTCCGGCAAAGCCTGGCAATGTCACATCGTACGTACGGATCCGGGTGAGTCCGGTGTCCACGGGCGCGAAAACCGGCCTCTGTGCCGAGCCCCGGTTGTCGGCGGCGTGAGCTCCGCTCAGCGTGCTCGACCAGAAGGCGTCGAAGTCGGCTGGAACCGGCAGTGCGGGCCGGAGATCGCGGCAGTCCGCGAGCGAGAGGTCCGTCAACGGCATGGAGGTGCCCTCCTGGGTTGAACCGGGGCGATGACCGCCGGGCATCGAGACAGAAGACGTCAGATGTCTTATCGGCACACGGACCCTAGGCACCGCTCGCGGTGGCCGTCAAGGGCCCCGCCGGACCAGGATCTGTCCCGGCGGGGCCCGGCTCCGTCCTCCTGGAAGGGCGGGCGGGAGGGTCAGCTCCGGGCGTTGTCGCGGGCGCGGGCCTCGGAGATCCGACGCCTGACCGGGGCGTAGTGCTCGCTCAGCGACTTGGTGAAACCGGCGATGTCCCCGGCCCGCGCGGCGTCCACGATGTTCTGGTGCGCCGCGATCGTCTCCATCTCGTCGGCGTGCGTGAATCCGTCGAGATGCGGCGCGACGATCGTGTACACGTCCCAGAAGGCCATCGAGAGCTGGCCGATCAGTTCGTTGCCGAGCGGCGCCACCAGTAGCGCGTGGAACGCCCGGTCCGCCTCCACGAAACCGTGCCCGTCCTGGGCGCCGGTCTCGCGCATGGTGGCGATCAGGCCGTCCAGCGCGTCGAGCTGGTCCTCGCTGAGCAGCGAGACGATCCGGTCGGCCATCCCGCGCTCGAAGAGCTCACGTACGTCGACGAGGTCGGCCATTACCTGGAAGTCGTCGTCGGGGGAGAGCAGTCCGCGGAAGGTCAGGCTCTCCACCAGGGCCGACAGGCTCAGCCTGCCCACGTAGGTGCCGTGGCCGTGGCGCACCTCCACGATGTCCAGCGCGTTGAGGATCTTGACCGCCTCGCGGACGCTGGACCGGCTGGCGCCGAGCGCCTCGCACAGGGCGGGCTCGGTGGGCAGCGGGTCCCCGGGGCGGAGCCGCTTTTCGAGGATGTAGCGCTTGATGCCCTCGACGACTTCCTGTCGGAGCAGCTGCCGGCCGGGCCTCGCACCGGACATATGTGAACTCCCCACCTCTTGACCCCTCTCAATTGTCAAGCTACGTTCCCACGCTATCAAGGCATCAGACATCTGACGTCTGATGCTTAGGTTCCTTGATCCTCGCGATCCTGCGTTCCGTCGCCCGTTTCCCCGCCCCGACCGTTCCACTTCCGACGTCCCTGGAGGACCCGTGCCCGAGCTGAGACCAGCCGGTGTCGAGCGCCGCACCTTCCTGCGTTGCACCAGCGCTGTCGGTGCGGCAGCCGCCATCGCGGTGAGCCTGTCCGCCTGCGGCGGCCCTTCCTCGACCGCCGACGGCACGGGGGGCGGGAGCAGCGGCAACGGCCTCATCGAAGCCGGTCTCTCGTACCCCCTGTCGACCGGCTTCGACCCGATGATCACCTCGGGCGCGACTCCGTACGCCGCCAACATGCACATCTTCGAGGGCCTCGTGGATCTCGATCCGGCGACACTCGTGGCCCGCCCCGCGCTGGCCACCGAGATGCCGAACAAGATCAACGCCACCACGTACCGGGCCACGCTCCGCGAGGGCGCCACATTCCACGACGGGTCGCCGGTCACCGCCGACGACGTGGTGTTCAGCTTCGAACGCATCCTGGACCCGAAGAACGCCTCGCTCATGGCGCAGTTCGTGCCCTTCATCGACACAGTGAAGGCCGTCGACGCCGGCACGGTCGAGTTCAAGCTCAAGTACCCCTTCGCGCTCTTTCCGTCCCGTATCGCCGTGGCCCGGATCGTCCCGAAGAAGATCGTCGAGCCGGACCCCAAGGCCTTCGACGCCAAGCCGGTCGGCTCCGGACCGTACAAGTTCGTCGAGGCGACCCGCGAGGACAAGATCGTCTTCGAGGCGTACGACAAGTACAACGGCGCGCACCCGGCCAAGGCCAAGAAGATGATCTGGCGCCTGATGTCCGATCAGTCGGCGCGCGTCAGCGCCATGGAGTCCGGCCGGGTCCAGGCCATCGAGGACGTCCCCTACATCGACGTCAAGCGGCTCGCGGGCGCCTCGAAGACCGAGTCCGTGCAGTCCTTCGGCCTGCTCTTCCTGATGTTCAACATCGCCGACGAGCGGTTCGCTGACAAGCGCGTGCGCCAGGCACTGCACTACGCCCTGGACACCGAGAAGATCATCTCGACCGCGATGGTGGGCAACGCCGCAGCCGCCACCGGGTACGTCCCCGCCACCCACCCCGACTACCGCAAGGCCGCCACGGTCTACACGCACGACGTGGACAGGGCGAAGCAACTGCTTGCCGACGCGGGCGCCGAGAACCTCTCGTTCACCGTCCTCACCACCGATACCGGCTGGGTCAAGGACATCGCCCCGCTGCTGAAGGAGAGCTGGGAGGCGGCCGGCGTCGAGGTCACCCTCGACATCGCCCAGTCCCCGGCCCAGTACGCCAAGATCGACAAGGGCACCTTCGACGTGCTGGTCGCCCCCGGCGACCCGTCCGTCTTCGGCAACGACGCCGACCTCCTGCTGCGCTGGTTCTATTACGGCTTCTGGCCCGAGAACCGCTACGGCTGGGGCGAGTCCGCCGCGTACAAGAAGGTCAGGCAGACCCTGGACAAGGCGGCCCGGGCCGCCGACGAGGCGAAGCGCAAGGAGCTGTGGGGCGAGGTCACCGACCTGGTCGCCGACGAGGCCGCGCTCTACCCGATCCTCCACCGCAAGCTGCCCACTGCCTGGAACGAGAAGGCGCTGCCCGGCTTCAAGCCGCTGCCCACCACGGGCCTTTCCTTCCTGGACGTCAGCCGCGCCTGACCGAAGCGCACAGGCCACCTGTGACATGTCACCGGACCGCCGTGCCGCGAACGGTGCGCCGATGACGTGTCACAGGTGGCCGACAGTCCGGTCCGGCACCCCGCCCCCCCGGTGTCCGGGCCACCAGACCGCCCAACCGCAAGGAACCCGACGATGGTTGCTTTTCTCCGGCTCGCGCTGCGCCGCGTCGCGATGATGCCGGTGATGATCCTCGGCATCGCGCTGCTCGTCTTCGTGGTGCTCCAGTTCTCGCCGGCCGACCCGGCCTTCAACGCGCTCGGGGAGAGCGCCACCCCCGAGGCCCGAGCGGCGTTCGCGGAGGCCAACGGCCTCAACGACCCGCTCCCGGTCAGGTACTTCCAATTCCTCGGCCAGTTGCTCCACTTCGACCTCGGGATGACCGCCCCGCCGAGCCGGCCCGTGGTCGACCGGATCACGGCCGCCTTCCCGCTCACCCTCCAGCTGGCCCTGCTCGGACTGCTCCTCGCGGTCGTCCTGGCCGTCCTGTTCGGTGTGGTCGGTGCGATGTACCGGGACCGCTGGCCCGACCAGCTGTTCCGGATGGTCTCCATGGCCGGTGTCGCCATCCCGTCCTTCTGGCTGGGCGTGCTGCTCATCCAGCAGTTCGCACTGAACACACGGATCTTCCCGACCGGCGGTTACACCAACCCGGCCGACTCCTTCAGCGGCTGGCTCACCACCATGGTGCTGCCCGCGGTCTCGCTCGCGCTCCCGGTCTCCGCCTCCCTCGCCCGTCTCGTACGCACCTCGATGGTCGCCGAACTCGACCGCGACTACGTACGTACGGCTCGTGGCAACGGCCTCCCGCCACTGCTGGTGATCGGCTCGGTGCTGCGCAACGCGCTCGTCACACCGCTGACCGTGCTCGGCATCAAGGTCGGCTACATGCTCAGCGGCGCGGTCGTCATCGAAGCGATCTTCGACCTGCCCGGCATGGGCAAGCTCATCCTCGAAGGTGTCACCGGCGGCGATGTCGCCCTGGTCCAGGGCACCGTACTGACCATCGCCATCGCGTTCCTGGTGGTCAACGTCATCGTCGACCTGCTCCACCTGCTGGTCAACCCGCGCATCAGGACGGTGTGACATGTTCTCCACCGGCCGTCTGGCCAACAGACTGTCCCGACCGGGCATCGCGTTCCGCGCCCTCCCGGTCACTTCCCGCATCGCCCTCGGCGTACTGATCGTCGTCGTACTCGGCGCCGTCCTCGCCCCGCTGTTCACCCAGGACCCGCTGACCACCGGCACCCCGGTCCAGGCTCCCGGCGGCACCCACTGGTTCGGCACCGACCGGGCCGGCCGCGACGTCTTCGCCCGGGTCGTGCACGGCTCGCGCTACTCGCTGATCATCGGCCTCGGCGCGACCGGCGTGGCACTGGTCGCCGGTGCGCTGCTCGGCTCGGTCGCCGCCACCTCGCGCAAACTCGGCGACGAGTCCGTGATGCGCACCCTCGACGTAGTGATGTCGTTCCCGCCGATCGCGCTGGCCGCCGTGCTCGTCGCGGTCTTCGGCACCAGCATCCCGGTGATCATCTTCACCATCGCGTTCGTCTACACCCCGTCGCTGGCCCGCGTGGTCCGCGCCAATGTGCTGGCCCAGTACGGCGAGGACTACGTCGCCGCCGAGAAGGTCATCGGTGCCCGTCGCGGCTACATCGTGCTCCGCCACGTCGCCGTCAACTGCATGGCCCCGGTCATGGTGTTCGCCACCGTCATGGTCGCCGAGGCGATCATCTTCGAGGCCGGTCTCTCCTTCATCGGCGCCGGAGTGCAGGACCCCGACCCCAGCTGGGGCAGCGTCCTCGCCTACGGCCGGCAGATCCTCCTCGCAGGCGGCTGGTGGGCCACGTTCTTCCCCGGCCTCGCGCTGCTGATCACCGTCCTCGCGCTCAACATCCTGTCCGAGGGACTCACCGACGCCTCGGCGGCGTCCAAGAGCGCCAGAGCCGGTGCCGGCCCCACCACGGCCACCGCACCCGACCCGGTCGAGGCAGCCTCCACCGCCGACATCGACGCCGCCCTCACCGAACTCGCCGACCGCATCAACGCCACCGAGCCGTCCATCACTCCGGTACGGGAGGACGCCGCCGAACTGCTCGTCGTACGGGACCTGGCGATCCGCTTCCCCGACCGTTACGGACAGATCCCCGTCGTCGACTCGCTGAACTTCACCGTCCACGAGGGCGAAACCCTCGGCCTGGTCGGCGAGTCCGGCTGCGGCAAGTCCATCACCAGCCTCGCCGTCATGGGCCTGCTCGCCCGCAATGCAGAGGTCGGCGGCGAGATCCTGTACCGCGGCCGGGACCTGCTGAGGCTCCCGTCGAAGGAACGTCGCGCCCTGATGGGGCCGGAGATCGCGATGGTCTACCAGGACGCGCTCTCCTCCCTCAACCCGTCCGTACTGGTCGGCACGCAGTTGAAGCAACTCACCTCGCGCGGCGGTACGAAGACCCCGGCCGAACTCCTCGAACTCGTCGGCCTCGCACCCGAACGCACCCTGCGCAGCTACCCCCACGAGCTCTCCGGCGGCCAGCGCCAGCGCGTTCTGATCGCCATGGCCCTGTCCCGCGACCCCCGCCTGCTCATCGCCGACGAACCGACCACCGCCCTCGACGTCACCGTCCAGGCCCAGGTCGTCGAACTCCTCGTCGGGCTGCGCGACGAACTCGGCTTCGCGATGGTTCTCGTCTCGCACGACCTCGCGCTCGTCGGCGACCTCGCGCACCGCGTCGCCGTGATGTACGCGGGCCACCTCGCCGAGATCGGCGACACCCGTTCCGTACTCACCGACCCCATCCACCACTACAGCCGCGGCTTGCTCGGCTCGGTCGTCTCCCTGGAGGCCGGCGCCGACCGGCTGCACCAGATCCGCGGCATCGTCCCCGCGCCGCAGGGCTTCGGCACGGGCTGCCGGTTCGCCTCGCGCTGCACGGCCGCCACCGAGCTGTGCCGCACCACCGCACCCGAACTCACCGCGCGCGGCACCATGAACGACCACGGCTTCGCCTGCCACCACCCGGCGAAGGCCGTACAGCTGGAAGGGAGCGCCCTGTGATCAGGATCGACGGCGTCCATGTACGCCACAAGGCACGCAGCGGCGGACTCTTCCGCCGCGACGCCGTGCACGCCCTCACCGATGCCACCCTGAAGGTCGAGCGCGGCGAGATCGTCGGTCTGGTCGGCGAGTCCGGCTGCGGCAAGTCCACCCTCGCCCGGGTGCTGACCGGCCTGCAGAAGCCCACCGAGGGTGAGGTCCGCTTCCACGGCCGCGATCTCTGGGAGATGTCCGCCGCGCAGCGCCGCGACGACTTCGGCTCCGCCGTCGGCGTCGTATTCCAGGACCCCTCCACCGCCCTCAACCCCCGGCTCACCGTCCGCCAGATCCTCCGCGACCCCCTCGATGTGCACAGGCGGGGCACCCGGGCAGAGCGCGAGGCACGCGTCGAGGAACTCCTCGACCTGGTCGGCCTGCCCGGCCACACCCTCGCCGCACTCCCCGGACAGCTCTCCGGCGGCCAGCGCCAGCGCGTCGCCATCGCCCGCGCCCTGGCCCTGGAACCGGAACTGATCGTTGCCGACGAACCGACCTCCGCCCTCGACGTCTCCGTCCGGGCCCAGGTCCTCAACCTCCTGGTCGACCTGCGTGAACGTCTGGGCCTCGGCATGGTGTTCATCTCGCACGACATCCAGACCGTGCGCTACCTCGCCGACCGTCTCGCCGTGCTCTACCTGGGCCGGATCGTCGAGGAAGGGCGTGCGGCCGATGTGGCGGGCGCCCCCGTGCACCCCTACACCGAGGCATTGCTCTCCGCGACCCCCAGCCTGCTGGAGTCCACCGAACGCATCGTGCTCACCGGACCGGTGCCCTCGGCGACCAACCCGCCCTCCGGCTGCCCGTTCCGCACCCGCTGCTGGAAGGCGGACGAGGTCTGCGCCACGGTCTTTCCGGCGGAGACCTTCGGCCAGGGCGAGCACCGCTGGCACTGCGTCCACCCCCAGAGCCCCGCGTCCCCCGCCGGGGACCCAGCCCCCGTACCGTCCGCAAGGAGCACCGCATGACCGCCCGGAATCCCCGCTACTGCGGAGTGATCCCGCCCGTCGTCACCCCGCTCACCGCGGACGGTGAGATCGACCGGCCTTCCCTGGAGCGGGTTGTGGGGTATCTGCTCGACGGCGGTGTCGGCGGTCTGTTCGCACTCGGCAGCTCGGGTGAGACGGCCTATCTGACACCCGGCCAACAGGACGAGGTCGTCGAGGTCATCACGGGTGCCTCGGCCGGCCAGGTGCCGGTCCTCGTCGGAGCGATCGAGACCACCACCAACCGGGCGATCGAGCGGGCCCGCGCCGCCGCGGGCCTCGGCGCCGACGCCGTCGTCGTCACCGCCCCGTTCTACACGCGCACGCACGACACCGAGATCGACCGTCACTTCCGCGATGTCTCCGCCGCCCTCGACCTGCCGGTCCTCGCGTACGACGTGCCGGTCTGCGTGCACAGCAAGCTCGAACCGGAACTGCTGCTGCCGCTCGCCGCGGACGGTGTGCTGGCCGGAGTGAAGGACTCCAGCGGCGACGACGGTTCGTTCCGACGCCTGGTCATCGGGGCCCGTGAACTGCCGGAGTTCTCTGTCCTCACCGGGCACGAACTGGTCGTCGACGCGATGATGCTCGTCGGTGCGGACGGCTCCGTCCCCGGGCTCGGCAATGTGGATCCGCACGGGTACGTACGTCTCCACGAGGCCGCGGTACGCGGCGACTGGGCTACCGCCGGCTGCGAACAGGACCGTCTCGTCGCGCTCTTCGACATCGTTCGTGCGGCCCGTCCCGGCACGGTGTCCGCCACCGCCGCGGGCCTCGGCGCGTTCAAGACGGCCCTCATGGTGCGCGGGCTCATCGCCACCAATGCGATGAGCCCGCCGATGCGTCGTCTGGACGCGGCTGAGACTGCCGTGATCGCGGCCTGCCTGGACCGCGCTGGGCTCTCCCGAGCCTGAGCCGGGGCCCACCGGTCGAGTTCCGTACGCACAACAGGTCCGGTCGGACAGCATCGGCTGTCCGACCGGACCTGTTCGTCTCCCGGCCGACTGATTCGTGGATCAGCTCTGCGAGCGGCGGACCCGGCGCATCAGTACCGCGCCACCGAGCAGCAGCGCGGCGCTCGCGCCCGCAGCCATTCCGAGATCAGCGGCACCGGTGTGGGCCAGCTGCGAGCCGCTGCTCGACGGCGCCCCATCGGCCACGCTGTTGGTCAGGGGCTCACCGACGACGGACGTGGCCACCGGGGGTGCGACTACGGGGGGTTCGACTACTGGGGGCGTGACCACCGGGGGTTCGACCACCGGGGGTGTGACCACTGGGGGTGTGACCACGGGGGGTTCGACCACGGGAGGTTCGACGACCGGCGGTTCGACGACGGGGGGTTCGACCACGGGAGGTTCGACGACCGGCGGTTCGACGACGGGGGGTTCGACCACCGGCGGTTCGACGACCGGCGGTTCGACGACCGGCGGTTCGACCACGGGAGGTTCGACCACCGGCGGCTCGTCGTCCGGCCCGCTCGCGTTCGAGCACTCGTTGCCGAACGCCGGGTTCAGGGCACCGACGATGTCGGCACTGTTGCCGCAGGCGTTGACCGGGACGTCCACGGGGGCCTGGATGAGGTTTCCGGACAACACACCGGGAGAGTCGGTCGCGACGCCCTCGGCGCTCGCACCCCCGCCGCCGTTCCCGGCCCCGCCCTCGTTCTCGCACTCATTGCCGAACGCGGGATTCAGCAGACCGACCACATTGACCGTGTTGCCGCACACATTGACGGGAACGTGCACCGGCACCTGCACGGCGTTGCCCGAGCCGACGCCCGGCGAACCGATGGCGGCGCCATCGGCCGACGCGTCCGCGAACGCGTACCCGCCTGCCGCGGTCAGAATGCCTGACGCCGCCGCCATGATCAGCACGCTCTTACTCAAGGCTTTTCGCATTGGTTGCCCTTTCTTAGGACATTCCGTGCGAGCAGAAGGCTCGCGGTTTATTCATCAGGCGATGCAGATTGCGCCGGGGACGCCACCCCGGGGGGTCTTCCCACGTGAGTCGGCAAGCGGCGATTGCGCAAAGGCGGAGAGACCACGAAGAAGCGTTCTTCATGTGATAAGTCCTAGTTTCTGCTCGGTGAACGCCCAAGCTGCACGCTTGATAGAAGTCATAACGAGGAGGAATTGTTGAGGAAACTTGAAAGTTCGTGGGAATTTCGTGACCGCTCGAACGGATTACTTATGCGCGCTCACGCTGACGTTGATCGTCGCGTGCAGGTGCTCAAGTCTGCATGGACCCCGGGCCGTTGATTCCTCGGGGAAGACTGGAGCCACTGAATACTCCTTCGGCCCCGTGGTGTTTCTTCGTACTGCTGTCCGTGCACCTTGGCAATCGGGTGAATGGAGAGAACCAAACGCCCGGTCACGAGTTGGGCAGGGGGCTCCAGTACGGGGCATTCGGTACAAGAAGGGTTAATCGTGATCAAGAAGGTTCTGGCTACGGGTGCCGTTGCCGCCTCCATCCTCGGTCTGGGCGCGACGCAGGCCATGGCGATCGGCGACGACAGCGGTACGACCTCGGTCAACGGCAGCGGAGCCTCGCAGTCGTTCGGCAACTCCGAGACCCGTGGTGACGGCAGCCCGCAGTTCGGCCTGGTCCAGGGCAGCCTGAACAAGCCGTGCATCGGCCTGCCGGCCAAGGCCAACGTCGGCTCGCTCGCGGGCCTGGTCCCGGTCGCGGTCCAGGACGTCAACGTGCTGTCCTCGCCGCAGAACCAGCAGTGCACGGAGAACTCCACCCAGGCCAAGGGCGACGAGGCGCTGTCGCACATCCTGGACAACATCCCGGTGCTCTCCGGGAATGGTACCGGCAACAGCTGATCCAGCCGAAATGGCAGGCCCGGGCCGTCGGCATTCCTCCTCCGTGCGGCTCGGGCCCGCTGACGCCTTTCCCGGTACCGGTACATCGGATTGTCCGATGATCGCGCCCGTAACATCGAGTGAACGATACTGCGTCATTCGGGCGGTTTTTCGGGAATCTTCTTCTCAAAGAGTTTCGCCTACGGTCTTACATCGTTACGAATTGCAGCGGCGGAGTTACGAGTGATCAGGACCGCGCTCGTGCGGCACGAAAGACGTGGCCGCTCCGGACTCCGTCAAAGAAAGGGAAAAAAAGTGAAGTACACCAAGGTTGCCGCCATCGCCGCCGGAACCCTGATGGCGATGGGTGCTGCCGCCCCCGCCTTCGCCGACGCAGGTGCCGAGGGCGGCGCCGCCAACTCTCCGGGCGTGGTGTCCGGCAACGTCATCCAGGTTCCGGTCCACGTTCCGGTCAACCTCTGTGGCAACACCGTGAACGTGATCGCGCTGCTCAACCCCGCCTTCGGCAACTCCTGCGCCAACAGCTGATCTCCGGTCGGCCCAGCCGAACGCCATGACCGGAAGGCCCCGGCACGCATCCGATGCGTGCCGGGGCCTTTCCCGTTTCCGTTGGTCGGTCGAGTGGTCCCGGAGAAAAGGTGACTCTGTCCAGTTGCCGTGTCGCAACCACATCGTTACCCAGGGTGAAAGCGGCAGAAGTCACAGCTAAAGAAGGCTTGTGCGGCGCGGATATGCGACCGGAACAGATGCCGCTGCAGAAGGGAACCTGAAAGTGAAGTACGCGAAGACCGCTGCGTTCGTTGCCGGTTCCGTGGTTGCTCTCGGAACGGCTGCTCCCGCCTTCGCCGTTACCACCGCCACGGCCCCCAACTTCAGCCTCGACGGCGGCGTCAACCAGGTCGTGGAAAGCGCCCCGCAGGCTGTCGACCCGATCGTCGACACGGCCGGCGGCGCCGCCGGTTCGGTGCAGAAGAACGGCACCGTCACCAAGCTGGCAGGCCAGGCCACCGGTGCGGCCAAGGGCGCGGCCCCGCTGATGGGCGGCCTGCCGCTCGGCGGCTGATCCGTCGCGCCACGGCAGTTCCCCGCTCATCGGCAGCATTTCGCATTCCTCCAGGTGCTGTGCATTCGGCAAACAACCGGACTGCAGAAGCATCGTCCGAGTGAATCGGCACAACCGTCCCCGCCGTCCTGGGTTGACCAGAGCGCTCCGGACAGGCGGGCAACAGAAGACCCCAGAAGGGCTTTTTCATGATCAAGAAGTTTATGGCCTCGGCAGCCGTCGCTGCTTCGATCGTCGGCGTCTCCGCCGCGATCGCTCCGCAGGCCATGGCCGTCGGCAACGACGGTGGTACGACGTCGTCCAACGGCAACGACACTGTCCAGTCGTACGGCAACTCCGCCACCCACGGTGACTGGAGCCCGCAGTTCGCGCTCATCCAGGGCTCGCTCAACAAGCCTTGCGTCGCCCTGCCGGCCAAGGCCAACGTCGGTTCGGTCCTCGGCGCCGTTCCGGTCTCGGTCCAGGAGATCAACGTCCTGGCCTCGCCGCAGAACCAGCAGTGCACGGAGAATTCCACCCAGGCCAAGGGTGATGAGGCTCTGTCGCACATCCTGAGCGGTATTCCGGTCCTGTCCGGCAACGGCACCGGCAACAACTAGAACCGTGAGGCTCCGGTCGCTCGTCGCTGATTCCTCGAACTCGTGGAGGACAGCGCCACGGGCGGCTTCGAGTGCGCCTGCCCGCAGTGTGTGAAACACCCGTGGGGCCGGCGCATCCACGTGGCGGCTGTTCTTCGGCGGCCCGGATGCGGCGGCCCCATGTCGTGCGTCCGGGGCGCCGCCGACCCCTCGAAGGGGCGGGCGCACTGGGCCGGTTGCCGTAGTGACGGCAGACGTCACCCGTCGCACCGGGTAGGGGCTGTTCATGGACCAGTACGACAGCCAACGCCCCAGCGGCCGGCAGCGGCACGCGCAGGACGTCACACCCATCTACGATCGGCTGCTCGCCGAATGGCAGGCGGCCCGCGGCGGCCCGGAGCCGGCGCCGTCCGCGCAGCCCCATCGACCTTGTGGGGGAAGTCGCGTTCCGGCGGCCCGTATCTCCGAAGAAGACGTCGACGGGTGAAGGCGCGGCTTCGAACTCGCACCGGATCGAACCCAATTGAGTGGTGCTGCGGAACCGGCGCTTCCGTAGCAGGTTGATCAATGCGTTCCACAACGGGACGCTCCGAAAGGTGAAGCGTGATGAAGAAGATGATGGCCGGCGCGGCAGTGGCCGTGTCCTTGGTCGGTCTGTCTGCCGCCGCGGCCCCCGCGGCCATGGCGATCGGTGATGACCAAGGGACCACGTCGGTCAACGGCAACGAAACCGTGAGCGAGTTCGGCAACAGCGTGACGCAGGGTGACGGCAGCCCGCAGTTCCAGCTCGTCCAGGGCACGCTGAACAAGGCCTGCGTCGGCCTGCCGCTCAAGGCCAACGCCGGTTCGCTCGTCGGTGTGCCGGTGCCGGTCGCGGTTCAGGACGCCAACGTGCTGTCCTCGCCGCAGAACCAGCAGTGCGCCGAAAACTCCACCCAGGCCAAGGGCGACGAGGCGCTGTCGCACCTCGTGGACGACATCCCGGTGCTCGCGGGCAATGGGGTCGGCAACAGCTGAGACCCCTGAAGTGCGGGCGACTCGGGGATCCGCCCGGCAATCGCCCGCACTTCGGCGTACGGCACCACCGGGCAGTATCCGGGGCACAGCCCCAGGGCTCCACACATGATGACGCCCACCGTTCCACGGGGGCGGTGGGCGTCTGGCATACGGGGCGGCTCAGCCCAGGCTGCGTACCGGAAGGACGCAGTGCGCGGAGGTCATGACGACCTCTTCGTCGCCTGCGAACGATCGAAGCAGCTCCTCGCTGACCGGCCGGCCCGGCGTGCCCTGGGGCCACGGACGGGTGGCGAACATCGCGTGCACCTCGCCCCGCTCGTGGGCCGCCGCCAGCCACTCGGGCGGTGCGGGGTACTGCGCGGTGAAATGAGGAAGCGTCAGGACCGCCTGGCCGGCCTGGACGAGCAGCTTCACCGGGAGGCCCGGGGTCTCGGCGGCGTGGACCGGACCGGCGCCGACCGTCAGGCCACTGCGGTCCAGGGCCACGCGCATGGCGGCCTCACCGGCGGCCGGGCCGTCCGTCCCGTCGCCCAGTGAGTAGACGAGAAGGAAGGCGACGTCGTCGCCGCCATCGGGGTGTTCGCCGCTCCACCCGATCAGCGTGATCGTGCCCAACTGGGCTTGGGTGAACGTGCCGGTGGCGGCCTGGGGTGAGGTCATGCTCGGCACCATAACGGCCCGAGAACGGTCGTTGTGCATGTGTATCACCTGATCGAGGGAGATCCACTGATATCTCCGATGAATGCGGTGGTGAAGCGCCCCGGGGCGGGGCTTCCGGATCCCGTGGATCAAATGTGTTGACGTCACCCGACGGTCGCGGGCTATCGTGTGCAGCGTTCCGGACGGCGGACAAGAACCGCCGGTGTCGGCCCCGTGCTCGAACCAGGAGGTGAGGACATTGATGACTGTCGCTGCGGTGGGCGTTGCCCACAACCACAAGATCATCGTTCCCACCCCCGTGGTCGCCGGCTGACCTTTCCGTAACTCCCCGCGTCTGTGTGCGCGTTGCCGGGGCCACCCTTCGAAGGGTTTCCCTTGTCTTTCCCGTCTTCTTCGTCCTTCGCTTCTTCTCTTCAGGGCTCGTCCGCGTCGCATCCGCTGTCCCCATACGGCTGGGACGACGGCTGGGCCGCCGAGTTCGCTCCGTACGCCGGACAGGGTCTGCTGCCCGGACGCGTGGTGCGGGTGGACCGCGGGCAGTGCGATGTCGTCACCCCGCACGGGACGCTCCGGGCCGACACCGCCTTCGTCGTCCCGCGTGATCCGATGCGGATCGTCTGCACGGGCGACTGGGTCGCCGTCGACCCCGACGGCGACCCGCAGTTCGTACGGACGCTGCTGCCGCGGCGTACGGCTTTCGTCCGCTCGACGTCGTCGCAGCGCTCCGAGGGGCAGGTGCTGGCCACCAACGTCGACCACATCGCCATCTGCGTCTCGCTCGCAGTGGAGCTCGACCTGGGGCGGGTGGAGCGCTTCCTCGCGCTGGCCATGTCCAGCTCCAGTGGCGACGCGCTGCTGCGCGACGGGGCGTCCGCCGCGGACGGCGCCGCCCAGCCGATCGTGGTGCTGACCAAGGCCGATCTGGTGCCGGACACGACCACGCTGTCGTACCTCGTCCAGGACATCGAGGCCATCGCGCCCGGTGTACAGGTGCTGCCCGTCAGCTCCGCCACCGGGGAAGGGATCGACGTCTTCGGCGCCATCGTCGCGGGCGGCACGAGTGTGCTGCTCGGAGTGTCCGGTGCGGGCAAGTCGACCCTTGCCAACACACTGCTCGGCGACGACGTGATGGACGTACAGGCCGCCCGTGACGTCGACGGCAAGGGCCGGCACACCACCACGACGCGCAATCTGCTGGTCCTGCCCTCCGGGGGCGTACTGATCGACACCCCCGGACTGCGCGGGGTCGGGCTCTGGGACGCGGAGGCCGGCGTCGGCCAGGTCTTCTCCGAGATCGAGGAGCTGGCCGAGCAGTGCCGGTTCCACGACTGCGCCCATGAGTCGGAGCCCGGCTGTGCGGTACTCGCCGCGATCGAGGACGGTTCGCTGTCCGAGCGGCGCCTCGACAGCTTCCGCAAGCTGCTGCGCGAGAACCAGCGCATCGTCGCCAAGACCGATGCCCGGGTACGGTCCGAAATGCTGCGTGAATGGAAGCGCAGAGGGGCCGAGGGCCGGGCGGGCATGGACGCGAAGCGGGGCCGGCTGCGGTAGGCCGCACCCCTGGTCGGCGTCCGAATACCGCCAGTGCGGTACCCGGAGGTGCCGCACACTGGACGGTGTGATGGACGAACAGACCAGGTACGAGGCGGTGAGCAGCCGTGACGCCCGTTTCGACGGGGAGTTCTTCTTCGCCGTCGAAACGACCGGCATCTACTGCCGGCCGAGCTGCCCCGCCGTCACCCCCAAGCGGAAGAACGTCCGCTTCTACCCGACCGCGGCCGCCGCCCAGGGCAACGGCTTCCGGGCGTGCCGACGCTGCCGCCCGGACGCCGTGCCCGGCTCCGCCGACTGGAATGTCCGGGCCGATGTCGTCGGCCGAGCCATGCGGATGATCGGCGACGGCGTCGTCGACCGGGAGGGCGTGCCCGGTCTCGCTCACCGGCTCGGCTACAGCTCACGGCAGGTGCAGCGGCAGCTCAACGCGGAACTGGGCGCCGGACCCGTCGCGCTCGCCCGCGCCCAGCGGGCCCACACCGCGCGGGTGCTGCTCCAGACGACCGGGCTGCCCGTGACCGAGATCGCCTTCGCGTCCGGCTTCGCCAGCGTGCGGCAGTTCAATGACACGATCCGACAGATCTACGCCCGTACGCCGAGCGCACTGCGCGCCGAGGCCGGGACGGGGCTGGGAGCGGCGGTACGGGAGGCGCGCACCACCGGGATCCCGCTGCGGCTCGCCCACCGGGGGCCGTACGCGGCCCGCGAGGTCTTCGATCTCCTGGCGGGCGAGACGGTTGCCCGGATCGAGGAGATCAGCGGGGATCTCGGCGCGCGTACCTACCGGCGTACCCTGCGGCTCCCGTACGGCACGGGCATCGTGGCCGTCGACGAGCGGTCCGCCGGGTCCTGGCTGGACGCCCGGATCCACCTCACGGACCTGCGGGATCTGACGACGGCCGTGCAGCGGCTGCGGCGCCTCTTCGACCTGGACGCCGATCCGTACGCCGTCGACGAGCGGCTCGGCACCGATCCGCGACTCGCACCGAGTGTCGCCGCCCGCCCGGGGCTGCGCTCGCCGGGTGCCGCGGATCCGGAGGAGTTCGCCGTACGGACGCTGGTGGGCAGGGCCGGAGCCGAGTCGCTCGTCGAGAGGTACGGGAAGGTCCTCGACGTCCCCTGCGGCGGGCTCACGCATGCGTTTCCCGAGCCGGGGGTGCTGGCCGGTGCGGTGGACGACCCGGCGCTGCGGGCTCTGGCGACCGCGCTCGCCGACGGGGACGTACGGCTCGACGCCGGGGCCGACCGCGACGAGGCCGAGCAGGCGCTGCTGCGGCTGCCGGGGATCGGTCCGGCAGCCGCGGCGCTCATCAGGATGCGTGCGCTCGGCGACCCCGATGTGGATCCGGACGGGAGGCCCGAGGCGGAGCGGTGGCGGCCCTGGCGTTCGTACGCCGTACGGCACCTGAGCCTGTCAGGGGCTGTCCTTCTCAATGGTTGCGGCGTTGCGTCCGGCGTGGTCGCGCAGCATGCGCAGGACGGTGGCGGGTGAGGGGTGCCGACCCTTCTCGGTGTCCTTGGTGATGGGTCGGGTCCGCGGCCATGTCGCGCAGGCTCATGTGCTGGTCGCGCAGATGGAGGGTCATGGGGGGCATGGCGCCGTCGGTGACGGCGTTCCGATGGCCGTGGCCGCGAGAACAGTGGCAGTGCCCGGCGCGACGACGGAACCCAGCAGCTTCATCAGACGATCTCCTGCTGAGACGGAACGACGACCCCGTACAGGTCGGCGACGGTGGCGAGGGCGCTGTAGTGCACCTGGCAGGCATCCAGCTCGGCGCCCGCGACCGCCAGCGAACGCGTGGCACTGGCATCGGCCACGACAGTGGGCCGGTTGCCTCGCAGGAAGGCACCCTGAGCGGTGAACGCCACGCACATGTGCGTCATGAACCCGGCGATCACGAGGTTGCTCCGGCCCGCGGCGTCGACGTGCTGGTCCAGGTCGGTACCGATGAAGGCGTTGGGGGTCTGCTTGACGACGACGGGCTCGCCCTCGATCGGCGCGACACCCGGGTGGATCCGGCCGATCTCGGCCCGGATGTCGTAGGGGGTGCCTTCGCCGCCGTCGTTGATGACATGGATGACCTTCGTGCCCGCCCGGCGGGCCCGTGCCAGGAGCTGGGCGGCGGCGTCGAGCGCGGACTGCCAGCCGTCCAACTCCATCACGCCGGTTGTGTAGGTGTTCTGGTAATCGATGAGGATCAGGGTCGAATCGGCGAGCTTCGCGGGCGTGTCGTCGAGGCCGTTGAGCTGACGCAACGTCGTTCTGGGCATGGGGTACCGCCTGAGGTTCTCGCGTCGGGAAGGCAGCCCACCGGCTCGGTGAGCTGCACTCAGGACGCTATGACCCACCCCGGCGTGTCGGCAATGTCATCTAACATGCAGATACCGACATCGCTTTGCCGGCCGTGGGGAGCCTCTTGAGCACCGTCGAACGACTGATCGTCATCGTCCTCTTCGAAGGCGTCGACCTGCTCGACGTCACTGGACCACCAGAGGTGTTCTTCCTCGCACGACGTGAGACGGACGAAGCGGCGGGCTATGACGTGGTCCTGGCCGCCGAGACCATGGACCCCGTCACCACCGCCGCCGGAGTCCGCGTCCTCCCCGACATCACCTTCGAAGATCTGTCCACGAGGAGCATTGACACCCTCCTCGTGCCCGGAGCGGTCGAGATGGACAGCCATCGCCGGGTGCACCCGCTTGCCGCCCCCTCCGTGGTGCGCCGAGTGAAACAACTCGCCGGCCGGACTCGAAGGGTCGCATCCGTCTGCGTCGGAGCACACATCCTCGCCGCGGCCGGACTTCTCGACGGCAAGCGAGCCACCACCCACTGGTCGACCGCGCAGCAGCTCGCCGCCGACCATCCGGAGGTCGAGGTCGACGCCGACCCGATCTTCATCCGCGAAGGCGATGTGTGGACCGGCGCAGGGATCAGCGCCTGCCTCGACCTGTCCCTCGCCCTCATCGCCGATGATCTCGGCGAGGCAATCGCACTGCGTGTCGCCCGACAGCTCGTGATGTACCTGAAACGGCCAAGCGGACAGAGCCAGTTCAGCGTTCCCCTGGAACAGGTCTCCACGACACGGCGCATCGAAGATCTCCGCCACTACATCATGCGCAACATCGGCGAACCGCTCACCGTCGCAGACCTCGCCGAATGCGCCCACGTCAGCGACCGTCAGCTCACCCGGATCTTCAAGAATGAGCTCGGCACGACCCCGCATGCCTACATCGAATCGGCCCGGGTCGAGATGGCACGCAACCAGCTCGAATCCACCGATGCCACCCTCGAACGTGTCGCTTCCACGTGCGGGTTCGGCACCGTCGACACCCTGGTCAGGGCATTCAGGCGGAGACTCGACACAACACCGACCGAGTACCGGCGCAGGTTTCGGACCATCCCCGACCAGGCTTGTTCTTGGACCCCCTGACCGCGACGTCGGGGTCGCGAACGACCCGTCAGGCATTCGAGATCGTCTCCTCCGTCGTGCAGCGCCGGGACGCCGACGTTCTGACCGGCACCCCCGAGGCTCGCGTCCGCTCCCTGAGCAACCGCGTCGCACATCACGGCCTCTGATCAACGGCATGCCACTGCAAGGCCGGCCGTTCGGGCCGACGGTGGCCGGCCGCCCCAGCCGTCGGGTGCTGAGGTACGCGTGCTCGGCCTCGCTGAATCCGGTCAGCGAGTCGGCCTCACACGCGTACCCGTCACTTGCATCGTCCGACGTACCGGACACCGGTCCCATCACTTCGGGCCGGGGCTCAGGCAGGCAGGCCCCAGCGTGGCGCGGGCTCGTTCGCCGTGACCGGGCGGACGGTCAGGTCCGGGCGGTCGCCCTTCGCCGTGATCAGCGCCGAGTCGCCCTTGCGCAGGCGGATGCGTATCGCACCGTCGGCCAACTCCTCGTGACTCAGCGGGCGTCCGTGCCGGTCGCGGATCTCGATGGCACCCTCGATGCCATGGCGTACGACGCAGGGCGCGCCCGCCTCGCTGGTCACCCGCACCCAGCGGGTCCGTCCCTCTTCGCGTACCGCACTGAGCAGGAACGCCCCCTGCGTACGGAAGTCATGGACGGTCATCTCCCGCCAGGCGGCGGGCAGCGCAGGGAAGACCCTGATCGTGCCGCCCCACGACTGGCACACCATGTCGTGCAGCGACTGGGCCGCCGAGAGCGGGGTCTCGATGACCGGGCCCGACTCCTTGTACATGGTGTTCGCCTGGATGAAGCGGCTCATCAGCTGGCCGAGATACTTCAGCGCGTCCTCGCCCTTGCCGAGCAGCGCGGACATCGACGCGGCGCCGGTGAAGGTGTAGCCCTGCAGAGCGCCTTCGAAGCCCACCCAGTGGGCGAGGGACTTCTCGATCAGGGCGCGCTCATCGGGCGTAGCCCCTGTCAGCTCGTACAGCGGGTAGACCGCGAGCATGTGCGAGTAGTGGCGGTGCGACTTCGCGAACGGCACCCCGGCGCCGATCATGAAGCCGTTGGCGTCGACCGGGTACGGCGCGAGCCTGGCCAGAACCTCCTGCCAGCGGGCGGTCAGCGGGTCGTTGTTGCCGAGCTGCTCCGCCGAGTCCAGCAGGGTGCGGCAGCCCCAGCGCAGCAGCATCAGGTCGTAGTTGCAGTCTGGGGCGTTGACGCCGTACTCGGGGGAGAACGTCGCCGGGAGATGCAGCTTGCCGTCCGCGCCGGGCGTCAGGAAGTGCAGGTAGTAGTTGACGGCCTTGCGCAGCAGCGGGAAGAGCGTGTCGCGCAGGATCGACTCGTCCATGGTGTGGCGGTAGGAGAGCCATACGTTGTGCAGCGCCCAGGTCAGATTGCCGACCTCGGGGGTGGGCGGGTCCTGGCCGGGGATGCCGACCCCGTAGCCGCCGTCGGTGACCGATGCGCCGTTGACCAGTTGGGGGTCGGTGGTACGGGGCATGCCGGCGGAATCCGCCCGGTAGGGGGCCGCGACCTCGCGGGAGAGCTGGTCCCTGAATTCACTCAGGGCGCGGGTGACGGCGTCCAGTTCCAGGTGATTGGAGCCGTGGATCAGCCAGTACTCCAGCTGGACGTTGAGGTTCCACCAGGTGTTCGGCCACGGAGTGGGCTCCAGCCAGGGGCCGGAGGTGGCCATCACGGGCGCGTCCCTGCGGGCCGCCGAAGCCGTCTTGTACAGCTGGATCCAGTAGAAGCGCTGCAGCCGGGCGTCGGGCAGGGACAGGAAGCTCTTCCGGTAGAACCGGTCCCACCAGGTGCGATGAGGCGCGGCGAGCAGACCGTACGGCAGCGCGGAAGCGGTCTTGACGGCACGCAGCGCACGGTCACGGGCCGTCGTCCCCGGGTGGGAGTGCGTGACGGTGGCGTACAGGGTGCGGCTCGTTCCCCTGCTGCGCTCCTGCCAGGCGGTGACGTGCTGACCGCCCGCCAGCAGCGGCTGGACGGCGGCGGTGATCCCGCCGTGCTCTTCGGTCACCGCGGGCGGGTTGCCGGTGTAGCCGTCCGGGAGGGGCTTGAAAGCGGCACGCGGGCTGATCGCGTCGGCCGGGTGAAAGACCCAGCGGAAGTCCTGCTCGCCCGCGCTCGGGGTGACCTCCACGGCGAGCAGATCGCTGGAGGAGTGGACGAAGGCGCGGAGCTTCAGGGTGCCCGCGGTCGTGGTGACGGTGCCTTCGAGTTCCGCGGTGCGCAGCCGCATCCACCACTCGATGCCCGTGATGGTGCCGGCCGGTTCCAGAGTGAAGTGGCCGATCGGGAGGCGGGCGAGGCCGAAGAGGGAGCCGAACTCGGGGCGGTGGTCCTGGACCTCGGAGTGCTGGACGTTGAATCGGACGGCCGTGGTGGTGGCACCGGGCTCGGCGTAGATGCCGGAGCCGAGGCGGCCGTTGCCCAGATACGGGCCCTCGTACCAGGTCTTCGGCAGCTTCTGCCAGAGCAGGTCGGCGTCGTCCAGGACCGTGCGCCAGCTGTCGTCGGGGGAGTGCACGGTGACAGGGGCCCAGGCGGCGGGTCCAGGGGCGGCCGGGGCGGCTGCCTGGGCGGGGACGGACGCACCGCCCACCACGAGTGCGCCGCCGATCGCGGTGCCGGTGGCGAGAACACTTCTTCGGGAAGGGGACGGGGCTTCGTTCCGGGACGGGCGGGAAGGGTCCGGTTCTGTGGGCAAGGCGTCTCCTGGCGACTCGTACGCAGGCACATCAATTCATCCGAGCTATTCCTTCAGGGAAAGTAGGCACGGGGCATCCTTGCGTCAATAGAGCGAGAGAGATCGGATGTGTTTCTCTCTATCTGGACAGCATCCACCCAGATGGTCAGGAAGGAGGGGGTGCGGAGGTCAGACCCAGATCACCGCGCTCAGCCAGGCCCCCGTCACCAGCAGACATGCGTAGAGCTCGACGAGAACGGAATAGCCCGTCGCCCGCATCACCGAGCGAACCGATGCCCACCCCGCCCCGTGGCTGCCGAGCCGCAGCCGCTCCGCCCCGTAGACCGCCCCCACATAACCGACGATCCCGCCCACCACCGGCACCACGAAGAAACCCACGATCGCGCCGGCCCCGCCCAGCATCAGAGTCTTGCGCGGCGCACCGGACTCACGGGGGCGGCGCGGCGGCAGCAACGGCTTCAGCGCCTGGTTCAGCAGAAGCAGCGCGGTGGCACCCATGAGTACCGCCCAGGCGGCCGGAGTCGTGTCGGTCAACGCCCACCACAGCACGGCGGCCCAGACGATCGCCTGCCCCGGCGCCCCCGGCACCAGCACGCCGACCAGGCCGAGAAGCATCACCAGGCCGACGGCGACGAGCTGCCACACTCCCATCTGACCAGCCTGCCGGAGTCCGGCCGGTCCCGCCCGTCAGCGTGGCTCGGGGAGGGGGACGTCGGTGCAGCTCAGAGCCGTGACGAAGCGACGGGGACACCGGGACCGGGGTATCCGGCGGGCGCCGCGTTCAGGTCCGTGGCGTCCGGGCCACCCAGCCCCGCTCGTACGCGTGCCAGCCCAGCTGCAGCCGGGTCGACACCCCGGTCAGCTCCATCAGACCCTTCACCCGTCGCTGTACGGTCCGCAGCCCCAGCTCCAGTTGCTTCGCCACGCTCGCATCCGTCAGCCCGGCCAGCAGCAGCGAAAGAATCTCCAGGTCCGTCGCATCGGGCCCGGTGGACTCCTCCTCCAGCCGGTCGCTCTCGCCGAGCCTGAGCGGCATGGCATCGCGCCACACCGCCTCGAAGAGCCCCATCAGCGACTCCAGCAGCCCGGAGGCATGAACCACCAGTGCCGCAGGCTCGGCGCCCCGTCCGGTCAGCGGCACCATCGCCAGGGCCGTGTCGGCGATGACCAGCTTGGTGGGCACCCGGTCGACGACGCGGCACTGCTCGTCACGGCTCAGCGCGGCCGACAGTTCCGTGATCCCGGACGGCAGCGCCAGCACCTCGCGCTCGACCACCACCCGGAACGACACCCCGCGCGTGGCGGCCTGCTCCTCGGACTCGTTCTCCATCCCGGTGACCGCGATCGGCTTTCCGGTGACCAGGGCGCACACCTCACTCGTCGCGCCCAGCTGCAACTGGTGGAAACGGTGCGCCACCGCGCTCGCGCCCGTGACCACCTCGACCAGATCGTGCACGGCCGAATCGGTGGCCTCCGCCCGGTACTCCTCGGCGAGCAGCGCCGCCGCCAGCTCCGCCTGCTCCAGCTCATGGCGCTGCTGGGTCAGCAGCGCACCCAGCGCCACCCCCGGCGGCGCGGCCACCCAACGGCCCGTACGGGCCCACGACTGGGCGGCCAGCCCATGCTGCTCCAGCCGGCGCAACGCCCGTTCGGTGTCCGACTCGGGAAGTGCCAGCCGGTGCGCGAGATCGGAGACCTCCGCGGCTCCCACCGCCACGAGCGCGCGGTACGCCGACTCCTGTATCTCGTCGAGACCTATGGCTCCCAGCATCCTCGGACCCCTCCCGGACGCATTGATTCCGCACGATGTCGCTGTCTTCGGGCGCCCGGTCGTGGCGGAAAGCGGCCACGGCGTAAACCCGCCGTGTACATCATCCCTTTATCGCCCGTCGCTCTGCCAATGTGGCGCCACCGCAGTACCGACAACCTCCGGAATGCCGCGGTTTGTTCAGAGACATTCCGGTTTCACTTGGGGAGAGCGATGCGTCCGATATCGCGTACGGCACTGGGAGCGGCCACCGCCGCCGTCCTGGCCGTCACCGCGATCGCACCGTCCGCGGCAGCGCCGCAGGACGACACGACCGCGAAGAGACCACTGACCGGCAGTGCGGCCACCGGCGCCAAGGAAGGCAAGCCGGTCACCGTCACCCTGGTCACCGGCGACAAGGTCCTGGTGAGCACGGACAGTTCGGGGGACGCATCGGTCACCGCACTGCCGCGCGAGGACGGCACCGTCCCCCTCGTGCAGACCAGGCAGTCCGGCAAGGACCTCTACGTCTACCCCGACACCGCCGCCGACGCGCTGGCCGCGGGCACGGTCGACGAGGAACTCTTCAACGTCACCGGACTCATCCGCCAGGGCTACGACGACGCGAGCACCAAGTCGCTGCCGCTGATCGCGGTCTACGGCAAGGACACGGCCCGCTCCGCGCCCGCCACCCCGCGCGGCGCCAAGCGCGGACTCGAACTCGACGCGATCGACGGCGTCGCGCTCAAGGCGGACAAGGAGAAGGCCGCCGACTTCTGGTCGGACGTCACCAACACCCGTTCCCGTTCGGCCTCCGGTCTGAAGAAGCTCTGGCTCGACCGCAAGGTTCAGGCCACCCTCGACAAGTCGACCAAGCAGATCGGCGCCGACCTCGCCTGGGCCGCCGGATACGACGGCAAGGGCACCAAGGTCGCCGTGCTCGACACCGGTGTAGACGCCGAACACCCCGACCTCAAGGGCCGGATCGCCGCCTCGGAGAACTTCACCGACTCCGACACCACCGACGACCGGCAGGGCCACGGCACCCACACCATCTCCACCGTGGGCGGCTCCGGCGCGGCCAGTGACGGCAAGAAGAAGGGCGTCGCCCCCGGCGCCGACCTGCTCGCGGGCAAGGTACTCAACGACAGCGGCTCCGGCGCCGAGTCCTGGATCATCGCCGGTAT
Source organism: Streptomyces sp. NPDC058239 (assembly GCF_042882185.1). NCBI lineage: Bacteria > Bacillati > Actinomycetota > Actinomycetes > Kitasatosporales > Streptomycetaceae > Streptomyces > Streptomyces sp. NPDC058239. The sequence continues at coordinate 312,915 of NZ_JBHVWS010000002.1, forward strand.
GCAGTGGGCCGTCGACCAGAAGGCCGACGTCGTCTCCATGAGCCTCGGCAGCCCGACGCCGACCGACTGCACCGACCCGATGAGCGTCGCCGCCGAGGAACTCGCCCAGAGCAAGGACACCCTGTTCGTGATCGCGGCGGGCAACTCCGGCCCGACGCTGAACACGGTCTCCTCGCCGGGCTGCGCCCCCAGTGTGCTGACCGTCGGCGCCGTCGACCGCGACGACTCCACGGCCCAGTTCTCCAGCCGCGGACCCGTGATCGGCTCGCACACCCTCAAGCCCGAGATCTCCGCCCCCGGCGTCGGCATCTCGGCCGCAGCGGCCGGTGGCCGCGGGGTGTACGCGTACCGGACGATGTCCGGTACGTCGATGGCCACCCCGCATGTCGCGGGCGCGGCCGCCATCGTGAAGCAGCGCCACCCGGACTGGACCGCACAGCAGATCAAGGCCGCTCTCGTGTCCTCCGCGAAGAGCGACATCCCCGGCGACGTACGCGAGACCGGCGGCGGCCGCCTCGATGTCAAGGCCGCCATCGACACCGCCGTCGTCGGCGCCCCCGCCGTCCAGGGCGGCACCTTCAACTGGCCGCAGGACAAGAGCGACCGCACCACGGTCGACATCCCGTACACCAACTCCGGCACCAAGCCGGTGAAGCTGTCGCTTAAGGTCCAGGGCGTCACCGGCAACGACGGCTCCGACGTCCGCTCCTCGGTCGCGAAGCTCGACGCGAGCACCGTCACCGTTCCGGCCGGAGCCACCGTCGAGGTCCCCCTGCACATCGACCCGACCGCGAAGCTGAAAGCCGCCCAGTACGGCGATGTCACCGGACGCGTGCTCGCCACCGGGCCCGACGGCGTCAAGGTCTCCACCCCGTTCTCGATGTACGTCGGACCGGAGACCGTCACCCTGCGCGTCAAGCTCGTCGACCGCACCGGCAAGCCCGCCGCGGGCTCCTCCTCGCTGGACGTCATCGGCACCGACACCGCCAGTGGTGAGCGACGCTTCAACGACGGTGCCACCGACCAGGTCTACCAGGTGCGCCCCGGTGCGTACTTCGTCTCCAGCTTCATCACGTCGCCGGACCTGAAGGACGCCACCGGCCGGATGGTCGAGTCCGTCGGCTACCTGGCCAGGCCGCAGCTGAACGTCACCAAGGACACCACCCTGGTCCTGGACGCCCGCAAGGCCCACCGGATCCAGGTGAAGACGGAGGACCGCGCGTCCGAGAGCCGCTCCACGACGCTCTCCTTCGGCCGCAGCTGGGACGATGTCTGGCTGCACTCCGGTTCCATCACCGGCACCGCCACCGGCATGAACTATCTGGCAGACGTGCAGGGCAAGGCGAGCGACGGCGACTTCGAGTTCGCCAGCCTCTGGCGCGCGTACGCCCCGCAGATCGAGAAGCTGTCGGTCGTCGGCGGCGCCGCACTGCACCCGACGGTGGCGAGCAGCGGCTCCGTCAACCTCGACGGTACCGGGGAGGCCGCACTCGTCGACGCGGGCACCGGCACCTCCGACGAGCTGAAGACCGCCGGTGTCTCGGGCAAGATAGCCCTGGTCAAGGTCGCCGATGACGGGGCGATGGCCCCTCAGGCGCGGAACGCCAAGGCCGCGGGCGCAAAGGCGGTCATCGCGTACCGGCCGTCCGCGGGCCCCTGGAAGCCGTCCGTCGGCTACGGTTCGGCGCCGCTGCCCTCTCTCGGTATCGAGTCGAGCGAGGCCGACGCCCTGAAGGCAGCCCTGGCCGACGGCCCCGTGAAGCTGAGCTGGAAGGCCACCGCTGCCAGCCCGTTCGTCTACAACCTCGCGTTCCCCGAGGCCGGCCCCGTCACCTCGGACCGTACCTACAAGGTCCGTGACAGCAAGCTCGGCAAGTCCACCGCCACGTACGAGGCGATGGGCGTCGCGGCCGACTACATCGACACGATGATCATCAACCGCCCGTACGGCGGGAGTTACTCAGGTGGCTTCGACACCGTCGCCGTCCCCGGCAAGCGCACCGAGTACTACTCGGCGGGCGACACCGGCTGGGAGCGGTATCTCTCCTCCAGCTTCCCCTGGGGCGAGTACATGGTCGACCAGCCCCGTACGTACACGGCAGGCTCCGAGCGTACGGAGAACTGGTACCGGGGCATCCCGGTCCCGGCCGCGCCGCGTGACGCCGCGGGCAAGGTCCAGCTCGCCGCCGAGCGTCAGGACAACCTGATCGGCGTCGCCCCGGGCTTCTGGAGCGACACCGAGCACGCCGGTCTCCAGGGCTCCTTCGGAGACGTCGGCAACATGCGGCTGACCAGCGGTGGTGAAGTGCTCGGTGAGTCCGGCTGGCCGTCCGGGGTGTTCACCGTCCCGGCCGAGGACGCCGCGTACGAACTCACCATGACCACCGCCAAGTTCGGTCAGCCCGCCGCCGTGTGGAAGCGGTCCACCAGCACCGAGACCACCTGGAAGTTCCGCTCGAAGCGGGACGAGAACGTGTACTCGCAGGGGATCCCGCTGCTCTTCCCGGGCTACGACCTGGAGACCGACGGACTCAAGACCCTTCCGGCGAAGGACGGCCGGACGATCGGCCTGAGCGTCACCGGTCACGCGGGCTACACGCCCGGCAAGCTGGTCGCAGCCAAGGTCTCCTACTCGTACGACGGTGGCGAGACCTGGACCCAGGCCACCACCGCACAGCAGGGGGGCCACTGGACCGCGACCGTGAACCACGCGGGCGCGGCCGGCAAGCCGGTCACCCTGAAGACCGAACTGACGGACGCCAACGGCAACTCCGTCATCCAGACCGTGAACGACGCGTACGCCGTGCGTTGATCACGTCCTGACCGGTCCGCCGGGCGTCCTTCCCGTGGGGGGTGGGGCCGCCCGGCGGACCTTTTTTCATGGCCACTTTTTCCGGATGACCCGTTTTCGTAAGGCCCGTGCGGTGGACAATAAGGGCATGAGCCAGCAGGGGGAGAGGCCCGCCGCCCACGAGGACGACTGGTGGCGCAGGCTGTACGACGAGACCGCCAGGGACACCGGGGCGAGCAACGCGGCCGACAGCCTCGACGACCGCTTCGACTCGGCGTCGGACGCGGTGGGTCCGGGCGGGCACGGGGGATTCGACGGAGCGGGGGAGGGAGCTGGGCTACTGCTTCCGCCTTCGGCGGTGGTGCCGGGCACGTCGGCGGGGCCGCCGCCGTCCGCGCCTCCGCCTCCGCCGGTCGCGCCGCCGCCGTCCGCGCCCGTGGTACCCGAGTCGGTGCGGGTGCGTGCTCCGTGGGAGCCGCCGGTTGCGCCCGTACGCGCCCCGGGTGCGTCCCCGGCCGGCCCGTCGCAGCCGCGCACCTTCGCCGCACCGCCGGTTCCGGCCGGTCCTCCGGCCGCCGCTGACCTGCCGTCGGGGCCGGACCTGCCGTGGGGGCCGGAGCTTGCGCCCGAGCCGTTCATCGCCGATGGGGCGTCCGCGCCGCCGCTGCCCCGGCGGCCGGGCGGCGAGGAATCCGCCGCCCGGCAAACCCCCGGCACCGCACAGGCACCTGCACCTGCACCCGAGCCTGAACGCGTACCCGCACCCACACCCGCCCCACTCCGCCCCGTGATCGGCCATGTGGGTGACCGGCCGCCCACCTACGAGGCCGAGCCCACCGCTCTGCCCGCCACCGTCCCCCGAGAACTCGACGGTCTCGTCGCCGACACCGTGCTCGACGGCGCCGAATACGGCACGTACACCCTGCGCGCCGCCTCCGTGCGAGGGGACTCCGCACGGTTCCGGGGCGAGCCCCGCCGCGATGCGCTGCTCACCGTGCGCTTCGGCACCGACAGGAGCGCGCTCGTCCTGGTGGCCGTCGCCACCGGGGCCCGCGCGACCGAGCGGGCGCATCTGGCGGCGGCCGACGCCTGCCGCTGGATCGGCGGTGCCGTCGGCCGCTCCCATGTCCGGCTCTCCGAGGACATAAGGGCCGGCCGCCGTGGCGACCTCAAATCCGGCCTGCACCGCCTCACCGACCGCAGCTACGGCAAGCTGCGCGCCCGCGCCGCCGAGCTGGGACTCGAACCGCAGCAGTACACGGCGGGCCTGCGCTGCCTCCTGCTGTCGGCGGACCCGGACTGCCGTACCAGGGTCTTCTTCGGCGCCGGCGCCGGTGGGCTCCTCCGGCTGCGCGACGGCGTCTGGCAGGACCTCGAACCGGAGGTTCCGGAAGCCGGTGACGTCAGCGGCGAAGCCGCGGTCGGATTCGGCTCCCCATCTCCCGGGAGCGGCCCCGACGGAGACAACCTCACCATGGATCCGGGCATCGCCACGCCCCCGTCCCTGTTTGTCGACGGCCCGCTCGCCCCGCCCGCCGAGCGGTTCCGGTTCCGGGCGTCGGTGGCCCGGCCGGGGGACACCCTGCTGCTGTGCAGCAGCGGCCTCGCCGAACCCCTGCGCGGCGAGCCCGCGCTCGCCCAGGAGCTCGCCGAACGCTGGACCCCTGACCAGGCACCCGGGCTCGTCACTTTCCTCGCGGACACCCAGCTCAGGGTGAAGGGGTACTCCGACGACCGTACGAGTGTCGGCGTCTGGGAGGCGTAACCGCGCGCGCCATGGGTTGATGGATGCGGAGTCCGGAAGCCGAAGCGTGGAAAGGGTACGCACCCATGGCCAAGCAGAACGTGTCGGAGCAGTTCGTCGACATCCTCGCCCGGGCGGGCGTCAAGCGTATGTACGGCGTCGTCGGCGACAGCCTCAACCCGGTCGTCGACGCCATCCGCCGCAACTCGGCCATCGACTGGATCCAGGTCAGGCACGAGGAGACCGCCGCGTTCGCCGCCGGAGCCGAGGCCCAGATCACCGGCTCGCTGGCGGCCTGCGCCGGATCCTGCGGCCCCGGCAATCTGCATCTCATCAACGGCCTCTACGACGCCCACCGCTCCATGGCACCCGTTCTCGCGCTCGCCTCGCACATCCCATCGAGCGAGATCGGTCTCGGCTATTTCCAGGAGACCCATCCGGAGCTGCTCTTCCAGGAGTGCAGCCACTACAACGAGATGATCTCCAACCCGCAGCAGATGCCGCGTCTGCTCCAGACGGCCATTCAGCATGCGATCGGCCGAGGCGGCGTCAGCGTCGTCTCGATGCCGGGTGACATCGCATCGCAGCCGGCCCCGGAGAAGTCGATCGAGCACGCCCTCGTCACCTCGCGGCCGACGGTACGGCCCGGTGACGAGGAGATCGAGAAGCTCTGCCGGATGGTGGACGAGGCGAAGCGGGTGACATTGTTCTGCGGCAGCGGCACGGCGGGTGCCCACACCGAGGTGATGGAGTTCGCCGAGCGGGTGAAGGCCCCGGTCGGGCACGCGCTGCGTGGCAAGGAATGGATCCAGTACGACAACCCGTACGACGTCGGCATGAGCGGACTGCTCGGCTACGGCGCTGCCTACGAGGCGACCAACGAGTGCGATCTCCTCATCCTGCTCGGCACCGACTTCCCGTACAACGCCTTCCTCCCCAGCGACGTCAAGATCGTCCAGGTCGATGTGCGCCCCGAGCACCTCGGCCGCCGCTCCAAGCTGGATCTGGCGGTCTGGGGCGATGTCCGCGAGACGCTGCGCTGCCTGACCCCGCGGGTCAGGACCAAGACCGACCGCAAGTTCCTCGACCGCATGCTGAAGAAACACGCCGACGCGCTGGAGGGCGTGGTCAAGGCGTACACCCGCAAGGTCGAGAAGCACATCCCGATCCACCCGGAGTACGTCGCCTCGGTGCTGGACGATCTGGCGGACGACGACGCCGTGTTCACCGTCGACACCGGCATGTGCAATGTCTGGGCCGCCCGCTATCTGTCGCCCAACGGCAAACGCCGCGTCATCGGTTCGTTCAGCCACGGCTCGATGGCCAACGCGCTGCCGCAGGCCATCGGCGCCCAGTTCATCGACCGGAACCGGCAGGTGGTGTCGATGTCCGGCGACGGCGGATTCACCATGCTGATGGGCGACTTCCTCACCCTGGTGCAGTACGACCTGCCGGTGAAGGTCGTACTGTTCAACAACTCCTCGCTCGGCATGGTCGAGTTGGAGATGCTGGTCGCCGGCCTGCCCTCGTTCGGTACGACCAACAAGAACCCGGACTTCGCGGCGATCGCCAGGGCCGCCGGGGCCTACGGCGTACGGGTCGAGAAGCCCAAGCAGCTCGAAAGCGCCCTCAAGGACGCCTTCAAGCACAAGGGCCCGGCGCTCGTCGATGTCGTCACCGACCCCAACGCGCTCTCCATCCCGCCGAAGATCAGCGCAGAGATGGTGACCGGCTTCGCGCTCTCCGCGAGCAAGATCGTGCTGGACGGCGGAGTCGGCCGGATGGTCCAGATGGCCCGCTCCAACCTGCGGAACGTGCCCCGCCCCTGAACGAAGCCGGGCAGCGGGGCAGGACGGGCCGGGACTTCATGCCGGGGCCGGCCTGGACCTCATGCAGGGGTCAGGCGGACCGTCAGGATCTGGAACGGCCGCAGCGACAGTACGAGACCGTGCTCATCGGTGTCCGCCTCGTGCAGCGGCCGTTCCAGCAGGTCGGTGATCCGGGCCCGTACGACGGGGAATCCGACCCGCAGTGTCGTGTCGGCGCGCCCGCCCGCCGACTCGTACAGCCGCACGATCACATCGCCGCTGCGGTCCTCGGCGAGCTTGACCGACTCCACCGTGACCCCCGGATGCCCGGTGCTGATCAGAGACGGCAGGGCCGGCGCAACGGCCGCCCGCAACGGCAGATTGAGCGCCAGCCCCTCCCGTACCGCATCCGTGACCTCACCGCCCGGCGCCAGCGCGTACCTGAACCGATGCCTGCCGAGGTCGGTCTCCGGGTCCGGGCTGTGCGGGGCGCGCAGCAGCGTCAGCCGTACGGTCGTGCCCAGGCCCGAACCGTGCGGGGTCCGGGTCACCTCGTGCCCGTACGTCGAGTCGTTGAGCAATGTGACGCCGTACCCCGGCTCGGCGACCCGCAGCCAGCGATGGGCGCAGATCTCGAAACGGGCCGCGTCCCAACTGGTGTTGTCGTGCGTGGGGCGGTGAATGTGCCCGAACTGGATTTCGGCCGTGGACCGTTCGGCGTGCACATCGAGCGGGAACGACACCTTGAGGACCTTCTCCGACTCCCGCCAGTCCACCTCGGTGTCGATGTCGATCCGCCGACTGCCCGCGGTCAGCCGGATCTCCTGCACGATGTGCGACGCCCCGAACGACCGCAGCACACGGACGGCGGCCCGCAACGGCCCCTCCTCGACCAGTTCGACGGAGTCGGCGTCGGCGAGATCCGTGCGGGTGCGGCGGTAGTGACGGTCGATGTCCCAGGCGTCCCAGTGATTGGGGTGATCCGGATGCAACTGGAGGAGGTTGGCCCGATGACCGGGGGCGAGGACATCCCGCCCCGCGCCGAGATCGCGGACGGCGGCGATCAACCCGTCGCCGTCGACCACGACCCGCAGCAGCCCGTTGTCGAATACGAAACCCTCGTCCGCCGAACCGGTCACCGTGACGGCGTGCTCCCGAACCGCCGAACCGTCCAGCAGACCCGCGCCCAGCCCGGGTGTCTCGGCCAGCACCGCCGTACGCCCGTCGCCCAGCGGCTGCACATGCGCGCCCGAGGGCAGCAACGCGCTCGCCTCGGCGTCCAGCTCGACCACCTGACTCCTGTGGTACGGCGATGAGTTGAGCGCCACGAGACCCTCGGCCCCACCCAGTGCCGCCACCGCGTCCGCCACCAGATCGGCCAGCTCCTCCCGTACCCGTTCGTATGTCTCGTGGGCCTCCCGGTGCACCCAGGCGATCGACGAGCCCGGCAGGATGTCATGGAACTGATGCAGCAGCACCGTCTTCCACAGCCGGTCCAGCGCCTCGTACGGATAACGGTGGCCGGGAGTCCGCAGCGCCGCCGCGGTGGCCCACAACTCGGCCTCACGGAGCAGGTGTTCGCTGCGCCGGTTGCCCTGCTTGGTCTTGGCCTGGGTGGTGTACGTGGCCCGGTGCAGCTCCAGATACAGCTCACCGGACCAGACCGGTGCCTGCGGCCCGTACTCCTCCTCGGCCGCCGCGAAGAACGCCGACGGCCTCTCGATCTCGACCCTGGGCGAACCCTCCAGATCCCTGAGCCTGCGTGCCTTCTCCAGCATCTCGCGGGTCGGGCCGCCCCCGCCGTCACCCCAGCCGAACGGGACGAGGGAGCGGTTCGCCAGCCCCTTCTCGGCGAAGTTTCTTTCCGCATGGGCCAGTTCGCGGCCATGGAACTGCGCGTTGTAGGTGTCCACGGGCGGGAAATGAGTGAAGACCCTGGTCCCGTCGATGCCCTCCCACCAGAAGGTGTGATGTGGCATTTTATTGCTCTGGTTCCAGGACAGCTTCTGCGTAAGGAACCATTTCACCCCTGCCAGTCGCGCCAGCTGTGGGAAGGCGGCCGTGCAGCCGAAAGAGTCCGGCAGCCAGATCTCCTCCGTCTCCACCCCCAGCTCCTGCTCGAAGAACCGCTTGCCGTGCACGATCTGCCGGGCAAGAGCCTCACCGCCCGGCATATTTGCATCGGACTCCACCCACATCGACCCCACGGGCACCCACTGCCCGTCCGCCACGGCCTGCTTGATCCGCTCCCAGATGTGCGGCTGATGCTCCTTCACCCAGGCGTACTGCTGGGCCTGCGACGCGGCGAAGACCAGCTCCGGATAGTCCTGGGCCAGCGCGGTGACATTGGCGAAGGTGCGCGAGGCCTTGCGCACCGTCTCGCGCAGCGGCCACAGCCACGCCGAGTCGATGTGCGCATGCCCGGCGGCCGAGATCCGGTGTGCGCTCGCCGACGCCGGCCGGGACAGCACCTCGGTGAGCCGGCCCCGGCCGGCTCGCGCCGTGCCCGCCACATCGTGCAGATCCAGTGCATCGAGCATGCGCTCCAGCGCCCGCAGGATCTCGTGCCGCCGCGACCGGTCGACGGGCAGTTCCCGCATCAGCTCGGAGAGCACCTCGATGTCCAGAACCAGATGCCAGACCTCCTCGTCCAGCACGGCGAGGTCCGCGGAGGCGAACCGGTAGAGGGGCCGGTCACCCGCCGTGAGCACGTCCCCGAGCGGCGTCGGCGCGAAGCCGTGCTCCAGAACCGCCGGGTTGGCCGCCGCCTCCAGAAGCAACGAGACCGGTTCACCGCCGGCGGCCGGGGACGCGACCGTCAGATGCCGATTTCGCGGATGGATGCCCTTGAGCGGAACGCCTGTGGTGTCGTACAGCATGCCCTCGGCCTGGAATCCGGGCCCCTGGCCGGAGAAGCCGGGGTCGACCACCACCTCGACGCGCCGCCCCGCCCAGTCCTCGGGCACCGTCCCCTCCAGCCGGAACCAGCTGGTGGACCACGGCTTCCCCCACTTTGTACCTGCACTGAACGGCTCGTAGGTTCCCTCCAGCACCTCGGTCACCGGTACGGGTTCGCCGGGGATGTGCCTGATGGAGAGGGCAAGCGGGGTCCGGGCCGGGTACTGGGCTGGGCGGATGAACTGGTGCAGGGCCCTTTCGAGGCGGTCCTCCACCAATGTGCGGTCGTCGTGCATCACGGCTCCTCGGGTCGGCGCCTCGGGGTGTTCATGGCTCCACTTCCCCGGCGACGGAACCGGCACCCCTGCGAGCGGCGCGACGGGGTGATGGTTGATCAACTGGCCCTGCACACACCCTTGGCGGCTCCAAAACAATGTGACATATTACTGTCGTGTTCATGAGACAGCCCCTGGATGTCGTCATCGTCGGGGCCGGAGTGGTCGGTGCCGCCTGCGCCTACTACGCCTCCCGGTCCGGACTGTCCGTAGCCGTCGTCGACCGAGGGCCGGTCGCCGGAGGCACCACCGGAGCCGGGGAGGGCAACCTCCTGGTCTCCGACAAATTGCCAGGACCCGAACTGGAACTGGCCCTGCTCTCCGCCTCCTTGTGGCGCGAACTGTCGGAAGAACTTTCTTCGGACATCGAGTACGAGATCAAGGGCGGCCTGGTCGTGGCGGCGTCCGAGGACTCCCTGACCACCCTGTCCACGACGGCCGCCGACCAGCGAGGAGCCGGAGTCGAGGCGTACCACGTCACATCCGACCGGCTCCGCGATGCCGAGCCTCACCTCGCACCGCACCTTGCCGGAGGCTTCCACTACCCGCAGGACGCTCAGGTTCAACCAGCGCTGGCGGCAGCCGAGTTGTTGCGGGCAGCCGGCCGCTCCGGGGCACGCCTGTGCCCGGGGGAGGAAGTCGTCGGGATACTCAGGGACCGGAAGGGTGCGGTACGCGGGGTGCGCACCGCACGGAGTGAACTGCGCGCCCCGATGGTCGTCAACGCGGCGGGCACCTGGGGCGGTGACCTGGCCGCAATGGCCGGGGTGGACCTGCCGGTCCTGCCGCGCAGGGGGTTCGTGCTCGTCACCGAGCCGTTGCCGCGGCTGATCCGGCACAAGGTCTATGCCGCGGAGTACGTGGCGGATGTGTCGAGCGGGTCCGCGGCGCTGCAGACCTCGCCCGTGGTGGAGGGAACCCCGTCGGGGCCGGTGCTGATCGGGGCCAGCCGCGAACGGGTCGGCTTCGACCGGACCTTGTCGGTTCCGGCGATCGCCCGGCTGGCCGCCCAGGCCGCCGCTCTTTTTCCCGTACTGGCGGATGTGCGGGTGATGCGCGCCTACCACGGGTTCCGTCCCTACTTGCCCGATCATCTGCCGGCGATCGGCCCGGACCCCCGGGTGCCAGGGCTCTTCCACGCCTGCGGCCATGAAGGAGCCGGGATCGGGCTGGCCCCCGTGACCGGACTGCTGATCGTCGACGCGATCACCGGGCGGCAGCCGGTGCTCGATCTCGGACCGTTCGCCCCGGACCGGTTCGGCACCACGTGCCATGTCACATGACTGCGGAGGGGGCTCGTGTGCCCCAGGAGAGGACCTTGTGAGACGTACCCGTGCACGTACCCCGGCCGAGCTCGTCGCGGCCCGGCCCGAACCGGAATTCCAGCTGACCCTCGACGGGCGCCCGATCCGTGGACTGCCGGGCCAGAGCATCGCCGCGGCCCTCTGGTCGGCGGGCATCCTTACCTGGCGCACCACTCGGATCCACGGCCGGCCGCGGGGAGCCTTCTGCGGCATCGGTGCCTGCTACGACTGCCTGGCCACGGTCAACGGCCGGCCGAACCAGCGCGCATGCCTGCTTCCCGCCCGCCCCGGCGACGCCGTCACCACACAGGAGGGCGACGGGCATGCCGCACTCGACAGATGAACGCCGCCCACGGGACGCGGACTGCGCCGGACTCGTCGTGGTGGGCGCGGGACCGGCCGGCCTGGCCGCCGCCGTCACCGCGGCCGATCACGGGCTCGACGTGGTTCTGCTGGACTCGGCCGTCACGCCCGGTGGGCAGTACTACCGAAACCCGCCCGGCGGGCTCGGCGCGACCCGGCCCGGCGCCCTCCACCACGGCTGGCCCGTCTTCGCCGGACTCTCCGCACGACTTGCCGCGCACCGCGACTCCGGCGCGATCCGCCATCTCTCCAACCATCAGGTGTGGACGGTCGAACGAGCCGGTGACGGCGACTGGATCCTGCACGCCGTCACCGGAGTCGAAGGGGAACAGCGTTCCGCTGTCCGGGCCCGCCGACTGCTGCTGGCGACGGGCGCCCATGAACGTCAACTTCCCTTCCCGGGCTGGACGCTCCCGGGCGTGGTGAGCGCGGCCGGCGCCCAGGCCATGCTCAAGTCCGGCCTGGTGCTGCCCGGCCGGCGGATCGTGGTCGCGGGGAGCGGCCCGCTTCTGCAGGCCGTCGCCCTCTCGCTGACGCGCGCCGGTGCGAGGGTTCCCGCACTCATCGAGGCGTCCGGTTACGGGGCCTACGCGCGCGCTCCCCGGGTGCTGGCCGCCAACCCCGGCAAGATGGCCGAAGGAGTCCGGTACGGAGTGGCACTGACCGGCGCCGGAGTTCGAATGCTGACTCACCGGGCCGTCACCGACGTGCACGGCGACGACCGGGTGGAGGCGGTGACCGTCAGCCGGGTGGACCGCCGGTGGCGCCCCGTGCCGGGGACCGGCCGCAAGATCGCCTGCGATGTGCTTGCCGTCGGACACGGGCTCGTTCCTCAGCTGGAACTCGCCGTGGCGGTGGGCTGCGGTACGCGCGCATGCGCGGACGGCACGCATGCGGTCACCGTCGACGAGCAGCTCAGGACCACCGTGCCGGGGGTCTGGGCAGCGGGCGAGACCGGCGGTGTCGGTGGCGTCGAACTCGCACTTTGTGAAGGAGAGTTGGCCGCACTATCGGTCATTCGCGAGATACGGGGCGGTGTGCAGCGGGCAGCGGCGCGCAGAGCAGTCGCTCTGCGTCGTTCCCGACGCCGTCTGCGGGCCTTTTCCGCGTTGATGGGTGCCGTGCACCGGCCGGTGGCGGGGTGGAGCGAATGGCTGACCGGCGACACGGAGGTCTGCCGTTGCGAAGAAGTCACCGCGGGCCGGATCCGCAGCGCGTGCGAGGAACTCGGAGCCGGTGACACCAGGACCGTCAAACTGCTCACCCGGGCCGGGATGGGCTGGTGCCAGGGCCGGACCTGCGGATTCGCCGTCCGTGAACTGGCCGACACGCACGGCAGCGGACGCGGCGCCGGTGAAGAGCCGGACGGCCCCGACCGGCGCCCGCTGGCCTGCCCGGTAAGGCTGTCCACGCTCGCCGACCTGGCCGACCCCGGATAGACCCGCAGCCACTCCCGACACTCCCCGACACGCCTCGGCCGCGCCTCGGTACTTCGCGCCGCCGGACGCTGCCCACGCCTCCGCCGAACCGCGACATGTCACACCTCTCAAGGAGCCACGATGCAGACGAACACCCACCCGCGTATCCGTCCCTGGCACGGGGTCATGGTCGCCACCCCGCTCACATTGCGCGACGACTGCACGATCGACTACGACGCCTATGCCACGCATGTCCAACAGCTCATCGCGGAGGGTTGCGACGGTGTGGTGCCCAACGGGTCACTGGGGGAGTACCAGACCCTGACCGACAGCGAACGCGAGCAGGTGGTCCGGGTCGCTGTCGAGGCGGCAGGCGACGGCAGCCGCGTCATGCCGGGCGTCTCCGCCTACGGCAGCGCGGAGTCGCGGCGCTGGGCGGAACAGGCCGCAGAGGCGGGCGCCGGCTCCGTGCTGCTCCTGCCGCCCAACGGATACCGCTGCGAGGACGCGGCGGTCCGAGCCCACTACGCCGCTGTGGCCGAAGTCGGGGTTCCGGTCGTCGCGTACAACAACCCGTACGACACCAAGGTGGATCTGACACCGAGCCTGCTCGCCGCTCTCCACCAGGAGGGCAGCATCGTGGCGGTCAAGGAGTTCAGCGGCGATGTCCGAAGGGCCTACGAGATCGCCGAACAGGCGCCCGGCCTCGACCTGCTGGTGGGCGCCGACGACGTACTGCTGGAACTGGCACTCGCCGGGGCCGTCGGCTGGATCGCCGGCTGTCCGAACATGCTGCCGTCCTGCTGTGTCGAGCTGTACCGGGCTGCTGTGACAGGTGACATGGCAGCTGCCCTGCCGCTGTACCGCGAGCTGCATCCTCTGCTGCGGTGGGACTCGAAGCCGGAGTTCGTCCAGGCCATCAAGGCGTCCATGGACGTTGTCGGACGCCACGGCGGCCGTACCCGTCCGCCACGCCTTCCCCTGCCCGCCGACGACGAGGCAGCCGTACGTGCCGCGACGGAGAAGGCACTGGCCGGGGGCCTCGGCTGAGCACGGCTCGGCCGTTGTACGTCCGGACAGTGCCCGACCCAGCCGTTCTTCATGTTGTTCACGACGAACTGACGAACCAGGGGGAGCCTTGCAGACACGTCACATCTTCCATGCGGTCGACTCACACACCGAGGGCATGCCCACCCGCGTCATCACCGGCGGCATCGGCACCATTCCCGGTGCCACGATGGCCGAACGGCGCAGGTACTTCCAGGAGCACCGGGACGCCGTGCGCACGCTGCTCATGTACGAACCGCGCGGCCACGCCGCCATGAGCGGCGCGATCCTCCAGCCGCCCACCCGGCCCGACGCGGACTTCGGCGTCCTCTATATAGAGGTCTCCGGGTTTCTGCCGATGTGCGGGCACGGCACCATCGGGGTCGCGACCGTTCTGGTGGAGACCGGCATGGTCGAGGTCACCGAACCCGTCACCACCGTACGGCTGGACACCCCGGCCGGACTCGTCAGCGTCGATGTCCAGGTGAGGGACGGAGCGGCCGCCGCCGTCACCCTGACCAACGTTCCCGCATTCAGCGTCGCACTCGACCGGACGGTGGACGTACCCGGCTACGGACCGGTGCGCCACGACCTCGCCTACGGCGGCAACTTCTATGCGATGGTGGATCTGGCCGACCTCGGGCTGCCCTTCGACCGGGCACGCAAGGACGACATCCTGGCGGCCGGACTCGCCCTGATGGACGCGGTCAACGCCGTCGACCGGCCCGTCCACCCGGAGGACCCGGACATTCACGGCCTCAAGCATGTGCAGTTCATCGCACCCGGTTCCGATGCCCGCCACTCCCGACACGCGATGGCCATCCACCCCGGCTGGTTCGACCGGTCGCCCTGCGGAACCGGCACATCGGCGCGCATGGCCCAGCTGCACGCCCGTGGTGAATTGGGCCTGGACACCGACTTCGTGAACGAGTCGTTCATCGGAACCTCGTTCACCGGGCGTCTCATCGAGAAGACCACCGTGGGCGGGCTGCCCGCCGTCGTCCCCACCGTCACCGGCCGCGCCTGGATCACCGGTACCGCACAATTCTTCCTGAACCCGTCCGACCCCTTCCCCGAAGGATTCCTGCTGTGAACCTGCCCCTGCTCGGCGCCGGCGACATCGAGGCCCTGGGACCGACCGGAGCCGTGGACGCCCTGGAGGCGGCGCTGAGCGGGGGACTCGATCCGGAGACCTCCCCGGCCCGGCACCATGTCACAGTGCCCGGCGGGGAACTTCTGATCATGCCAGCCACCACCCAGCAGGTGACGGGAGTGAAGATCGCCGGAGTCGCCCCCGGCAACCCGGCACGCGGCCTGCCCCGGATCACCGGAAGCTATCTGCTGCTCGACGGCCTCACCCTGCTGCCGCTCGCCCTGCTCGACGGGGCCGCGCTCACCACACTGCGCACACCGGCCGTGTCGGCACTCGCGATCCGCCATCTCACCCCGCCCGTCCTGCGCCACCTGGTGCTCTTCGGAACCGGCCCCCAGGCCTACGGACACCTGGCCGCGGTGCTCGCGGAACGGCACGTCGAACGTGTCACCGTGATCGGCCGTACCCCGCGCCGGGTCGCCGCACTGGTCGAGCACGCCCGGCAACTCGGCATGGACGCCCGTGCGGGTGAGGCGCACGGGGCCGAGCAGGTCGCCACCGCCGATCTGGTGCTCTGCTGCACCACATCCGCCACTCCGCTGTTCGACGGCACCCTCGTGCCGGACGGCGCGACAGTCGTCGCGGTCGGCTCGCACACCCCGAACGCCCGGGAGGTCGACACGGCTCTGGTGTCACGCTCCACCGTGATCGTCGAATCGAGGGCGGCAGCCCTGTCGGAGGCGGGCGATCTGCTGATTCCGGCGGCGGAAGGAGCCTTCGGAGCCGAGGACATCGCCGGCAATCTCGCCGACCTGGTGACCGATCGGATCCTCGGTGAGAAGCCGGCTGCATTCGTGCGCCCCCGGTTCTTCAAAAGCGTCGGAATGGGCTGGGAGGACCTCGCGGTCGCCGCGGCGGTGTACCGGAGGGCGGCGCCCTGACCGAGTTGTCCACAGGTCAGCAGCGACAGGCCCGAGCGGAAACGTGACATTGTATTCTGAGGGCCCGCACGGCGTTGGAGGAACAAACATGGCCCGCCTGTCGACGCTCAATGTCATCTCGGCGCAAGAGCACTTGCGCGACCAGGTGGCGAACGCCCTCAGGGCGGCCCTGATCGCCGGGGACCTCCGTCCGGGCATGATCTACTCCGCGCCCGCGCTCGCTGCCGAATTCGGGGTGTCCGCCACCCCGGTCCGCGAGGCCATGCTCGACCTGGCGCGTGAGGGCCTGGTCGAAGCGGTTCGCAACAAGGGCTTCCGGATAACCGAGTTGACCGACCAGGACCTCGACGACTTCACCGAACTCCGCGCCATGATCGAGGTACCCACCGTCGGCCGCATTGCCCGGATGGGCAAGGTCAGCGAGTTGCAGGCACTTCGGCCGCTTGCCCTGGCGATCGTCGCTGCTGCCGCCGAGCACGACATCATCGGCTATCTGGAGGCCGACCGCCGCTTCCATCTCGAACTGCTCGGTCTGGCGGGCAACCGCAGGCTGGTGGAGGAAGTCGGCAACCTGCGCAAGCGATCGCGCCTCTTCGGGCTGAACCGGCTCGACGCAACGGGGCAGCTGACCGCATCGGCCGAGGAGCATGTCCAACTGCTCGACCTCGTGATCGCCGGAGACGCCCAGCGTGCCGAGGCCTGCATGCTGGCCCACATGTCACATGTCAGGTCGATATGGGCCGAGGAGGACGGCGACGACGCCGGCGCCGGAGGCCCCCGGGGCAGAAGGGCGTCGCTGCCGGTCGCAGAGGCCTGAGCCACCGGTTTCGTCCCGGAGTCCCGAGCGGCACTCCGTCCTCCACCGGCCGCCCCCCGCCCCCGCGCGGGGGGCCGGTTGTGTGGGCCGTCCGGTTCAACCGTCCAGCAGGGCGGCCATCCACTCCTCGATTCCGTCGGCGGTGCGCGGCAGTGCGGACGACATGAGGCGTGCGCCGTCGGCGGTGATCACGAGGTCGTCCTCTATCCGCACCCCGATTCCGCGCAGCGACCGGGGCAGCGTCTCGTCGTCGGGCTGGAGATAGAGCCCCGGTTCCACGGTCAGTACCTGGCCGACTTCCAGGCGCCCGTCCAGATATCGGTCGGCGCGCGCCTGGGCGCAGTCGTGAAGATCCATGCCGAGCATGTGACCGCTGCTGCAGAGGGTGTACCGGCGGTAGAAGCCGTTGTCGGCGTCGAGCGCCTCATCGGCGGACATCTGCAACACGCCCCATCCGTAGAGCCCTTCGGCGATGACCCGCATGGCCGCCAGGTGGAAGTCACGAAATCGTGCCCCGGGGCGCAGGGCCGCGATGCCCGCTTCCTGCGCGGCGAGCACCAGCTCGTAGACGCTGCGCTGTGCGGAGGAGAAGCGGCCGGACAGTGGCAGGGTGCGGGTGATGTCGGCCGTGTAGAGCGAATCGGTCTCCACCCCGGCGTCCAATAGCAGCAACTGGTCGCGTTCCAGCGGGCCGTCATTGCGGATCCAGTGCAGGACACAGGCGTGCGCCCCGGCTGCGGCGATCGTGGAGTAGCCCGGACCGTTCCCCTCCAGCCGGGCCCGCAGATCGAAGACGCCCTCGATCCAACGCTCACCCCGCGGGTGCCGCAGCGCCTGCGGAAGGCTCCGCACCACATCCTCGAATCCTGTCACCGTCGCATCCACGGCCTGCTGCAACTGCCCTGTCTCCCATGGGTCCTTGATCAGTCGGAGCTCGCTGAGCACCGCTTCCAGTCCTGCCGGCGCCGACCGTCGGCGCTGGAACGAGCGGCAGGAACGCAGTAGTTCGTCGACAGCAGGGTCCACCCCTCCCAGCGCCCGTACTGGTGGCTGTGGCCCGGTCAGAAGCTTCTCCCAGGCGTCCAGGTGCGCACAGCGGATGCCGGTCATCCGGGCGGCCTCCTCCAGGTCGGGTCTGCGCCCGACCCAGAACTCCCCGTATCTGCGGTCGCGGTAGAACTCGCGGCCGGTGCGAGGTGACCGAGGCCGCAGATACAGCACCGCCTCGTGCCGCTCGTCGCCGTCGGGTTCGAGGACGAGGACGTGTCCGGCCTGGTCCTCGCCGGTGAGGCCGGTGAGCCAGGCATAGCCGGTGTGCGGCCGGAAGCGATGGTCCGTGTCGTTGGAGCGGACTGACAGCGCACCCGCCGGGATGACCAGGCGTTCGCCCGGGAAGCGGGCGGCCAGCCGGGCCCGGCGGGCGGGGGTGGCGTCGATGGAGGGGACACGAAGGTCCGTCGGCAGCGGGGACTTGGCCCACCCGGTGCCCATGAAGGCGTCCAGGGCGGGTGACACCGGCAGATCGTGGCTGCCGGTGCGGGGCGCGGAGAAGGAATGGGACACGGGCATTGCTCCTCGAGGCTCTGTGGGACCGGGGTCGGGGCCGGAATTCCGGCTCTCCGGGGACACGGTGGTGCGGTGGTCGGGAAACCGGTGGTGGCGGCCGGTGCGTTCGGGGCCGCGTGTCATATCCGTTGCTGCGACGAGAAGTTGTCGCGCAGATGAATGTGCGTGAGAGGGGTTCCGAAGAACATGTGACATGTGCCATTGTACAGCGCGCAAGGGGAAAGGAGCCGTGCTCATGTCACAACGTGAGTGCAGTTCGGATCCGGTCCGGCACCGACCTCTTGCATTCCCCCACAACCGCGCCCTGTCGCGCGGTCACCACTCCGCTGGAGGCGGCACGTGAAGAACCTGAGGGTTCGGCAAAAGATAACCGGATTGTCCACTGTGGTCCTGGCAGCATGCCTGGGCGTGGGCCTGTTCACGGCACCGAGCCAGGCCGTCGAGCAACGCCCCGCCGCGTCGACCGTGACCCCCCACCTCTCGGACGTCGCCCAGAAGCGGGCGGAGCCCCGGACCGAGGACCCCGGCGGCCCCACCGCCGAGGCGCTGACGGCACCCGCCGACGATGCCGCTCACGTCGAACGAAAGCCGCTCAAGGCCGCCGACCTGCCGCCGGTGTCCGCGTCCAAGGACGCGCTCAAGCGGGACTACGACGACCCGTCCACCGCGCTTCCGAGCCACCAGGCACCTTCGATGAAGGCAGAGAAGCGCCGCGCCAAGAAGCTCGGTACGGCCGCTGCCGAGTGCAACGTCACCGATTTCACCAACAACACCGGAAGCGCCCTGGTCGAGAAGGTCAAGGCTGCGACCACCGACTGTGTCAACACCCTGTTCCGTATCCAGGGCCAGGACGGCTACAACGCCTTCCGTGAGGACCAGATGGTCACCATCGCCAATGCGATGCGCGACGCGTCGGCCTCCTATCCGGGCGACGGCAGCACCGGCATGCCGCAGCTGATCCTCTTCCTCCGGGCCGGCTACTACGTGCAGTACTACGACCCCGACACTGTCGGGGAGTACGGGCCGCGCCTGCGCACCGCCATCCAGGGCGCGCTCGACGGCTTCTTCGGCTCCTCGCACGCCTTCGACGTCACCGACGCCAACGGCGAGAGCCTGTCCGAGGCGATCGTCCTGATCGACAGCGCCGTGGAGAACGCCCGCTACCTGAACATCGTCAAGAAGATGCTGGCCGACTACGACGAGTCGTACAACGACTCGTGGTACATGGTCAACGCCGTGAACAGCGTGTACACGGTCATGTTCCGCGGTCACCAGGTGCCGGAGTTCATCAGCGCCATCGAGGCCGATTCCAGTGTGCTGACCTCGCTGCGCGACTTCGCCGCGAACCACCTCGACCTGCTGGGCACCAAGAATTCGTTCCTGGCCGCCAACGCGGGGCTCGAGCTCGGCCGCTTCCTCAAGGAGGACTCGCTGCGCGACAAGGCGAGCCCGCCGGCGATCGACCTGATGGGCAAGAGCTCCATCGACGGCCCCACCGCCCCGCTCTGGGTCAACCTGGCCAAGATGGTCGACGCCTACGACAAGGACAACTGCGCGAAGTACGACGCCTGCAACCTCGCGGAGCGTCTCGAGAAGGCCGTCCTGCCGGTGAAGCACACCTGTAGCGACAGCATCACCATCCGGGCGCAGGACATGACCGCGGAGGAGCTCGAAGCCAGCTGCACCAGCCTGCGCAACCAGGACGCCTACTTCCACGAGGTGGCCCGGGACAACGGCGCCGTCGCCGACGACAACAACAAGACCATCGAGGTCGTGGCCTTCGACTCCAGCGCCGACTACCAGACCTACGCCGGAGTGATCTTCGGCATCGACACCAACAACGGCGGCATGTACCTGGAGGGCGACCCCAAGGCCGAGGGCAACCAGCCGCGGTTCATCGCCTACGAGGCCGAGTGGGCCCGTCCCGACTTCCAGATCTGGAACCTCAACCACGAGTACACGCACTACCTCGACGGCCGCTTCAACATGTACGGCGACTTCGCCGCCGGAATGACCACGCCGACCGTCTGGTGGGTCGAGGGCTTCGCGGAGTTCGTCTCCTACTCGTACCGCAAGCTCGACTACGAGGCCGCCATCGCCCAGGCTGCGAACCGCACCTACCGCCTGAGCACCCTGTTCGACACCACCTACGAGAACGCCGACCAGACCCGCGTGTACAACTGGGGCTACCTGGCCGTCCGTTACATGCTCGAATCCCACCGCTCCGACGTCGACACCCTGCTCGGCCTCTACCGCAAGGGCGACTGGGACGGCGCCCGCACCCTGCTCACGTCGACCATCGGCAGCCGTTACGACGCCGACTGGGACACCTGGCTGGCCGCCTGCGCGGCCGGCGCCTGCGGCAGCGGGTCCACCAACCCGCCCGGTGAGATCACTGAGTGCAAGGACACCGACACCAGGCTGCTGGGCCGGAACTGCATGCGCAGCGCGCTGAAGGCCGTCAAGGGCGACTACGCCTACCTGGCCGTCGTCATTCCGGCCGGCACCACCCAGTTGAAGATCACCGCCTCCGGCGGCACGGGTGACGCCGACCTCTACTACAGCGCGAAGGAGTGGGCGACCACCGAGGTCTACACCGACAAGTCCGTCGGGGCGGGCAACGAGCACACCCTGACCGTCAACAACCCGGCGCCGGGCTACCACTTCATCAGCCTCTACGGCACTGAGAAGTTCGACGGCGCCAAGGTCACCACTGAGTTCTGATCCCTACGACCCCCATGGTATCGGCCGGCCGAGTGATGACCCCGCTCGGCCGGCCGGTGCCGCCCTCCGGGCCGCGTCCGCCGGACACGGCCCGGGGCTCACGAAAGCCGCAAGGTGCCCGGCCCGTCGTTCCGCAGGATCTCCACGAGCTGCTCGAAGAGCGTCGGTCCGCGCCCCGCGAGGGCCTTGTCGAGCCGGTGGAGGAGCGCCGCCCGGTTGCTGGGGTGGGCCCGGTCCAGGCTCTGCCGCAAATAGCGCGCGGTCTCCGCATGGCCCAGGGCCCGGGCGGAGAGAGCGTGGTCCCGCCACTCGAAGACGAAGTCACCGTCGTCCGGAGTGCCCATCCCGCCGCCGAGACAGTCCGCGAGGGCGTCGAAGTTGCGGCCGAAGTATCCGCCCGGGCCGTTCACGGCCTCGCCGATCACTTTCCAGAACTCCTCCAGGCCGGTGACCCGGGAGCCGTCGATCACATAGGTCACGGTCATGGGGGGAGGGTACAAGTCCGGTCGCTTCCGGCGGTCCGTGATCCGCGCCGCAGGTGGGGGGCTACGGCGCGGATCGGCTCGGAGGGCCGGGCTTCAGCAGCCCTGGTCGATCAGGTCGAACGTGGCGTAGTGGTCGCTGGTGTAGTAGTCCTCCTGCACCTCTTCACCCGTGACGATCCGACGCGCGCCCCGGGTGGGGGAGCCGGGGGTGATGACCGTGTACTCGTGGTAGTAGCCGGTGCTCTGGCCGGGCAGGACGCCTTCACGGTTCTGGAAGACGGCTCCGTCCTGCGAGTAGGGGAACGGGCCGCCCGCGTCGATCAGGTCGAGGGTGTCGTGCGCCTGGGCAGGCAGCGCCGAGTAACAGATGCTGCCGACCGAGGCGGTGGCGGCCGTTGCGGCCGTGGTGACCGGGCCGCCGACGAAGAGGACGGACAGGAGGGCGGCAGCGCCACCGAGCGTGGTGATCCGTGGGGGGATTCGCATAGCCACCATGATGACGCGCGTAGACATGGTCCCGTCAACGTCAACCGGTGTGAATTTTTTGGAAGTTAACCGGAGAGGCAGAAATGTGACATCGATGTGTCCGCCGCTCCGGGCCGTGCCGCCCGTTCTCTGTTCACTTATTGATGAGTCGACAAGCGTGGCGGCCCGTCTGTGGGGCATGCATCCCCAGGCGACGAGAAATCGAGAAGTCGAGAAGGGGGCGATTCACTGTGCGGGCGGGGGAAACGATGGAGCGTCAGGGAGATGCCGATTCCATGGCGGACGGGGCGGCGCACGAGCCGGGGGCACAGGGGCAGCAGCCGGTCCGGCTGCATCGCAGACTGGCCCACACAGATCTGGCGGCCGTGAGCGAAGTGCGTTGTTCCTTGCGGGAGTTCCTGCGATACCGGTGGCGGGCCGAGCCGGCCGAGGTGGCGGAGCTCCTGCTCAGTGAGCTGGTGACCAATGCGCTGATCCATACCAGGCACGGCGCGGTCGTCACGGTGAGCGTGGCACCCGCGAAACTACGGGTGGAGGTCCGGGACTTCGTATCCGGAATGCCTCTGTCGTACGTACCGAACGCCGACGACGGTACGCATGGCCGAGGGCTGATCCTGGTGCAGAGCCTCGCGGACGCCTGGGGGGTCGACGCACACGCGCTCGGCAAGGTCGTCTGGTTCGAGCTGGACGGCGAAAAGCCCTGAGAGCCCGGAAGGGACCGGGCCATCAGGGCCTTGTGTGCCGGATCAGCCGAACTGCTGCTCCAGGTCCTTCAGTTTCCGCTCCAGCGAATCGAGCCGGGGCAGTGCCTGGGTGTCGTCCTCGGCGGTGAGGTCGACGGTGATCGGATCATTGGAGTTCCGGTCCGAGGCGCTGGAGCTCGGACCCGTCACGGCCTGCAGGGACGGCCGGGGGCGCAAGGGCAGTTGTCCCGGCTCGGATATGGCGGGCTCCACGACGGACTGCGCGGAGCCGGTCGCGGGAGCGATGGCCTGAACGTCCACCTGGGTGCCACCCCGGCCGACCCGGCGCCAGGCCCGGTTCTGCCGGTTCAGCGCCTTGATGTGGGCCCGGTCCAGCTTCTCCTGGTCCTTCCTGCGCAGACGGTTCTGCTCCTTCTCCCGCCGGTCCTCACGTACCTCGTCGACCGCTTCGTCCAGGGTGCGTACGCCCTCCAGCAGCATCAGCGACCAGGCGCCGAAGGTCTCCCGGGGGGCGCGCAGCCACCGTACGATCCGGATCTGCGGCAGCGGACGGGGCACCAGGCCCTGTTCGCGCAGCGCGGCCCGGCGGGTCTGCTTCAGTGCCCGGTCGAAGAGCACGGCTGCCGAGAGCGACATCCCAGCGAAGAAGTGCGGGGCGCCCGCGTGGTCGATACCGCGCGGCGCGTGCACCCAGTTGAACCAGGCGGCGGCGCCGGCGAACGTCCATACGAGCAGCCGCGATCCGAGCGCCGCGTCACCGTGGCTGGCCTCGCGCACCGCGAGTACGGAACAGAACATCGCGGCCCCGTCGAGGCCGAACGGAACGAGATACTCCCAGCCCCCGGAGAGGCCGAGGTTCTGCTCGCCGAAGCCGACGAGCCCATGGAAGGAGAGGGCGGCAGCGACCGCTGCACAGCAGAACAGCAGGACGTACGAGGCGGTGGCATACAGCGCCTCCTTACGTCTGCGACGCTCCTCGCTGCGCTCCCAGCTGTCGTCGGCCGCGGAATTGTCGGCGGCGCGCTTGCCGCGTGCGACCACCGCCACCGCCGCCAGGACCCCCACGAGCAGCACGGCGCCCGGAAGCAGCCAATTCAGCGATATGTCGGTCAGTCTCATGCGCGGTCCCTTGCATCGCGTAGGGCATTTCGGGCGCCATGATTGCCGAAACCCCGTCACGCTCAGGGGGTTTCGGGGCAAGAGAACGCCATTGGGTTGGCAGGGCATACGGATAGCCGGGATCTGATCGAATATCCGTACACGGCCAGTGATCTGCGTTCGAATAGTACTACTCGTACGAGCGGAGTGGATCAGTGAGTGGGCGTCAGTTTCCGTACCCGCTCGGCGTCACAGGTGCGCGGGCAGGTGACGCAGGTGTCCTCGGGGCGCAGCGTGTAGAAGAGACAGCAGCTCGCCCGGTCGCGGGTGGGCAGCGACTCGCCGTTCGGTCCGGTCAGTTCACGGAAGCCCGCCGAGCCGACGTACGGCTTCGTGGTGCCCGGCAGGAGCGCCTCCAGCTCGGTCATCGCGCGCCGCTCCTCGCCGAGCAGGTGGGCGATGTACCAGAGGCCCTCGACGACCTCATCCGTCGCCATGCCCCACAACGCCCGCCTGCCGCGCCGCATCCGCGGTCCGAAGCCGTCCAGCACCGGACCGATGTGGTCGGCCACCGCGGCGAGTACCTCGGCCCGCAGCGCCGCCTCGTCCGGGACCACCCGGGCGCCCGGCAGTCCGGCCGCCGGATCGTCCGGAAGGCAGGCGAATTCCGTTATGCGGACGGTCAGATGGCCCAGCGCCCGCTGGAACGCCACATCCCCGACGGGGATCCGGGGCACCCGCCGGTGCAGGAACCACGGCACCGTCACCAGCAGGCAGGCGGGCCAGGCGTACCGGTGCAGCCCGAAGCTGGCGACCACATCGGGCCGGGGCTGCTGCCCGTAGTCCCGCAGCACCTGCGCGTGGTCCCAGGCGAGGAAGGCGTCGAGCGAGGCACCACCCGCCGCGAGCTCGTCCGCACCCACCCAGCCGGCACCGCGAGGGGTGGCCTTGCCGTCCTCCAGTACCTCTGCGCGGAGCCCGGGGAAGACCTCGGCCAGACGTGCGTACGCGCCCGTCACGGCGGACGCGGTGGTGCCGGGAAGCAGAGTGGCGAGTGTCATGCAGGGCCCACCGAATCGCGGTCGTTTGCAGGTAAGCCTTACCTTACCCGAATGGATCGATGTTTGAACTGCGGCCTGCGCCGCCTATCGTGCACAGGGGCATGGCGCACGCGAGCCGCGCCCACGGCAGGCCGAGGAGGTCCGAGTGGAGCAGAGCAGAGCGCGTGAGCAGGCGCGGCCGCCGTACGCGTCCGTCGCGTCCGCGACGACCCCGGCGTCCGTACGCGTGCCCGAGCAGGCACGTGGCGAGCAGGTACGTGGCGAGCACACCCACAGCGAGCCGCCCGCCCCGCGGCCGGCTGTGCAGCGGCACTCCGTACGCGGCCAGATCCTCGACGCCCTGCGCGCCGCGCTGGTCGACGGTCAGCTGGTTCCGGGGCAGGTCTACTCCGCCCCGGCTCTCGGCGCCCGCTTCGGGGTCTCCGCAACCCCCGTGCGCGAGGCGATGCAGCAGCTGGCCATCGAGGGCGCCGTCGAGGTCGTACCGAACCGCGGTTTCCGGGTGTCCCGGCGGGGCCCGCGCGAGCTGGCCGAGCTGGCCGAGGTACGGGCCCTGATCGAGGTCCCCGTCATGCTGCGGCTGGCCCGTACCGTCCCCCCGGCCCGCTGGTGCGCCCTGCGCCCGCTGGCCGACGCCACGGTTGCGGCGGCAGCCGTGGGCGACCGGGCGAATTACGCCGAGTCCGACCGGGCCTTCCACGGCGCGGTCCTCGCGCTCTGCGGCAACGAGCAGTTGGTGATGGTCGCCGACGACCTGCACCGCCGCTCCCAGTGGCCCCTGGGAAACACCCCCGCCACCCGCCGCGCCGACCTGCTCGCCGACGCCACCGAACACACCGCCCTGCTCGACGCGCTCATCGCCCAGGACCTGACTGTCGTGCAGTCGCTCGTACGGGAACACTTCACCGGCGCCGAGAGCTGACGTCACACCGGCCCTCCGGGGCTCAGTTCGCCTCGGCCGTCTCCGGGGGCGGCGGGTCCAGGTGCGGAGCCAGCCATGTCGGAACGCCCCCGAGCAGCCGGAAGAGCCTGCCCGCCTCGGCGCGCAGCCGGGTCGCCGCCTCCGGCTCCGGCTCGGAGTCCGCCAGTGCGATGAGGGCCGGAGCCGTACCGATCAGATAGCCCAGCTCCTCCCTTATCCGCAGGGACTCGGCGAAACCGTGCCGCGCCTCCGCCAGTTCGCCCTCGCGCAGGGCGAGCAGGGCGAGATGGCGCCAGGTCGAGGAGAGCAGCAGCGCGTCGCCCTGGGCGGTGGCACCGGCGTGGGCCCTGCGGTACGCGGCACGCGCGGCCTCCGGCGAGTCGGCGATGTTCTGCGCGATCAGGCCCCGGCGGAAGTCCAGCAGCGGGCGTCCCGGCGCTGACGGGGCGAGAAGTGCGGCGGCCCGGCTCAGGGCGACGCTGGCCTCGTCGGCCCGGTCCCGTACGCCGAGAAGCGTCGACGCGTATGCCAGATGGCCCCGCTCACAGGCGGCTGCGCCGCGTTCGGCGTCGTCGTGGGCCAGCGCCTCGGCGGTGCGCAGGGCGTCCTCGGCGTCGGTCCAGCCCTGCCCGGTGTACAGGCACCGCTCGGTCAGCAGGGCGGTGCGCTGGAGTGCCGCTGCCGGGTCGGTGGCGGCGTCGTGTTCCAGCAGCGCGGCGGCGTCCGTCCAGCAGGCGCGTGACCGCAGCCGCCATACCGCTGTCTGGAGCGGCGGATCGTCATCTGCTGTCGTTCCGGAACCAGACATGGCGGTATGCGCCACATTGCCCTCCCCGAGCGCGCCATTGAGCTGTTGAGTCTGGCCGCATCTCAGCACGGAATGGCACGCCGGGCCAAGGGGTCGGGTCAATGTCAGGTGAAAGATTTCACAAACGCCAGGGCCCGCCGGGAGCCGTGGCAGGGCCCGGAAGTCAGCTCATACGCAGGGCGAGGAAGAAATCGAGCTTGTCCTCCAGGCGCGAAAGGTCACGCCCCGTCAACTGCTCGATTCGCCCGACCCGGTAGCGCAACGTGTTGACGTGCAGATGGAGCCGGGACGCGCAGCGGGTCCAGGAACCGTCGCAGTCCAGGAACGCCTCCAGCGTCGGGATCAGCTCCGCGCGGTGGCGCCGGTCGTAGTCGCGCAGCGGGTCGAGCAGCCGTGCGGTGAACGCGCGGCGCACGTCGTCGGGGACGAACGGCAGCAGCAGTACGTGCGAGGCCAGCTCGTGGTGCCCGGCCGCGCAGACCCTGCCGGGGCGGGCCGCCGCCACCCGGCGGGCGTGCCGGGCTTCCTCCAGGGCGCCGCGCAGACCCTCGGGGGAGTGCACGGCCGCGCTGACACCCAGTGTCAGCCGGCCGTCGTCGGCGAGACCGGCGGAGAGCGGTTCGCGGACGGCGGCGAGCAGCACATCGGCGTGCAGCGCGGGGCCCTCGTCGGCGGGTGCCGTGTCCGGGCCGGAGCCGTGGTCCGGTGCGGGCGCGGTGGCGGCGGGCAGGGGTACGAGGGCGACGGCCTCGTCGCCCGTGTGGGCGACCGCGATCCGGTCCGCGGAGTCGGGGCCGGTGACCGCGGGGTCGACGAGGATCTCCTCCAGCAGCGCCTGGGCGACCGGGCCGCCCGCGACGGCGGAGCCGGAGCTGCCGGCCGGGGCGCCTGCCGTGGTGGAGCCCTCGGCGACACCCCATTCGACCCGCGCCACCACGACCTGCCAGTGCGGCGCGGTCCCGAGACCGGGGAGCAGCACCGGGGCGGCGACCCGCAGCCTGGCGGCGATCTCGGCCGGCGGGGCGCCCGTCTGGACCAGTTCAAGGACTTCCTGGGCGAGCCTGCGGCGTACCGTACGGGCCGCGTCGCGCCGGTCCCGTTCGACCGCGATCAGCTGGGTGACGCCCTGGAGCAGATCCAGCCGGGCGGGCGGCCAGTCGCTCGCGTCCGCCTCGACCGCGAGCAGCCAGTCGGAGAGCACCGACTCGCGCACATCGCGGGAGGCGGGGACTGTGCCCCGCCCGGCGTTCCGGATCGGGAAGAGCGAATACGTGGTGCCGCCGACCGTGGCCCGGTGCGGGGCCCGGCGGCCGGTGCGGGTGGCGGCCAGATGGTGGCAGGCGAGCGCCGCGCCGACCGGTCCGGCCAGCGGTGCGTCACCGGCGCCCGCGATCTGCCGGCCAGTGGGGGAGAGCACCCAGGCATGCAGGTCGAGGTCGGAGCCGAGCAGATCGAGGACCACCTCGGGGCCACCGCCCGACGGGCCCGAGGTCATGAGCCTGCGGTGCCGGTCCACGACCGCGGCCAGATCGCCCGCACGCTCGCCGGACACCTGGCGCACCACATGCTCGGTGACCGTTGCGAATGCGACGGTCTCATGGACGGCGAAGAGCGGCAGCCGGTGCCGCGCGCATGCCTCGACCAGATCGCCGGGGATGTCGCCGAGCTCCGCCTCGCCCGCCGCGAGCCCGGCGACCCCAGCGCCCGCCAGGATCCGTACGAACGGCTCCGAGTCCGTCTCGTCCCGGCGCCAGGCCAGGCCCGTCAGGACCAGCTCTCCGCCCGACAGATAGCGGCTGGGATCCCGCAGGTCGGTGGTCATCACGCCGCGGACGGACCGGTCCAGCTCGTCCTCGCCGCCGAGCAGCCGCAGGCCCAGCGCGTCGGTCTCCAGCAGTGCGCGCAGCCGCATCTCGTCGCCGCCGATCTCTTTCGTTGGTGCGGGTGAAAACTGGGTATTGCGGTGAGGTCACCGACCCCCGCCATTCGTTCGAATCTACAAGACGAGGAGATCGACCGGCCAACTCCTTCATGGTTTCGGTGACTGCACCGGGTGGAGCACGGCTTGTGTACTGGGCCCCACACGGCGTTAACAACACATGAACGACCAGTCGAGGGCCGGCCGTCCCCAGCCCCAGCGAACGACCCGATTGAGAAGAAGAGAGCCACTCATGGACTTCCTTCGCCCCGCCAGCTGGGAGGAGGCGCTCGCCGCCAAGGCCGAGCACCCGACGGCTGTGCCCATCGCGGGTGGCACCGATGTGATGGTCGAGATCAACTTCGACCACCGGCGGCCCGAGTACCTCCTGGACCTGAACCGCATCGGAGAGCTGTCCGAATGGGAGGTGGGCCAGGAGAACGTACGGCTCGGCGCCTCCGTCCCGTACAGCCACATCATGGAGCATCTGCGCGCCGAGCTGCCCGGACTGGCGCTCGCCTCGCACACCGTCGCCTCGCCGCAGATCCGCAACCGCGGCGGCGTCGGCGGCAACCTGGGCACCGCGTCGCCCGCCGGAGACGCCCACCCGGCGCTGCTCGCCGCGGGCGCCGAGGTCGAGGCCGAATCCGTACGCGGGACCAGGATGATCCCGATCGACGCCTTCTACACCGGCGTCAAGCGCAACGCCCTCGCCCCGGACGAGCTGATCCGGGCCGTGCACATCAAGAAGGCCGACGGGCCCCAGCAGTACTCCAAGGTCGGCACCCGCAACGCGATGGTCATCGCGGTCTGCGCCTTCGGCCTGGCACTGCACCCCGAGACCCGCACGGTCCGCACCGGCATCGGCTCGGCCGCCCCCACCCCCGTACGGGCGAAGGAGGCCGAGGAATTCCTGAACGCCGCGCTCGAAGAGGGCGGATTCTGGGACAGCCGCGCGATCATCACCCCGTCCGTCGCCAAGCAGTTCGCCGACCTCGCCGCCGGCGCCTGCAACCCGATCGACGATGTACGCGGCACCGCGAGCTATCGCAGGCACGCGGTCGGGATCATGGCCCGCCGCACCCTCGGCTGGACCTGGGAGTCGTACCGCGGCAACGGCCGCAGCACCGAAGGAGCTGCCTGATCATGCGCGTCAATTTCACGGTCAACGGCCGCAGGCACGAGGCGGACGACGTCTGGGAGGGCGAGTCCCTCCTCTATGTGCTGCGTGAGCGGATGGGCCTGCCCGGCTCGAAGAACGCCTGCGAGCAGGGCGAGTGCGGTTCCTGCACGGTCCGTCTGGACGGTGTCCCGGTCTGCTCCTGTCTGGTCGCCGCGGGCCAGGTGGAGGGCCGCGAGGTCGTCACTGTAGAAGGTCTCGCCGACTTCGCCGCCCACCGCTCCCAGGCACACCCCGGCAGCGGCTGTGCCTCCGGCGCCTGTGGCACCGCACTCGACAAGGCCCGGCAGTGGGAGGCCAAGCCGGCCGGCGAGGAGACCCGGGACACCGGTGAACTCTCCCCGATCCAGCAGGCGTTCATCGACGCGGGCGCCGTCCAGTGCGGCTTCTGCACCCCCGGTCTGCTGGTCGCCGCCGACGAGCTGCTGGAGCGCAACCCGGAACCGTCCGACGCGGACATCCGCGAGGCGCTCTCCGGCAACCTCTGCCGCTGCACCGGCTACGAGAAGATCCTCGACGCGGTCCGCCTCGCGGCCGCCCGCGCGGAAGAAACGGTCTGACGATGGGCGTTACCGGCAACCCCGCCAGCATCAACCAGGGCACCCGCACCAAGGGCGGCATCGGTGAGTCCACACTGCGCCCCGACGGCATCCTGAAGGTCACCGGCGAGTTCGCGTACTCCTCCGACATGTGGCACGAGGACATGCTCTGGGGCCACACGCTGCGCTCCACGGTCGCGCACGCGGAGATCGTCTCCATCGACACTTCGGAAGCGCTCGCCACGTCCGGCGTCCACGCCGTACTCACCTACGACGACCTGCCGACCTCGGTGAAGAACTACGGGCTCGAGATTCAGGACACCCCGGTCCTCGCCCATGGCAAGGTCCGTCACCACGGCGAACCGGTGGCGCTCGTCGCCGCCGACCACCCGGAGACGGCCCGCCGCGCCGCCGCGAAGATCAAGATCGACTACCGCGAGCTGCCCGTCATCACCGACGAGGCGTCCGCCACCGCCCCCGACGCGATCCTCGTCCACGAGGGACGGGGCGACCACCACGCCGGGCACGTCCCGCACCCGAACATCGTCCACCGCCAGCCCATCGTCCGCGGCGACGCGGACGCGGCGGCGGCCCGCGCCGATGTGATCGTGAGCGGGGAGTACGTCTTCGGCATGCAGGACCAGGCCTTCCTCGGCCCCGAGTCCGGTCTGGCCGTGCCCGCCGAGGACGGCGGCGTCGACCTGTACGTCGCCACCCAGTGGCTGCACTCGGACCTGCGCCAGATCGCCCCCGTCCTCGGCTTGCCCGAGGACAAGGTCCGCATGACGCTCTCCGGCGTCGGCGGCGCCTTCGGCGGCCGTGAGGACCTGTCGATGCAGATCCACGCCTGCCTGCTCGCCCTGCGCACCGGCAAGCCGGTCAAGATCGTCTACAACCGGTTCGAGTCCTTCTTCGGGCATGTGCACCGTCACCCCGCCAAGCTCTGGTACGAGCACGGAGCCACCCGCGACGGCAAGCTGACCCATATGAAATGTCGCATCGTACTGGACGGCGGAGCTTACGCCTCCGCTTCTCCGGCCGTCGTCGGCAACGCCTCCTCGCTCAGCGTCGGCCCCTACGTCATCGACGACGTCGACATCGAGGCCATCGCGCTCTACACCAACAATCCGCCGTGCGGCGCCATGCGCGGCTTCGGCGCGGTCCAGGCATGCTTCGCCTACGAGGCCCAGATGGACAGGCTCGCCGCCGAACTCTCCATGGACCCGGTCGAGTTCAGGCAGCTCAACGCCATGGAGCAGGGCACCCTCCTGCCGACCGGACAGGTCGTCGACTCGCCCGCCCCGGTCGCCGAGCTGCTGCGCCGGGTCAAGGCCAGGCCGCTGCCGCCCGAGCGCCAGTGGGAGGTGGCCGGCGAGCAGGCCGATGTACGGGCCCTGCCCGGCGGACTGTCCAACACCACCCACGGCGAAGGCGTGGTACGCGGCATCGGCTACGCGGTCGGCCTCAAGAACGTCGGCTTCTCCGAGGGCTTCGACGACTACTCCACCGCCCGGGTGCGCATGGAGGTCATCGGCGGCGAACCTGTCGCGACCGTACACACCGCGATGGCCGAGGTCGGGCAGGGCGGCGTCACCGTCCACGCCCAGATCGCCCGTACCGAACTCGGCGTCGCCCAGGTCACCATTCACCCGGCCGACACCCAGGTCGGCTCGGCCGGCTCCACCTCCGCCTCCCGGCAGACGTATGTCACCGGCGGCGCCGTGAAGCACTCCTGCGAGGCCGTCCGCGAGAAGGTCCTGGAGATGGGCCGCCGCAAGTTCGGTACGTACCACCCCGCCTGGGCCACCGCCGAACTGCTCCTGGAGGGCGGCAAGGTCGTCACCGACGGCGGCGAGGTGCTGGCCGATCTGGTCGACGTACTGGAGGACGAGGCGGTCGACATCGAGCTGGAGTGGCGTCACCGGCCCACCGAGGCGTTCGACCTCCGTACCGGACAGGGCAACGGCCATGTCCAGTACTCCTTCGCCGCCCATCGCGCGGTCGTGGAGGTCGACACCGAACTCGGCCTGGTCAAGGTGATCGAACTGGCCTGCGCCCAGGACGTCGGCAAGGCCCTCAATCCGCTGTCCGTCGAAGGGCAGATCCAGGGCGGTACCACCCAGGGCCTGGGCGTCGCCGTCATGGAGGAGATCATCGTCGACCCGAAGACCGCGAAGGTGCGCAACCCCTCCTTCACGGACTATCTGATCCCCACGATCCTCGACACCCCGACGATCCCGGTCGATGTGCTCGAACTCGCCGACGACCACGCGCCGTACGGGCTCCGCGGCATCGGTGAGGCCCCCACCCTCTCGTCGACCCCGGCCGTCCTCGCGGCGATCCGGAACGCGACGGGCCTGGAGCTCAACAGGACGCCGGTACGCCCCGAGCACATCACCGGCACCTGAGTCACTGCCCTCCTGAACTCTCCGGGCGGTGCGCGCCTCCCAGGAACGTCACACTTCCGCCGCCCGCACCGCCCGGAGAAACGCAAGTGCCGTACCGCTCACGGCCATTGCGTCCACCACACACCGAAAGGGCAGTGCTACGCAGTACCCGCAGTACCCGCAGTACCCGCAGTACCGCAGTGCCAGCAGTGCGGGTGACACCGCATGCAACACGTCACATGTCACATTCCACTCTGCATGAACAGTTCGCCTCGGGCCGTCCCCCGGGTCGTGCCGCCAGCGCAGTCATCCCAAATCCCGCATATCGATTCTTCATCGCGGGTGTCCCTGTGAACCTTGGGAGTCAGGCATCATGACCCAGCAGTCAGTGGAGCCCAGGACCAGTGCGGAGGATGCGGGCCCGGGCTCGCGCGTCCCCGCCGGAAGATCCTGGCTCGACCGGTACTTCCACATCTCCGACCGTGGCTCCACCGTCGCACGTGAAGTGCGCGGTGGCATCACCACCTTCATGGCGATGTGTTACATCCTTCTGCTCAACCCGCTCCTGCTGTCCGGCCCGGACGCGGCGGGCCACCGCCTCAGCCACGCCGGGCTGATCACGGCGACCGCGCTCGCCGCAGCCGTCTCCACCCTGCTGATGGGATTCATCGGCAAGGTGCCGCTCGCTCTCGCCGCGGGGCTCTCCGTCTCCGGCGTGCTCGCCACCCAGGTGGCACCCCATATGACCTGGCCGCAGGCCATGGGCATGTGTGTGATGTACGGCGTGGTGATCGTGCTGCTGGTCGTCACCGGGCTGCGCGAGATCATCATGAACGCGATACCCCTGGCCCTGAAGCACGGCATCACCATCGGCATCGGCATGTTCATCGCGCTGATCGGCCTGGTCAACGCCGGTTTCGTGGGCAAGGGCGCCCCGGTCACGCTCGGCGTGGGCGGGCAGCTCTCCGGCTGGCCCGTACTGCTCTTCTGCGTCACCCTGCTGCTCATCTTCATGCTCCAGGCCCGCAATGTGCCCGGGGCGATCCTGATCGGGATTGTGGTCGGCACGATCCTCGCCGTCGTCGTCAACGCGGTCGGTGACATCAGCCCCGAGGCATGGGGCGGCAGCGCACCCGAACTGCAGGGCAGCGCCGTCTCGATACCGGACTTCGGGCTCTTCGGCCATGTCGAGTTCGGCGGCTGGGGCGACATCGGCGTCATGACCGTCGGCATGATCGTCTTCACCCTGGTGCTGGCCGGCTTCTTCGACGCGATGGCGACCATCATCGGCGTCGGTACGGAGGCCGGGCTCGCCGACAGCAAGGGCCGGATGCCGGGCCTGTCCAAGGCGCTGTTCATCGACGGCGCGGGCGGGGCGATCGGCGGTGTCTCCGGAGCCTCCGGCCAGACCGTCTTCATCGAGTCGGCGACCGGCGTCGGCGAGGGGGCCCGCACCGGTCTGTCCTCCGTCGTCACCGGTGTGCTCTTCGCCGCCGGACTGTTCTTCACCCCGCTCGCCCAGATCGTGCCGGGGCCGATCGCCGCCGCCGCGCTGGTCGTCATCGGCGCGATGATGATGCAGAACGCCCGCCATGTCGACTGGAGCGACCGCTCCGTCGCGGTGCCGGTCTTCCTGACCGTGGCCCTGATGCCGTTCACGTACTCCATCACCGCGGGAGTCGGCGCCGGAGTGATCTCCTTCGCCGCGATCAAGGCGGCGCAGGGCAAGTTCCGTGAGGTCGGTGCCTTCATGTGGGTGCTGACCGGCGTGTTCGTCGTGTACTTCGCGCTCAGCCCGATCGAGAGCTGGATCGGCGCCAAGTAGGACCTGCCCGCACAAGCCTCTTCCGCCCCTCCGCACACCCGTAGAAGGAGAACGTCATGCTGGACATCGCCGAAGAGCTCAACCGGTGGGTCGAGCAGGGACGCGACTTCGCCGTGGCCACTGTTGTGGCGGTCGGCGGCAGCGCGCCCCGGCAGCCGGGAGCCGCCCTCGCCGTCGACCGCGACGGCACGGCGATCGGATCGGTCTCCGGCGGGTGTGTGGAGGGCGCGGTGTACGAACTGTGCGGGCAGGCGCTGGACGACGGCATCACAGTGCGCGAACAGTTCGGCTACAGCGACGAGGATGCCTTCGCGGTCGGACTGACCTGCGGCGGCGTCATCGACATCCTGGTGACACCGGTCCGTGCGGACGACCTCGCACGGACGGTGTTCGCCGCCGCGCTCGCCGCCGCCGCACGGGGTCGGGCGGCGGCGGTCGCCAGGATCACCGACGGGCCCGCGGAACTACTCGGCCGCCCCCTGCTCGTCCACCCCGACGGCTCGTACGAGGGCGGGCTCGGCGGACATCCGGAGCTGGACCGCACCGCTGCGGCCGACGCCCGCGCGATGCTGGACACGGGCCGCACCGGCTCCGTCACCATCGGCGCCGAGGGCTCGCGCTGCGGGCAACCGCTCACCCTGCTCGTCGAATCGAGCGTCCCGCCGCCCCGGATGATCGTCTTCGGGGCCATCGACTTCGCCTCGGCGCTGGTCCGTGCGGGAAAGTTCCTCGGGTACCACGTCACATTGTGCGACGCTCGCCCCGTCTTCGCCACGAAGGCCCGCTTCCCGCAGGCCGACGAGCTGGTCGTCGACTGGCCGCACCGTTATCTCGCGACGACCGACGTCGACGCGCGCACCGTCCTGTGCGTCCTCACCCACGACGCCAAGTTCGATGTTCCGCTGCTGGAACTGGCGTTGAGGCTGCCGGTGGCGTACGTCGGCGCGATGGGCTCGCGCCGTACCCATCTGGAGCGCAACGACCGGCTGCGTCACGTCGGCGTCACGGAGCTGGAACTGGCCAGGCTGCACTCGCCGATCGGCCTCGACCTCGGCGCCCGCACCCCTGAGGAGACCGCGCTGTCGATCGCCGCCGAAATCGTCGCCGACCGGCGCGGCGGCAGCGGCGTACCGCTCAAGGGCGCACACACTCCGATCCACCACGAGGGCGGCCGGCCGTCGACCGGATTGATCACATCCGTGGCCTGAACCGTCCCGCGAATCATCATTGTCCGTGGGCGGGTTGCCGCCACGGCGGCTTCACGCCAGGTGTGAACTCAACCGTAGCTTCGGTTTTGCCTTTAGATCTGCTGCATGACATTCACACCCTCCTCCGCTTCCGGCCGGGCGAGATCCGCTCGTGCGGGACGCAGGGCTCTGCTCATAGCGACTTCGGTCGCGCTGGTGAGTGGCGCACTGTTGCCCGCAGCGGGCTCCGCATCCGCCGCCGCCGGTCAGTCCAGGCCCGTCGACCGCCAGGCCGCCGCCCCCGTCAAGGAGTACGACATCACCCTGCTCACGGGTGATGTCGTGCACTACTCGGACGGTGTCGGCAAGCAGGACACCGTTACTGTGGACCGCCCCGACGGAGCGGTCGGCGGCGTGCATGTCCAGCAGGCCGGTGACGATCTGTACGTCCTGCCCGACGAAGCCAACTCCCTTCTCGCGACGGGCAAGTTGGACCGTCGGCTGTTCAATGTCTCGGCTCTGGCCGAGATGGGGTACGACGACAGGAAGTCGGACGGCATTCCGCTGATCGCCACCTACGCGGCGAGCCAGGGCCGTTCACTGCCCGCCGCCCCTCGTGGTGCGAAGAAGACCCGCACTCTGGAGAGCATCCACGGCGCCGCGCTGAAGGCCGAGAAGGACACCACCCGGGCCTTCTGGAACGACATCGCCCGTACCTCCACGGCCCGTTCGCTGGACAACGGCATCGCCAAGCTCTGGCTCGACGGCCGGGTGGAGGCCGCCCTCAAGGACTCCGTGCCGCAGGTCAACGCCCCGCAGGCGTGGGCCGAGGGCTACGACGGCAAGGGCTCCAAGGTCGCGGTCCTGGACACCGGAATCGACGCGACCCACCCGGACGTCAAGGACCGCATTCTCGAAACCAAGAGCTTCGTGCCTGGCGAGGAGGTCCTCGACAAGCACGGCCACGGCACGCACGTCGCCTCCACGATCGCGGGCTCCGGCGCCGCCTCGGAGGGCGTCAACAAGGGCGTCGCCCCGGGCGCCGACCTGATCGTCGGCAAGGTGCTCAGCAATGAGGGCTCCGGCGCGGACTCCGGGATCATCGAAGCCATGGAGTGGGCGAAGGCCGAAGGCGCCGACGTCGTCTCCATGAGCCTCGGCTCCAGCATCCCGGACGACGGCTCCGACCCGATGTCCCAGGCCGTCGACGCACTCTCCGCCGACGGCGGGCCGCTGTTCGTGATCGCCGCGGGCAACGCGTACGGCGCGGGCACCATCGGCTCGCCCGGCTCGGCGGAGAAGGCACTCACCGTCGCCGCCGTCGACAAGCAGGACAACCGTGCGGACTTCTCCTCGATGGGCCCGCTCGTCAGGTCCTACGGTCTGAA
This sequence comes from Streptomyces sp. NPDC058239, assembly GCF_042882185.1. Taxonomy (NCBI): domain Bacteria; kingdom Bacillati; phylum Actinomycetota; class Actinomycetes; order Kitasatosporales; family Streptomycetaceae; genus Streptomyces; species Streptomyces sp. NPDC058239. The sequence goes on from NZ_JBHVWS010000002.1 coordinate 349,752, forward strand.
GCCCGATCTGTCCGCACCGGGCGTGGACATCAACGCTGCAGCCTCGCAGGCGGTCCCGGGCGTCAGCGGGATGTACCGGACGATGTCGGGTACGTCGATGGCGACCCCGCATGTCGCCGGAGCCGCAGCCATCCTGAAGCAGCGTCACCCCGACTGGTCCGGCCAGCGGATCAAGGACGCGCTGATGAGCTCGTCGAAGAAGCTCGACGCGTACACCCCGTACGAGCAGGGCACCGGCCGGCTCGATGTGAAGGCGGCGGTCGACACCACGATCGAGGCCACCGGCTCCGTCGCGGTCGCCTCCTACGACTGGCCGCACTCCGCCTCCGACCCGGTCACCCAGCGGACCATCACGTACCGCAACACCGGTACGAAGGACGTCACGCTCGACCTGGCCACCGACACGGACGCCGACGCCTACACCCTGTCGACGAAGCAGCTGACCGTCCCGGCCGGTTCCACCGCCGAGGCCGTGCTTTCACTGGACCCGTCGAAGGTCGCCGGCGGCACCCAGTTCTCCGGTCAGGTCATCGCCAAGGACGCGGCGGGCACCGTCGTCGCGCACACCGGCTTCGCCCTGAACAAGGAGCGGGAGCTGTACGACCTGACGCTCAAGCTCCGTGACCGCGAGGGCAAGCCGATGGACGGCCTGGTCGTCATCGGCGAGCTCGGCGACCCGAATCTGGGCATCGTTCAGGTGTCGGGCGAGAGCACGCTGCGGCTGCCGCCGGGCAACTACAGCGCCTGGACGACCGCCGACATCGCCGGTGACCGTCCCGACTCGAAGGCCGTGGCCTTCCTCGCGGCTCCCGAGACGATCCTCGACAAGGCGACCACGGTCACCCTCGACGCGTCCAAGGCCCGCAAGGTCAGTGTGCGCACGCCGAAGGAGACCGAGACCCGACAGCTGCGATATGACATGGCACGTACCGCACCGGACGGCACAGTCCAGCGCGACGCGTACCAGATCCCGTTGACCTACGACCAGCTGTGGGCCAGCCCCACCAAGAAGGTCACGCAGGGCAGCTTCTCCTTCCTGACCCGCTGGCGGCAGGGCGAGAAGCAGCTGGATGTGTCTGCCGAGGGCCGTGATGTGCCGGTCTTCCCGCAGGGTGGTGCGACCATCGCCGAGGACGGCGAGAAGAAACTGGCCGGCGTCTTCGCGGGCAACGGCGCCGTGGCCGACTACGAGGGTCTGAACGTCAAGGGCAAGGCCGTCGTCATCCGCAGCAGTGATGCGGTCGCTCCCGCCGACCGGCTCGCCAACGCGGTGGCCGCGGGCGCCGGGGCACTGTTCGTCGTCAACGGCGGCGACGGCGTCCTGATGGAGAGCTACACCCCTTACGGGACCAAGGGCCCCATCCCGGTCGCCTCGGTCCAGCGCCTGGCGGGCGAGGACCTGATCAAGTCCGTACAGCACGGTGGGAAGATGACGATCGATCAGCGCAAGTACGCCCGCTACATGTACGACCTGGTGGACCGCCACGACAGTGTCATCCCGGACCGCTCGCTGGCGTTCGCTCCGTCGACCCGTCAGCTGGCGAAGGTGGAGAACACCTTCTACGCTCACAAGGACGTGCTCGGCGGGGGCTTCCGCTACGACATCCCGGACTACGGCCCGGGTCTCGGTTTCGAGGAGTACGAGAAGTTCCCCGGCACCCGCGAGGAGTGGGTCAACCCGCTTCCGGGCGCCTCCTTCTGGTATGAGAACCACTCGGTCTTCAACTCCGCCGAGACGGGATTCGCGCACGAGATGCGCAGCGGTGAGCTGGACTACAAGGCGGGCCGCACCTACTCCGCCGAGTGGTTCGCGCCGATTTCCCGCCCGCGTCTGGGCACCGGCTACTGGGGTCCGTTCCGTACCGTCCGCAACGACATGCAGTTCAACCTGACCGCGTGGACGGACTCCGGCGCGGGCCACTCGGGCTCCATGCCTGAGGACGAGTACGACACCACCACCACCGCGATCTACCAGGGCGACACCCTGATCAAGAAGGTCGCGGGCCGGGCCGGCTACCTCGGAGACCTGTCGCCGGAGAAGCTGCCCTACCGCTTCGTGCTCGACTCCAACCGTGACGGCGACCTGTGGAAGACCTCCACCCGCACGCACACCGAGTGGAACTTCGTCTCGGGCGCCATGGACGAGAACGGCCCGTACCAGGCCGACCTTCCGCTGCTGCAGCTGGACTACAAGGTCCACACCGACCTCGCCGGTGACGTCAAGGCAGGCAAGTGGACCGAGATCGGTATCGGCTCCGGTACGCAGGAGTGGCTGGACGGTGCGGTGAAGGCGAAGAAGGCGTCGCTGTCGGTCAGCTACGACGACGGCAAGAGCTGGAACGCCGTCGAGCTGCGCAAGTCCTCCGAGGGCAACTGGACCGGTCGGTTCAAGACCCCCGAGAAGGCCGCCGGCGGCTTCGTCTCGATCAAGGCGCACTCCGAGGCCGGGGACGGGCTCGGCATCGATCAGGAGATCATCCGGGCCTTCGGCCTGAAGTGACCTGCTGAGGTTCGCTGTTGAGGCGGCCGCACACCCCCACCGGGGGGTGCGGCCGCCGCATTCGGGGTCAGTTTCGGCTCCGCACGCCAGAAGTGATTGACCAAAACCCAGC